>CAZHQV010000122.1:0-6264 GCA_964534285.1 uncultured Dehalococcoidales bacterium
GAGCACCAACCACCACATCAGCTCCAGCATCAGCCAAGCCCAAAGCTATCGCTTTGCCAATTCCCCGGCCTGCACCAGTCACAATGGCCACCCTACCCACCAAGCTAAATTGTGAAGAAACAACCATTACTCACCTCCAAAGTTTTGCTCATTATACTTGAACTATGTAGTCTAGGGAAACGGAGACATAGCGCATTCTGCGAGATAACGCCCATCAATCTGGGCTCGCAGCATTGCGGACCGCTCGATTGCTTAATTGCTGCCAGCTCTGCGAATCAGCTACTTATCAGACTTTCCGGGGAGCCCCTCAAGAGTCATCATGGCGGAGGGAGTGGGATTCGAACCCACGATCCCGATTTCTCGGGATAACCGCTTAGCAGGCGGCCGCACTAAACCACTATGCGATCCCTCCAGGTATCCACCTCTCGGACCGAGCCAAAGATGCAAGACCGCTGAGACTGCTAGAGGCCACATGGATGGGTCGTCGAGTCTATGTTCCTCCACCTTTCCTACGAGGCTATTATAATGCAATGAATAGCACCAGGCAAACATCAAAGCGGCTTTGGCGTTTTGCGTCATTGCGAACAGGTTCCCAACTGTCGTGCCTAGAATTGAGTGGTACATCACACAGATGACGACAAAACTGGCCGCCACCACACCATATCGGTCCTCAGCCAAAGTGCCCATAGCAATGCCAGACTGCGGGAAATACATGCCTTGAGAATCGCATTGCTCGAACAGGCAGCTCGGCTGCCTGCTGAAGCTGGGCCACCGCTACACTGGTGAAATTGCCTGCAATGAAATTAGCTTACAACAGGCGGAGGTTTTGAACCAGCTTTCAGCCTGACCGTTTGACCCAGCGACTACCACCACAGCGGATTGTGACACTAGAGCGCATGCTTTGCAACCGGCAAATGACAATCTCGGCAGGCCTGCGGCAATGCTGGCACTACTAGGCCAATCCCTTTAGCGACGTTCTAACCAATCGCCGACTAATTGCCCTGCTGATAGGTCCCTTTGCCACTGCATCCGCAAAATCCAATCTATCGAAATACAGTCGTAGACTCTTGATGAGGAGGTTCTCATATATCAGGACCTCCGCCTGTCTTGACCGTACTTCCACCCCGTTATGGAGCTTCCCCTCCAGTATGAATTCCTCAAAGAACGCGTTCCCATCCACCATAACGGTAACTGGGACGAACTTAACCTCGGCCAGATTCGTGTACAGCCAGTCAATCCACTTTCTTGCACCATCCCTCCCTAACAGCCACACCCCAAGAAGCTGGATTTCACAATCCTCAGCAAAACTGGAGAGGGCTAGCTCTATGTTCTTGCTTTCGATCGCATTGTCAAAATCCATGGCAACCCTGCGAATCTCATCAGGTGATTGTCTACAATCCATAGTGCCATCTCCTTGTCTCTATCCCGTTTCGTCGCCTAAGAATGTGGGCACACCTTGGCTCGTCATCGTATTATTGCCTGCAGGGACTGCCAACATATCCCAGCGGTCCCCCTGGATCCGTTGGTGCAAACTCTTTCTTGTCATTGCGAGCGAAGCGTGGCAATCTCAGCGGTGGTGCTGAAACTGAGACGGTTGCACGATTCACAGTTTGAGGTGCTCTCCAAAGCCAGCCGGTTCCTGCAATCACAGCACAGCACCATCTAGTGCCCCCCCCCAGTAGGGAACAGGGCTTATTTTCCGCGGGGCAACGAGCCACATCAGCACCGCGGAGGCTCCGAAGCAGACTAAGAGCATAAGGAAAGCCACGAAGTAGTTACCGGTCCTGTCGTGGAGCATCCCGGCAAGCCACGGCGCGACGGCACCACCCGCGGAGAAGCCCAGTATCATACAACCCATGATGGAGCCAAAGTTCTTCCCTTGAAAAAGGTCAGCAACCGTGGCAAGCAAGGTTGGTGCCGCAACCCCCCAACCGATACCCAGACAGATGGCGAACAGGAAGGGCATCCAGGGTTGAGTTGTGTCCGCTATAAGGAATAGCAAGGACACAGCCCCGGCGCTCAGCAAACAACCCGATATGAAGACCTTTTCCCGCCCCAAGCGGTCGGAAAAGTAGCCGCAGAGGTTCCCAACTGCGAATGCAACGCCAAATACGCCGTATATGGTGGCAGCCTGCATAGGCTCGTAACCCACATCCCTGAAGAAATAGACCTGATGAGTTATGGCTATAGTCTCCCCGATACCCATGGCACAAAAGAAGATCACAAAGAGCAACCAGAATTGACAGGTCTTGAGCGCACGCCCAAGTGTCCAGGTAGTGCCAGCCCATTTCCTCTCGAAGTTGGCTGTTCCTTGATGCTCGTACAGGGCTTGAGGCTCAGATGATGCCAGCAGCGCGCCATTAGGAAGAAGCCCCTTGTCCTGTGGGCTACGACGTATGAAAAGAATACACAGAGGCACAAGAAGCGGAATGGAGAAGAGCCCTATGATGACGTAGGCATTCTGCCAGCCAAAGCTGGAAATTAGAGATTGGGCGATGGGAGCTGATATCAAGCTGACGCCGAAGCCAGCAGCTAGGATACCAAAGACCAGGCCTCGCTTCCTGACAAACCACTTCGAGACTATGGCTCCAAGAGGCGTGATGCCTACCATGCTAAGTCCAATCGCCAGCATTACCCCGAAGAGGAGGTAGAATTCCCACTGAGTCGTGGCCAGGCTACACAGGGCCATACCTCCTCCCATAATGCAAGCACCTACTGACAGAACCACTCGCGGGTCAATTCTATCCACCAGTCTGCCTACCACTGGCGATACCGAACCGTAGACCAACATTTGGATGGAGAATATCAACGCCGTGTTGCCTCGCCCCCAGCCAAAGCTCTCCACGATGGCAGGATAGAAGACGGAGAAGGAGTTCCTAAGCGCGTAGCCAACCGCCATGATGACAAAACCTACAGCTACGACGATCCAACCGTAGAAGAACCTCGGGCTTCGTTTCAAACTGTTTTCCGCCTTCAATAATGGAGCTTCTGTGGCAGAGAGTAGGATTTCCCAACGATCCGGAGATGGCGCTCCAGGGCTAGCGTGGGAACAATGGTGACTCCCAGTCTACCAGTTTCTCCGAAGTCCGACAAGAGGACGAATTGGGTCATAATTATTGTTACCCAAAGTGGTATTGTTGCCTCAGAAATAGTGTTACTGAAAGGGGAGAGAATGACAAGAGGCAGCATAGCCGAATACACTGACCCAGTGCGAGGGCGCTACTTCCGAGCCTTGAAGAAGGAGAGGGGAAGCATTTTGGACGAGTTCGCAAGTGTCACGGGTTATCATCGCAAGGCGGTGATCCGCCTGCTGCGCCAAGGGAACCTGCCCAGGACAAGCAAAAAGCGTGGGCGTCCTCGGCTATATGGCGCCGCTGTGGTTGACGCACTAAAGGTAGTCTGGAAAGCCACTGTCCGCTTGTGTTCCAAGCGCTTATACCCCTTCCTGCCGGAACTGGTCAAGCTCCTAAGGAGGCACGATGACAAAAGCATAACTGCTGAGATTGAAGCCGAGTTGTGTCCCATGAGCCCCTCAACCATTGATCGGCTCCTGCATCCTTATCGGGGGCTCGGTGGGCGTCACTCCTTTACTGCCACCAAGCCAGGCAGATGGCTTAAGAGCTCAATACCCATCAGAACTTTTGCTGACTGGCAGGATGCCCGTCCTGGCTTTGTTGAAGCAGACTTCGTATCTCACTGTGGTGACAGCATGGAAGGCTTCTACTTGACCAGCCTATCTACAGTGGATGTAGCTAGTGGTTGGGTAGAGTGTGCTGGGGTATGGGGGAAAGGCCAGGAGCGGGTCGGCGCTGCCGTTCATCGGATCCGAAAACGCCTCCCCTTCGCCATGCTAGGGCTGGACTCAGATAATCGGGGCGAGTTCATCAACCAGCATCTCTATACGTATTGCCAGCGAGAGGGAATTGCCTTCACCCGCTCCCGTTCCTATAAGAAGAATGACAGCTGTTACATACAGCAGAAGACCTGGTCGGTGGTGCGGCGGCTAGTGGGCTACGACCGTTACAGCTCCCCAACAGCTTCAGAGGCGCTCAATGCTGTCTACGATCTCCTCCGCCTCTATGTGAACTTCTTTCAGTCGGTGATGAAGCTGGTGACCAAGACCAGCCATCGGGCTAAGGTACACAAGGTCTATGACACGGCACGAACACCATATCAGCGCTTACTAGAAGCTGGCGTGCTTACAGAACCTAAACGACAGGAGCTCGCAGCAACATACCACGGTCTCAATCCTGTCACACTGCTGAAACAAATCAATGAGAATTTACAGCGTTTGTGGAATCTGGCGGAACGCCCCGCCCATCAACAAAGGAAGCCCAAGACCAATAACGCTTGGGTAGCACCATTCGTGACGCAACCTTAGCCGGTTTGGTAACAGTCTGTTTTGACGCAATACGGACGCCGCATATCCATGAGGGGACTTTGACATCCGTTGAATGTTCTCCTATTATGCCAATCTTGGGGAGTTTCCCTGTGGGGCCACTATGAAAAGGTTTCGCATACTCGTGGTCGACGACGAGGAACGAATTCTCAACTTCCTCAGGTCCAAGCTGACAGCGTCAGGGTATGAGGTACTGACTGCCAGTAATGGCCTAGAGGCGCTGGAGCAGGCTCAGTGCCAAGAACCTGACCTGATAGTGCTTGACCTGCTCATGCCCAAGATGGATGGCTTTGAGACACTTCGAGAGCTGCGTAGCTTTTCAGCCGTGCCGGTTATCATTCTTAGCGCCAGGGCAGCCGATACCGACAGAATCAAGGGTCTCGTCCAGGGTGCTGATGACTACCTGTCGAAGCCGTTCAATCCCCAGGAACTAGTGGCCAGAGTCGAGGCAGTCAGGCGCCGTCTTCAACCCGCTGAAAAACGCAAGATATTTGATCGGCTTTCTCTAGGCGATGTGAGCATTGATTTTGGGAGGCGCAGCGTTGTCGTTAGGGGCGAGGAAACACACCTGACCCGAATCGAATGGCTTTTGCTGAGTGAGTTCGCACACAATGCTGGGCTCCTCATGCTCTATGAGGAGCTACTCACCCGTGTGTGGGGGCCCGAATACCGCGACGATGTTCAGTTACTCAGGACATGGATCAGCCGGCTGAGAAACAAGTTGGAGAAAAACCCCGACAGCCCCAGGCTAATTCGTACCATCCCCAAGACAGGCTACATAATGGACCAGCCCTCTGCCTGAACAGCAGGAGGAATTCCCTCCCAAAGCTGAGAATGAGGCTTAGGCCTGGGTTCAATACCCAAGCCCAAAATGTCATAACTTCTCAATGTTTTTCCTCCCCATTTTATGACTTCTTCACGCTTAGCTTCCTATAATGTTTTCGTGTACGCCTTGAAAACGCCCTGATTCGCAAGGAGAGCAAAGGTGCGGTTGCGGCGAGCGCCGAGGAATGGGCGTCTCTCAGGCAGGATAGTGAAGCAAACAAAGGAGAGTAGCTATGCTCCAAGGGAAGCGCATTGCCATTCTGGTTGAAGATGATTTTGAGGATTCCGAATTTGTCGAATCTCTGAGGGCAATGAAGGACGCTGGTGCCAAAGTGGTGGTCGTGGGCAGTGGTTCGAGAGAAAGCTATAAGGGTAAGAGGGGTACGGTGACAGCCAAAGTCGACGCTGCTGCAGACAAAGTCAAGGCGGAGGACTTTGATGCCATTATCGTGCCCGGCGGCTATGCCCCTGACAAGATGCGCCTGCACCAACCTATGATCGACCTAGTCAGAAAGGCACATGACTCGGGCAACGTGGTAGCGGCTATTTGCCACGGTGCACAACTCCTCATCTCCGCAGACATAGTCCGAGGTCGTCGCATTACCTCCTGGCCCTCGGTAGCGGTAGACCTCAAGAACGCTGGGGCAAACTGGGTTGACGAACCCGTGGTTCAAGACGATAATCTCATCAGTTCCCGGAAGCCGGCTGACCTACCGAAATTCAATAAAGCAATAATCGCGGCTTTAGCAGGCTAGCAATGTACTGGCTATTGGCAGGGGGCAGGGCACAATGCTTGTTGGAGCTGAATAAGCAAAGAATAAACAAAAGGAGGTGACTAGATATGGCGATTGATCGATGGCGTCCCTGGGATGAACTTAGGGAGATGGAGCGGCATATGGACGAAATGATGAGATACCCACTCGCGATGAGGAGGCGCCCCTTGGTCTGGTGGCGTGTGCCCACCGAGGAATTGGGTTGGACGCCAAGTGTGGAGGTGTACGAAAAGGGTGACAACTTCGTAGTTCGAGCTGAGCTCCCCG
>CAZHQV010000123.1:0-6211 GCA_964534285.1 uncultured Dehalococcoidales bacterium
AGATGACAATGACCGCCGCGAGATTAGGCAGGAAGCTTCCGAATATTGCATTCTCGGGTCACTTCCATCACCCGGAAGATAGCGGCAATAACTATCCGGTCAGAGTCATTTTCCTGCCATGTTGGAAACTGCACGGCAGCTATGACAAATACATGGGATTCTCCGTTGAGCCCGTTGGTGGAGAAGTTATTGTCTGTCACAAGAGCCACTATCAGACATTCCCGCCGCAAGAGTGGATGTATACTCCTAGAGAGGAGAAGGTATGGACGCCTTAGTAGAGATTACCGTAGATGATGTGGTGATTGAACTTGAACGATGTATTGCTGAAGCAGCGGGGGAGCGGGAGAATGGCATAGTAGATTATTCCATTGGTCTCACCGCGCCAGAGATAGCGGGAAAGATCGGCAGAAATGTCAAGTGGGTGCGAAAACAGATAAAGAAAGGGCTAAGTAACGGTACAATTGTCCTTGATCATGCCAAAAGAATAAACATGGTTCGCCGAGAAACAACAGTTCCCGTATACCGTCCTTACCAGGACAGCGATGGGGATTAGTCAGACCATAATTATCGGGATTGCAACAATGTATATCGGAGTTGTGGGAAGCCCTCTCTACTGCGATAACAACGGCACGATGAAGTACTGCAATGAGGGATTGCCATGGGTTGCCCTTCCGGTAGACAAATATGGTGAGTGGGCAGAGTGTGGAGACGAGATTGTTCTATATGGAGATGGTTGGAGTATGCGGGCAAGAGCCCTGGATGCGGGACCGCTAAGCGACTATTACATAGAGGATTTTCCAGAGCTCACGATCATTGCAGATGTTCCAAAGATCCATAGCCCATTCAAGGGTCTTTCTTCTAGGACCAGGATGATCAATATAACAAGGACGAAAGAAAGGATGGGAAAAGAACGATGACCGGAGAGAAGGGAGAAATCAAGGATCTTGCCGAAGGATGTGGAAAAACGTGCAGGTGGTTTCTTGTCGGTATTACAGATGGAAAAATGACACACACAGATGGTTGCTGGAGCAATGAAGAAGAAGTTGGCCGGGCACTTTATCTAAACAACCAGCTAGCCCTTGGCCCCCAGCCCGACGAATGGTTTGCTGTTTACGTTAGCGCGGTCGAACCAATTCCGTATGAAGTCAATCTGGAATCCATCCGCATTTGCAACGAAATGCTAGATCGTTCATTAAGGGGCGCGTAACCCCTTTGTAGGATCATTCATATCCGCCAAAGAAGCGGAGAAAGGAAATTCAAATGAGTGAAGAGTTGGTGACACAGAAAAATGAAGTGGAAGAAGTGGAAGTGGAAGAAATAGATCTGAGTGACTGCGAATACATCTTTCGTCACTATCGCGTGGTCAAATTCCTTAATGGTGAACTGGTGCACTATCAGAGAGGTGCAACCCAGTGGATTCCGGCCCCAAGGGGTGGTTTCACAGAGTGTTTCCTGCAGAGGAAAACAGACAAGGGAGAAAACGGCGAGTTGATCGGGTATGGTTTTGCTCTCTGCTCAGTACTAGATCCATATTGCTACCGGTCAGGAAGGCAGATTTCTCGTGGTAGAGCAAGGAAAATGGCTATGGTCGGCCTGAACCCGTGTATCTGGGATCAGTGCAGCGATGTCTCTGACAGAAGGAATGCCGAGTACGCACCATTCCTTACAGTCGAAGAGGCCCACGAGTATCTAGAAGCAAAGCTCCCCTTGCGATTCCCGTTTCTAGAAGATTAAGAAAGTCAGAACGAAGTTAGGTCTCATGACAAAAGGGCTAGATATTATCTAGCCCTTTTGTCATTTCTACTTTCTTCTACTATTGTTATGTTCTCATCCTCGCTACATTTGCAATCTTGACCAGGGCAGCACCGGCCTGAATGACTTCCTTGCCAATGTCTATCCCGCTCCAGCCGAGGGCAATGGCATAGATCATCCCCCAGCCGAGGCTCAATTGCCAGAGATTTTCTATGGTTAGAAAGGCAACACCATATTCCAGAACTGGCAGTAGCACCATAGCGAGATATCGATAGTCAAATTTCGGCCACGATGCAAATGTGCCCAGTCTAACTACAGTCTCTAGACCTTCCCTCGCATATGGAATGAGTATCCTCAGTAACACACCAACTAAAATCCACCACGGCCCATACATTTCTTTCTCCTTTACCTATCGCTAAATCTGGCTTTTGCCAGAACTTCATTCAGCGTTTCCTTGAACTCCTGAACTATTTCTCTCATGGCACTTTTTGTGAGCTCTTCCCATACTTTACGCGGCAAGAGATCTCCCCGGTAAAGTAGGACGATGAGTAGTCCGAGAATTCCAATTACACCAAAGCTTGATATGATTTCCAGGATAGCTTTTAATAGAACTACCTCCTCGCCCATACTTCACTCCCTGGCGATTGCTATTCGTAAACAGCGTCCATCGCCGCACTTATAACTCTCTCGATTTCCTCTTGTGCCACAATACGGGCAATACTTTTTGCCTGTTCTGCCGTAATTCCGCCACCCGGCCCCGGCCCCGGTTCTGTATCGCTCATCTGGTACAGTCGCGCCATATCCCAGAAGGCATTATTGTTCTGTACTGGATGCTTGAATCTCGCTACCCAGAAGATCGTGGGATGTTCTGATTGAGCAACAAAATCAATTGTGTACTCAATATAATTATCCCAAGCGTCAAACCAGTGATGCTCGCCAACCACAACGCCTACTGCAAATAGGTCGGTTTGTCCCTGCGGACCAAGGGCAAGAAAGCTCTGGCAGTTATATGGATCCCCGTCACTTACTGGCGGGCTACCATGTACCGATCCTGCTGTCCACATATGACCGTAAATTGAGAATCTATACTCAGCACCAATGATGCATTTTGGTTGGCAGTATCCACCTCCATAGTGAAGGTTATACGAATTGAACTGGTTCCAACTTCCTGTTCCTGACATAACACGATACGGGTAAGTCTGCCCATTCTCTTTCTCGATCTCGGGTTGTACGTATGACTTGTCACCAAAGTCATCAATATCACCCATGTACCAGAAGGCTCTTAGTACAGTTCCATCATTTCTTGCCGGAACCCTAACCTCTGCAATTCCGTCTTGACATATCCACTCGCCATCGAAATCTTCGCTCCAAACTACTGTCATGTTATCCTCTCCATTGTCTGGGTCCGGACTAGGTTCTGGGTCCGGCTCTGGATTATCCTCATTTTCACCTTCATCTACGTCAACCCTTTCTACTCTCAGCGCAACAGCATTTTGAATATCCCGATATAGGTTCTCCTTACCATCGATATACCACATGTCATATTTCGGCCAACGATAGAATGCAAGACATGCGACCGGCTGCCCACCTAGATTATTCCACTCGTCTATTTCCTGAACTGCTTCTACACACCAGCCACTATTGATATTCAGCCATGGAGCATTCTGATCCGTTTCGGTGATATAGATTGGCAATTCTCTCATTGATTGTGGGAATGCGACAATCATATCACGATAGGCACGGAAATGATATCTCCTGTCTTCAAACGGTGGATCCATTCTGTCTTCATTTGTAATCAGCCAGGGTTCAGGACCGTGTGTGTAGGTATGCAGTGAGATTCCATCCGCGCCACCGAATGTTTGTATTGCATTCAGCATACGAGTTTGATATTCGATCCAGTCTGGAGGAAAATACCAAGGAGCTACCGCAGCAACAATTACCTTGTGTTGTGGGGAAACCTCGTGTATTCTCTTTCTAACCTCGGTAAAGCATACAGCGTAATCCTCGGGGGCAATCTCTATCCCATCGGGTCTTTCTACTATGTGATTAGGTTCATTGCCGATAATCCACAGGTGGCAACCCCGAGAGAATTGTACCCAATTAGCACATCGCTTGGCAAAGTTAATATACTCACCAGGCAATGGAATTGTACCATCATTGCCATATCCATTGTTCAGTCTAGCGATAATGCCAAACCCACTATTGGCCCAAGGAGCATAGTCAAATCCTATCCTGTGGGATGGATCGTGCCCAAGTTTGTGTGTGAATATAATCCAACCGGGCGGATCTTCAATCAGGAACTCCCCACCCGGTTCGTGTATTCCATGGATATACTTACTCTCACCGTAAATACTCAAGTATTCCTCCTTCTCGTCTAATGCTATTATTATACACCAATAAGCAATATAAGGAAAGGAGAATTGGTATGATTAGCCTATCATAACTGCAAAACTGCGCGGGAAAGGAACAAGCAGATTGCCGCCCTCCCAGTTGTCAAACATGTGGTCTACGCCTGACAATACAGATCCAATACCGGCAGCACCGGATGCAATTGTTGCATCATTCCATGTGTCAGTCAACACATCGTTGATGTAGAACCGCATGTCCGCGCCTTCTATCTCAAAGCGAATTCGATCACCCTCGGTCCACGGATCGAACTGTTCTCCGGGGCCGCTGTTTAATGTTGTGCGCACTCCAGCCACAACCTTGCCAATAAAACTAGCTAGTGTGTTGCTATTCCACAGATAAAATGTAGCAGCTGGAGTATCTACATCACAACGCACGGCCAGTCCCATCATCGGAAGATCGTCATCCATAGTACTAACTGTAGCTTCGGAGTATTGATCGTCATTGAATACATCACTATTCCACCCTGCACCGGCGGTAAAATCTCCCCCGCCAAATCCATCACACTGAACTTGATTGGTATTGATGACGAATGAACCAATAAGCTCTGTCCAACTAGCATTATGATTAGGTAGGGGTGTGCCATTATCGTCGGTGAAGGCATCCGTCGCTGGTAAAGCCATTATTTATCCTCGCGCCACTCTCAAGGAGACAGTTACCCGTTCGATATCTGTCACCGAGTCTACATTAAAACGCAGCACATCCCCGGGGGAAATAGCCGTAGTCCAATCCGTCAGTGTCGTATCCTGTGATTTAGTAGCAGCAGCGATGGTAGGTGGAGCAGCGGCAGTGATACTGTCAGCATCCGTGGGCGGGAAGTCGGCATAGGCTTCGTTCCAGATATCTACCACTATGCTACCTGCCTGATCGGCTAACATAGTCACTCTCAGGATAGTGCAGGTAAAATCTACCACGATATCACCTTTGATGCCAGTCGTAATTTCAGCACCACCCCCATCGATGATAAAGTTAATAGTAGCAACAAGACCACCTCCAGTAGCATTATAAATCTCTGGTCTGGGAATAGACCTGATTTCTCTTTCAAGACTAGCTATTTTACGTACGATTTCTTCTTCTGTTAACATCTAGTCTCCATAATCCAATCTGGCAGTAATTGTTTCATACCCGTTCTGATTAAGGCTCAACTGTACTGTCCAGACAACAGCTGTAAATTCCCTATCGCGGTATCTTGCTACCACCTTATCTCCCCAGTTCCAATCTATACCGAATCTCATTCCTTCTACATCCAGCAAGTGTGCACCGAATCGTTCCCTCGGGCGTCCGATCTCAAGAAGGGTTCTTGCAGATTCTCTAATTCCGTTGGTAGCAGTTTGATTTCTTGCATCGGCAAATCCCTCACAACGATTCCATTGCGAGACGTTATAGCGGGCAACATCATATGCTTCCTGTGTTATTCTATCTTCTTCTTGCCCCTGACCGGCAGCAAAAATGTAATTTTCTTCCTCGGTGGCATCAAAATCATAAAAAGGATCGCGAAGATTGCCCTTTTCTAGAGAAAATAGTACGCCCTGACTTGAAAGATCCAATCCTGGTTGCCCGGTTCTGGTACGAAACTGGAAAGAAATAGTAGATGAGGTAACATTACTCACTACTACATCCCAGAAAACTTCTGTTCCTGCTTCCCGGCTTGCCTTTTGCAAGTCTTGCAGAATATTCATCACCCTTCGCCAGGAAAATCCCTTGGTCAAGATTGGCCCATCAGTCAGATCGCCTTGAACAGAAAAATATGTTGGAGAAAGATCCCTACTTCCTGCGTCTGGGCTCCATATGTCACTGACAAATTGCTCGGTGATGATCTCCTTCATCATATCATCAACATAGTCTACTTTTTGTGTCTGTGCTAGACCGGCATAGTTTGCAACGATTCTCCTTCTCATTAACTCATTGGGATCTACACCAAAGACAGATAGTTTTTCTTCGTTTCCTTGAAATTCATATCGCCAGCGACGAATGAGATAAGGACGAAAGAGTGCAAGGGAACCACCCTGCGGAGCTCGCCATACTTGAATCATTCTGTCGCGGCGAAGAAGAG
>CAZHQV010000124.1:0-6179 GCA_964534285.1 uncultured Dehalococcoidales bacterium
GGAACCGAGTTCCATTACAGCAATCTATCGTCCAACTGGCTGGGGATTATCGTAGCCCGGGCGTGTGGTACAAATCTCAAGTCATTCGCCGAGGAGCATCTTTTCTCGGCAATTGAAGTGGAGGTGGGTGAATGGGGCACGGATGCGGAGGGCAATAACAACGGCTGTGGTGATCTCCACTTTTCGGCTCGCGATATGGCTAAGTTCGGTCTGTTGTATCTCGACGACGGTGAATACGAGGGGAACCAGATCGTTCCAGCCGATTGGGTCAGTGAATCACTGCAGAGGTACTCGGAGGATATCAATGCGACTGGCGGATTTCCAGCAAACTGGGGTCTTTCCATCAGCGACATCGGGTATGGCTATCAGTGGTGGTCCGCCAGGGTAGGCGACCATCATTTCGACTTCGCGTGGGGACATGGAGGGCAGCTGATTGTCATGTTGGATGAGCTCGACATGGTTATTGTCGTTACCGCTGACCCGTTTTACCTGCAACATGATGACGAGTCATGGAAGCATGAAAAGGCGAACATCAATCTGGTGGGCAAGTTCATCAAATCCTTACCGAGTGAGTGACGAGCACGCCAGACTGAAGTTCCAGCTGGCTTGCAACTCGCTGGACCGGACCCGGCCAGCTCGGCGCGATGATCCGAACCAAAAGACTTAAAAGAGGAGTGGCGGTGGTAGCAGACACTGCCACCCCTCGTTTACATCGCGTCGGCAAAACTCTTGCAAACAAAGAGTCAGAGTAGGCTTAGACCACCACCCCTGAGCCTCTCAGAGACCCCTTGAGTCACCCTCGGCAGCATTTCTTGCTGCCATAGCTTATCCATCTTTTCCCGTTTGAAACATAACTGGGACGGAAAGTATCTGACGGACAAATCAGGCTAGTCCACTGTCCGCATCCAAACGCCTAGCGGCTTTTGACTTCTTCGTTGAGTTCCTCGATGTTGAGAGGAAAGATGTCAGCGGCGGCATTGATTAGCTGACCTTCCACGGGGTGGCCCCTAGGGTGCTTTTCCCCGTCCGTACCTTTAGCCAAGCGGTTCTTGTACGCTAGCCAGGACACCACAGGCGGAATAAGAACGACGGCTAAGCACGATCCTGAAGAATTGCGTAACCGTGTCTAGCTTGTGATAAGCTAAAGAATCCAGTCAGGAGGGCTAGAAAAATGGATGGCTTCTATAACAACGTATTGCATGTTGATCTTAGCAAAAGGCGATTTGCAGAGGAGTCGGTTGGTGATGAAATTTATCAAGAGTATCTCGGAGGCAAGGGGCTGGGCACTCATCTTCTGCTGAACAACGCAGAGACAGGGGTTGATCCTTTGTCAGAAGGCAATGCGCTTATTTTCGCCATAGGACCCGCTACAGGTACGATGGTCTGGGGCTCATCCAGGTATGGGATATTCACGAAATCACCTCTAACAGGCTTATATACCGAATCTTATGCTGGAGGCAGAGTTGCCGAGCCCATAAGCAGAACAGGCTATGACGCAGTGGTAATAAAGGGAGCTGCCACGGACCCTATCTACCTGGAGATTTCCGATGGAGAAGTGAGATTTCACGACGCGTCACACATTTGGGGCAAGGATACCTATGAAACTGAGGATACAATAAGGCAAGAGGTGGGGGTCAAGGATGCCGGTATTGCCGTTATAGGGCCCGCCGGAGAGAACCTGGTGAGATTCGCAGTGATTGAGAATGACCATTGGAGGTCGGCCGGGAGGACAGGGCCCGGAGCCGTAATGGGCTCCAAGAAGATTAAGGGTATTGCTTTCCACGGGAACAAGGCGAAAAAGATAGCAAATCATGACCTGCTTAAGAAATTCTGGGTGGACATGAAAGACAAAGGCAAAGGAGATCCAGGAGCAAGGAAGTATCGGGAGGCGGGCACACTCCAGATAGTTCCCTTGACGAACATTGGTGCGTTCCCTACGAAGTATTGGTCTTTGGGAACCTACGATAAGTGGCAGAACCTGACCATAGAGGCGCTCAAGGACAGATGCGAGGTCAGGGCGAGAGCATGCCCAAAATGCTTTGTGGCTTGTGGAAACCTAAGCAAAGTGCTCGGAGGAAGGCACAAGGGATTGAGAATCGAGGGACCTGAATATGAGACGGTCAATAGCTTTGGTGGGCTTTGCTTGATAGATGATATTACGGAAGTCATGTATCTGAATGATATATGCGACAGGCTAGGTATGGATACGATAACGGCAGGTAATCTTGCTGGCTTCACTATAGAGGCTTCTAAAAGGAAGGCCATTGGGGAGAAAATTGACTATGGCGATGTGGATGGCATTGCAGCGTTGTTACACAAGATTGTAAGAAAGGAAGGAATAGGGGCTGCTTTAGCTGAAGGCATAAAACACGCCAGCCAGGAGTGGGGCTTAGAGGACTTGGCCATCCATGTCAAAGGGTTGGAACCTCCAGGCTACGACCCTAGAGTTCTGAAGGGAATGGGCTTGGGATATGCAACTGCGGCCAGGGGTGCCTGCCACCTCAGGGCGACTTTCTATAAACCGGAGCTTGCCGGGATCATAGCCCCGGAACAGGTCGAAGGCAAGGCTAAGGTATTCATTGAATGGGAAGACAGGCTGACAATGATGGACGCTTTAATCATCTGCCGCTTCTTCAGAGACCTATACCTCTGGGGCGAACTGTCATTGATTGTGAAAGCCATCACTGGAATGGAACTGGATGAGCGACAGTTGAGAGATATGGCTTCAAATATCACAAACAAGGTCAGAGAGTTCAACCTGCGCGAGGGCATGAAGCGAACAGATGAGACACTACCCAAGAGATTCTTTGAAGAGAAGCTCCAGGATAGTGGCAAGGTGCTTCCGAAGGCAGAATTTGACAAGATGCTTTCTGACTACTATGAGCTAAGGGGATGGAGCCCGCCGCCGGCCGATGTTTAGTCAGTTCTACCAAAGTTTGAGCCTCGCAGCCGAACTAGTCCTCTCATGTTTAGCTAACGGCTATCCCTGCAGCATCAGCGGCGATGAATTCAGTTCAGAAGTCTTCAGATCGTTGGTCGCCCGGAAATCACATTGCCATAAACTTCCCACCCCCGCTAAGCCTCACGGCGATGACCTATATTGATAACTCAATCTCGACAGGGCAATGGTCAGAGCCCATGACCTCAGACCTGATGCTTGCCTGGGCAAGCGAGTCCAATAGATTCCCGGTCACAAATATGTAGTCAAGTCTCCAGCCGATGTTTCTACCCCTCGCCCCCGTTCTTGGACTCCACCAGGTATAGTGATTAGGCTCCTTTGTGAAATGGCGGAAGGTGTCAACAAAGCCGCGGGCAACGAATTCGTCCATCCAAGCCCGCTCAATGGGCAAGAACCCCGAGATTTCCTCGTTCTCCTTCGGTCTGGCCAGGTCTATTTCCTTGTGCGCAGTGTTGAAATCACCGCAGACAACAAGCTTTTCGCCCCTGTCCATCAAGGGGCCGATAAAATCGAGAAAGGCATCGTAGAAGTCCATCTTGTAGTTTAACCGCTCTGCGCTC
This sequence comes from uncultured Dehalococcoidales bacterium, assembly GCA_964534285.1. GTDB lineage: Bacteria > Chloroflexota > Dehalococcoidia > GIF9 > AB-539-J10 > JADFUX01. Next base: position 3,520 of record CAZHQV010000124.1, read on the forward strand.
ATCTTCCCATTCGGGAAATACACGTTGAACAGGCTGAAATGGCGGTATTTGGCAATTATTACCCTCCCCTCCACATCAAATCTCTCAATTCCAAAGCCATTTTCAACCTTGATCGGTTTTTCCCTGGTAAAGGTGACAACCCCGCTATAGCCCTTTCTCTCGGGGAAGTTCCAGTATGCTTGATAGCCAGATGGCTCCTCAATCTCGGGGCTGATTTGCCCAGGCTGGGCTTTCGTCTCCTGTAAGCAGAGAATATCGGGAGATTCCTGGGCTAGCCAGCTCAGAAATCCTTTCTTCTCTACAGCTCTAATTCCGTTGACGTTCCAGGAGGATATCCTTATTGATTTCACGGGCGCCCCTTCGTCGAACAAGACCAAGACCAGCTTAGGTTACAATCCCCGGCGAGCCCCATGTCACATCTACTTCTCTCTAAGCTTTGGGATTAGTTGGTCCAGCGCCATTACTGTTGACTCGTATGCCGATCCCACCGTTGGAGAATAGCAAGTATCAATCACGGCCAGTCTTTGAACCGGGATCCTCTCCCCTATGGCGAGAGCTAGCCTGTCGATCTTCCCCGCCACTAGCTCCTCTGAGATGAGCTGGGCTCCAATCAGGCTTTGACTGTGACGATCGGCAATGAGCTTGATATGGATAGTCTTCCCTGCAAATGAGCGCCGTCGCGTTGCGGTGGTTGTTATATTGGCGACAACATCCAGTCCCTGCTCTCGGGCATAAGTTTCGGTTAAGCCCACCGTGCCCAGCTCGTAGCCGAAAACCTCAGTAACGAATGCCATCACCATACCTTGGTGAGGAAGAACATTGCCCAGGACCAGATTTGTGGCTGCTATTCTCCCTGTGAGAGCCCCCGAAGTGGCTGTCTGGTAGGTCCTCTTGCGGCCGGTGATTCTATCCCAGTTTTCCATACAGTCCCCAATAGCGTAGATATCGGGGTCACTGGTCTGGAGGTAGCTGTTCACAGCGATGGCACCTGATTCACCTATCGTGATGCCCGCTTTCTTGGCCAGCTCCACATTGGGCCTGGCACCCGTAGCGAAGAAGACAAAGTCCACCTCCAACTCGCCATCGGCAAGCGATACGATTTTCTTGCCGTTACGGCTTCCAATGCTGTTGATCTTCGCTGACAGAATTAGCTCTATGCCTCTTTCTCTCACCCTCTGTTCGATCCTTTCCGCCATATCCTTGTCCAGGTATGCTCGAAAAAGCCGGTCGGACCTGCCCAGAAGGTAGATCTTGTCATATTCCTTCGCCTTAAGGACAGCAGCGACTTCCACGGCGATCTGCCCCACGCCGATTATGGCCGCACTGGAATGCTTAGGAATGGCCTGCTCAAAGACCTTGGCAGGCCGCAGACCGGTGGCCAGGACAAACTCATTTTGCCCATCCACTCCCGGAATAGGCGGAATAATGGGGATAGCGCCCAGGTCTAAGATCGCTTTGTCGTAGCCATAGCTTTGCCCCCCGGCTACCAAACGTTTTTCCTCCCTGACGATCTCGGTCACCTCTGTGTCAAGATGCACATTTATGTCCCTTTGGCTGTAGTATTTCTCCCTGAACACAAAGGTATCTTCCCAGGAAGGGAGGTCGCCTCGGAGCACAAACGGAATTTCACAAGGCTGGTTTCCTATTTCATCCCTATTGGTGAATATGTCAATCTGCGCCTGCGGATCCAAACGGCGGATGACGTCGCCAGCATTGCTGGCACCCCCACCACCGCCAACTATGCAAACCTTCATTCGACCTCCTTTCTACGTTCCTCGCCATATTCTACAACAGCCATGGGCGCTTAGCCACCAAAACGACGTGAGCTCATTACTTCAGTTGCCTCCCGCTGTCTTCGTGCCAGTCCAGCTAGCTCGCCTGGGTGCGGTCCAGGAAATCCAGAACAACTTCGCTCACGTACATCGCCGTCTTGCCTTTTCCCCGCTTCCTCGAAGCGTAGTTTAGACGCAGGAGGCAGGAGGGGCAGGCGGTAATTATGTTGTCCGCCTTGACCCCATCTAGAAATCTGGCGCCTACCTCAGTACAGATATCTTTGAACGCAACTGCGAGAACTCCTCCACAGCAAGCGGCGCGTTCCCTATCCTCATCCATCTCCACCAGTTCCACACCACAGAGATTCAATATTTCCCTAGGCTCCTCGTAGATCCCCATTCCCGCTCTACCGAGCTCGCAAGGATCTTGATAACTAGCCCGCAAGGTGCCAGCAAGCTTCGTGTTCTGGCATTCGTGCCTCTCTCTCAACAAATCAGGCAATACCTGGACCAGATGTAACACCTCGAAATCGTTCGCCTGTGCCTTTCGATCAGGGCTAAGACAAAGCTGGCAAGCGGGGCAAGTAGTAATTACCTTGTTGATACCCAGGCGCTTGAACCTCTCCCTATTTTCCTCCAACTTCTCACCAGCGATATCCGCCCTCCCCATATGATAGAGATAATTCCCACAGCACCCTTCGTCCTTTAGCATCATGAAGTGCACTCCCAGTCTCTTGAGCAGCAAGTATGATGATATTGCGACCTGAGGGACCAGATAGCACGGAAGGCAACCTACGTATAGCAGCGTGTCCGATTCCCTCTCGGGGAATTCCTCCGGCAACCATTCCCACCTCTTGGCGGGATCTCCGTTGACCATGTTCCCCAAAT
>CAZHQV010000125.1:0-6152 GCA_964534285.1 uncultured Dehalococcoidales bacterium
AGCTGTAGCTGTGCCTCAAACTGCCGCCTTTGCGGGAGGGGTACAGTTTGCCCGCGTTGAGGGCATTATCAGCGGTCCTGAGCCATGCCACAATGTCAGGGTAGCTATCGATGAAGCCCTTAAGTGCAAGGAAGAAGGTAAATCAAAGACCATCCTGATAGCCCATAGCGGACATGGGCACTTCGACCTGGCTGCCTATGAGAAATACCTAACGGGCCAGCTTCAGGATTATGCCTATCCTGAGGAAGAAGTAAGGAAGGCACAGCTCGAACTGCCCAAAGTAGGCTGACAAGAACTGCTGGTGCCATAGCCTGTGTCTGCTATGGCACCAGCCTCGTCAGATATACGCCCGACCGGCGTTACGTCCGCTGTCAGCATCAAACAGGCAATATCAACAGCAAGCAATGCTGTTGAAAGTGACTTGACTCGCTACCTAAAGCAAAGCTGGCCCCGGATAGAGCTAACGCAAGAAAGTGGCTTTCGTTCCCGCATGCTGAGCCTTATGTCAAACGCAAGCTCCCCAGCTAGTTGCCCAACTTCTTGTTTGACCTGCTGCTCATAAGAGCTACATCATTCTGCCTCTCTCATGGCTCAGCGGGTCGGGTGGCTCAAATGGATCGATAGAGACGCCGTCGTCGCCGCCATTCTCAGCAAGATGGTATTCGATAACCGGTGGAGCAACCGGCAATGGCAAGGAAAAGCGCGCGGTCAGAATCCCCTGGTATACGGGTAATACCCAAACGATGTAGTCATCCCTTCATGCACGATGATCGCGTCTTCAGGTGGAAGCAATGCCAGGGTAAGGCAGGCTTTTGCCGCGGCGACTTCTGCTCGCGCAATACGACGATGATGAGGCTCCGCAAGAACGCTATCTAGGTACTCTTAACCCGCGGGAGCATTTGACGTATCGGCCAAATATTCTGGAGCATCTATGGCGTTCTGCCTCTCAGTGGCTATTCGGACCCGCTGTCGGGTTTTCGCAATTATCCACCACTTACGACTTTGCTAGCTGCGTTGTAGAATCTCTGCCATTCATGTAGTTTACCAGCCAGGATTTGCCGCCCCTTTTCGGTTATTTCGTAGCATCGCCGCCTTTGCCTCTGAGCAACCTGCTGCCATGAACTTAAGACAAGCTCTTCCTTCTCCAGCCTGCGCAAAGCGGAATATACCGTGCTTCCCGCAGGCTTGAAGTAACCTTCACTCCTCTCCTCAAGCTCCCTAATGATTTGGTAGCCATACATTGGCAGTTCAGCGATAAGCGAGAGCAGTAGAGGCCCTATCACTCCCCTCAGTAGCTGCTGGCCATAAGATCGAGACATTGCCATACTACTCTAGCACTTATCGCCGACTAAGTCACGTCAATGAAACCTTGCAGGACAGAACTCTGTCACCAGTGATATCATATAAGTTGGCGGCGCGTTGAATGCTACTGAAGATCAAACATAGTGTCATAGCGCTGATATTGCTGAGCCTCATCCTGGGTGCTACCGGCTGCTCCACAATACTGCCCCGGCTGGTTACTCCACCACAGCCTAGCGACTCAACTGAACCAACTAATCCTGACTGGACATTCCCATCAGATGATGAGCAGCCAGCTACACCTTTGCCCGATTTCTCTCATGTTGTGGCAAGAGTGAAACCAGCGGTGGTCTCAGTAACCACCGAGAAGATCTACTACGATATTTTCGACCGTGAGTATTCTGAGAAGGGTGCTGGCTCTGGGGTGATAATCGATGCTGAAGGATATATTGTCACCAATAACCACGTGATCCAAGGTGCCACCAGCATAGAGGTAAAGCTAGATGACGGCAGCACTTGCCCCGCCACCATAGCAGGGTCTGACGCAATAGCTGACATAGCAGTGATCAAGATCGAGGGTTCAGATTTACCTTATGCTCAACTTGGCGATTCGTCCCAACTGCGTGAAGGTGACTGGGTGCTGGCCATAGGTAATGCCTTCGGCTTGGGACTCAGGGTAACCGAGGGCATCGTGAGCGGCCAGGACATAACCGTCACCTTATCATCAGGAGCGGAGCTAAGCAACCTTATCGAAACCACCGCTGCTATTAATCCCGGAAATAGTGGCGGACCGCTTGCAAACATGGCCGGCGAGGTTATCGGCATCACCAGCGCCAAGATCATAGGAGCGGAGAACATGGGCTACGCCCTGAGCATTAACGGCGCAAAACCGGTAATCAAAGACTTAGTCACCCAGGGCTTCGTGATTCGCCCTTGGCTAGGAGTGCGGCTATACACCGTGGATGCCTTTGTAGCTGCAGCGAACGATCTTTCAGTCGATCAAGGAGCGCTAATCACAGATGTAGTTCCTGACAGTCCTGCAGAGGCTGCTGCATTAGAGAAGGGTGATGTAGTTGTTGAGTTCCAGGGAAGGGACATAGTCAATGTTGATGACCTTGTCCAGGCCATCCACGATTGTCAGATTGGCGAGGAAGTAAAGATAACCTTCGTTAGAGGAGAAGAGACCAAAACAACCTTCGCCACCCTAAAACAAGCTCCAGCATCTCTTTAAGTCTGCGAAAAGGCTTCCATCCCGGGCAGCGGGAATACCGTAAGGACACCCAAAGTATCATTTTGCCTTGTGGGTTAGGGCATTATTCCACCTTAGAGACAATATCAGCATTGTTGCCGACAATGACGATGGACAATTGCCTAAACGGGTGTTATTATCAATCTAAGCGACAGCAGTACAGCAGGGGCGAGCGGATGAAGTGCGATGTCGCAAGCGTTGTTTGACAGCGACTATTGGTGTCTTCTTGGTTTTGAACGGGCCTGAATGTTTCGTTGCCTGAGCTAAACAAAATAAGAACAGGAGGTAGAACATGGCAATAAAAACCGGAGCAGAATGGCTGGAGATGTTAAAATCACTAAATCCCACGGTATACATGGATGGAGGGAAACTCGAAAAGCCCTATGAAGACCCAACGGTACTCACTCACGCATTACTGTTTGCGGGAGGGCGGGATCTTCTTTACAGCCCTAAGTTTAGGGACATGGGGTCAGTTGTAAGCTCTCCCCTCATAAATGAAGAAGTATGTGTGTTTGCTAACATACACGAGGGGCCAGAGGAATGGATTGCAAGAACCAGGATCCAAAGAGAAGTCTGCCGGAGGGGTCTATGCGTCTTTCGGTGCTTACAGGAAGATGACCAAAATGTGTATTGGGCTGTAACCCATGAGACAGATGAAAAACACAACACAGATTACCATAAGAGGCTTGTCGAATGGGTGAAACACATGCAGAAGACAGATGGCATACTACCAGCGGCAATAATGGATGCCAGGGGGGATAGAACGAAACCTCCCCATGAGCAGCCAGACGCCTATGTACGTGTTATAGAAAGAAAAAAAGACGGAATCATAGTGCGAGGATGTAAGTCTTCCGTCTCTTGGGCTACGAACTGTAGTGAGCTCTTCGTCTGCCCAGCTCCAACTCTAGGCAGATACACTCCTACTACTGAGGATAAGGATTTCGCTGTCGCCTTTGCTATCCCAACCGATACTGAAGGAGTTAAATTGATCGCTAAGCCACCACTAAAGAGGGAGCCAAAGACCTCTCTCAAGATAGATTACCCTTTTAGTCGAGCGGGATTCGGTGATCTAGTTTATCTTACGGTTTTCGACGACGTTTTTGTACCTTGGGAGAGAGTCTTCTTGTGTGGTGAATGGGACATGCTTGAAAGAGCGGCAAGGTTATGGATTGAAAGCCATTACTCAGCTAAAGGTGGATGTAAGGCAGGCGTTGTCGATCTTATGTGTGGCGTTGCAGCACTGGCAGCGGAGTGTAATGGCATTGAAAATACCCCCCACGCGAAGGAAAGCTTAATCAGGCTTATGTCCTGGGCTGAAGAAGCTTATTCTGCTGCCATTGGAGCAGAAGTTGAGGGAAAGAAACATCCATCGGGTGTATGGTTCCCTGATCCAGTCAAATCTAGTGCAAATAAGTGGCTTTGTCAGGAGGACGGAGGTAATGATATTGATATACTTTTGGCCCTCGCGGGAGGTATCGCAACCAATGCACCTTTAGAAACTGAGTGGAATAACCCAGAGATTAGAGGGTATCTGGACAAATACCTTGTAGGGAAAAAAGGGTTCTCAGCAGTAGAGAGGATAAAAGTTATGAAACTTGTTGAAGATATGACGGCCACTGATATGGGGGGGTTATTGCATCAGATAACGACTAACGCTGGGGGCGATCTACCATCAGCACGTAATGCAGTCTACGCGCTCTATGACCTTGAGGATAGAAAGCGAACTGCAAGGGTTTTTGCTGGACTAGAGGAAACAGACAGCATAGGTTTTTCCTGGCCGTTTTAGAAACAGGATTACCCCTAAAGGAGCAGTTGATTTTCAAAGGGAGAAGGCCATGTGAGAGTGTTTGCTATATTCACAAGTCATATTAGGCTAATCTCGCCACCTTGAGACAGACTCCGCCACCCTAGCAAAGCTTAACTCCAAAAACAACCTCGCATTGTGAGATACGAACCTTCTCCGTGTAGGCTTCCTCAGGTGGCAACCCCTCGACCAGCTCTCGACAAAGCGTCTCCTGCTTGATGTAGTCAGCGAAATTAATCACTGCTTGTCTGGCTGGCCCCTTGGCCTGATAATAGGCAACAATATAGTCAGCGATATCGAAATTGGCGGCACGACGCATATTCTGGAGACGACGTACAATTTCCCTGCTCATTCCCTCCGCAATCAACTCTGGAGTCAACTCAGTGCTTGTAGCAACCCAACGTTTAGCATCACCGGCCACGCTATAAACGGATGACACTTCTGAGGGGAATTCGCCCCTAGAGAACTCTACCTGCTTAACATTTATTTCTTCCCGTATATGAGCAGCTAGCCTGTCTAGGGTTTCTTCCTCCTCTTGGGACTGCACTCCAATCACAGCTTTCGCTAAGGGCTGCCGCACTTTGATCCCTGCACTGGCCCTTGCTGCCCTGCCTAGGCTCGAGACCTCCATAACTAGCTCAATGTGTCTACTCAGTTTATCAACGATCTTGTCCCCGTCTGCTGTAGGATAATCAGTCAGGTGAACGCTTTCCTCCGCCGCAGAATCTACAGCACGAACCAAGTGCTGATAAAGTTCTTCAGCAATGAATGGCGTGAATGGGGCCAGGAGCCGTGACAAGATAACCAGACACTGATACAGCGTGTTATATGCCGCCGACTTGTCAGCATCCTCCTCACTCTTCCAGAACCGCCGCCGACTTCGCCTTACATACCAGTTCGAGAGATTATGTACAAAGTCTCCAATTTGGCGCGCGCCCGAGGTAGGATTGTACTCGTCCAGCGCCTTGGTCACATCAGCTATGAGCTGATTGAGTTCCGAAATGATCCAGTTATCGAGCTCAGAAAGGGACGCAGAGTCCGATGGCTGGGGAACAAAGTGATCGATATTGGCATAGATGGCAAAAAAGGATAGAGTGTTCCACAAGGTAGACAGGAAATCTCGCATCGTTCTGGCGACTTCTGCCGTAGCGAAGCGATGAACATTTTCCCCAGGCACCGAAGCTAACATATACCACCTCAGAGCATCAGCACCGTAATCGTTGATCACTGTCCACGGGTCGATCACATTCCCCTTGGACTTGCTCATCTTCTCTCCACAGGCATCGACAACGTGTCCCAGGCAGATCACATTTCTGAAGCAAGGCTGGCCGAAAAGCAAAGTAGATAGAGCGTGTAAGCTATAGAACCAGCCTCTGGTTTGATCAACAGCCTCACAAACAAAGTCAGCCGGAAAGTTCTGGTCAAACTTATCCCTATTCTCAAACGGATAATGCCATTGGCCTATAGGCATGGCTCCTGAATCAAACCAGCAATCGATTACCTCAGGAACACGTCGCATCTCGCCACCACATTTAGGACAGGCAAAGGTAATTTCATCCACATAAGGCCGGTGTAAATCCAGGGGCGCGGTCAAGCCACTAAAATTTGACTGCGCCCTTAATTCATCCAGGCTGCCCACACACTGATAAGTAGGAGTAAGAGATTCAGGGTCGACACAAGCTTCACAGCGCCAAATATTGAGCGGAGTCCCCCAATACCTCTCCCGGGAAAAAGCCCAATCAACGTTGTTCTCCAGCCAGTCGCCAAAGCGACCATACTTAATATAATCGGGGTACCAGT
>CAZHQV010000126.1:0-5748 GCA_964534285.1 uncultured Dehalococcoidales bacterium
AACTCTTCCTCGCTGGGATGGGCAAACTCCGTTGGTCTTAGCGATGCAGTGGGCAATTGAGGCACTTGAGCCAGCTTCATTTGCCGCTTGCTTTCCTTGTAGTCCTTTTCTAGAACTCGATGAAGCTCTTCCCTCTCCACGAGGACTGCGCATGTATCGGCGGCGCTGAGTACGAAGTTTTTCTCAGACTCCGAGAATTGACGAGGTTCGTGAGTGTAGAGTCTGATCTCTCCAATGACTTGTTCTCCTCTGTCAAATATCGGAACCCCGAGTATAGAAGATATTCTTTGTGCCTCTGCTATTTGAGGATGTTGAACTCTCTTGTCTTTGGTGGCGTCAGGAATCAATACCACCTTGCCATCGAGGATGTCGGGGAGACTCTTGTGAGCGCTAAGCGGACCCTTCTTGAGATAAAGGTCGCTTAAGCCGTGGCTACCTAGCGTGGTTAAGTATTCCTTCTTGGCGTCAAGAAGCAAAATGCGACAACCGTCTGCTCGCACCGCTTTGGCAATGCTTTTGGCCACAGAATTAAGGACTTTCCGAAAACTGGAAGCTGAATTGGCCACTTTGGCTATTTGTTTCAGAGCCGAAAAGTAATTGCCTCCTGAGCTACCCATTTCTTCTCCCCTCTATCCACATTTGGTGAAGCCGCAACTAGGACAGATTGCACAGCCTTCCTGGTAAATCAAGATACTGCCACAATCGGGACATTGCCCCGCCCAGTTATTGGTGACCTCCTTGAGACTGCTGCCCTCCTCTTCCCTGATATATTTCTGCAATACACTGGCAATGGCATCGGCACAGGAGAGAACAGCACGCCCTTGCTCCCAGGCGATGGAAGGACAGCGAATACCACGCAGATGCTTCACGACTGAACCTAGGTCCACTCCAGATCTCAGCGACAGCGACCCAAGTCGGCTAATAGCTTCAAGCTGTGCAGCAGCACAGCCCCCAGCTTTCCCCAGGGTGGAGAAGACCTCACATATTCCATGTTCATCAAAGTTTATGGTTACGTAGATGTATCCGCACCCGGTGCTCACGCGCTCAGTTATGCCCCTAGTGATCTTTGGTCTTTCCCTAGGCACCAATTTGCCCTCAGTTGTTTCCGTGGCCTCACCTATGGTTAAGACTTGACTCTCCCGGCTTCTATCCCGGTAAATGGTTATTCCCTTCAAGCTTTTGTCGTACGCCATCATGTATACTTTATCTATGTCTTCCCTGGTAGCCTCGTGAGGAAAGTTGACTGTCTTGGAAACGGCGCTATCAGTGGACTTCTGAAAAGCTGCCTGCATCTTCACGTGCCATTCTGGAGATATGTCATGGGCGGTTACAAAAACCCTTTTTACCTCGTCGGGAACGCCTTCCATGTCTCTTAACCTCTCGCCTTCGGCCAGTTGTTGCATCAATTCATTGGAATAGAATCCCCTTTCCCTAGCTACCTTCTCGAAGTAAGGGTTTATCTCCAATAACTCTTCACCTTCTAGTACGTGGCGCACATAGCTCAAGGCGAAGAGCGGCTCAATGCCACTAGAACAATTGGCAATTATGCTTAGGCTACCTGTCGGAGCAACGGTGGTTCGAGAGGCATTTCGAAACCGAGAACCCCCAGGCACATCATAGATGCTTCCCTCAAAGGCAGGGAAAACTCCCCTCTCTCCAGCCAGCTCTATTGAAGCTTTGTTTGCCTCTTCAGATATGAACTGCATGACCTCTTCAGCCGTACTCAGCGCTTGTTCGCTGTCGTAAGCAATTCCAAGCTGAATTAACATGTCGGCAAAGCCCATCAGGCCTAGGCCTATTTTCCTAGTAGCCTTTGTTCTCTCTGATATTTGAGGCAAGGGGAAACGATTAGCATCGACGACGTCGTCGAGAAAACGGACTGCCAGCCGCACGGTCTGAGACAGCTTGCCATAGTCAACCTGCATCTGGTTGTTGTGGAGAATCACCATTTTGGATAGGTTTATGGAGCCCAAGTTGCAGGATTCGAAAGGAAGTAAAGGTTGTTCGCCACAGGGATTTGTGCTTTCTATTCTGCCCAACTGAGGAGTGGGATTATGCCTGTTCATTTCATCTATGAAAACAATGCCAGGATCGCCTGTGCGCCAGGCAAGATCGACTATCTTATCGAACACCTCTCTGGCATTGAGCTTGCCTGCAACATCGCCAGTCCGCGGGTTCACCAAATCATAGTCAGCCCTCTCCTTCACTGCCTCCATAAAATCGTTGGTCACGGCCACCGATAAGTTGAAATTGGTGAGAGAATTTGGGTCTTCTTTGGCTGTGATGAACCTCAAGATATCAGGGTGGTTAACATTGAGTATGGCCATATTGGCTCCACGGCGCATACCACCTTGCTTTATTACATCGGTAGTGGTGTCAAACGTTCTCATAAAGGAAACGGGACCACTGGCAATTCCACCAGTAGAACCAACTCTATCCTTTTCCGGCCTGAGTCGGGAAAAAGAGAAACCAGTGCCTCCGCCACTCTTATGAATTAGCGCGGTATACTTGACAGCATCAAAAATGGATTCCATAGAGTCCTCGATGGGGATAACGAAACAGGCCGACAACTGCCCGAGTTCTCGGCCAGCATTCATCAATGTGGGAGAATTGGGTAAGAATTCTAGGTTTGCCATTAACCGGTAGAAACTTTCTTCGCAATGGGAGGTACCTGCCTCAGAGTCATAAAGAAGCTCAGCTGAGGCGACATTTCTAGCAACGCGGCGGAACAGCTCCTGAGGAGCCTCAACGGCTTTACCATTCTCATCCTTTATCAAGTATCTTTTCTCCAGAACCCGTAAGGCATTCTGGCTGAGTTCGATCCCGGAGACGACCTGCACATTTGCTTGGGGAGAGAAAAGCTCGTCAGCTGCCAAAACCTCTTTGACTATTGCTTCCACTTGGGGGGGAGACAGAATATACTTGCTTCGCGGTGAAATGAGTTCTTCCATGCCCGGCAGGGGGTGAGCTAACTCCAGGCGTTGGCTTACTTGTTCGGTGAGTTTTTCCAGCAGTCTTCTGTCAGTTATCCCCATTGATTCGGCAGCGGCAAAAACGGCCCCAGCCACTTTGTTCCGATTGATTGTGCGAGTCTTCCTGCGGGTGCTGGTCACTTTCACTTTTCACCCCTGTTGAACTAGGGAGTTCACCACTCGCGGAGACAGCAGCGGGAGCTGATTGGATGGCGTCGCTAGAGATCCTCCTTGCGCCAAAGTGTCCACCGCCTGCTTTAGAGCACCGATGTCGGCGAACTCACGGTAAACGCTGGCAAAGCGGATATAGGCTATATGGTCCAGCTTCTTCAACCGTTCCATGACCAGATCACCAATAGAAGAACTGGGAAACTCCGTTTTGCCCGTCTCGTAGAGCTCAGCTTCAACGTCATCTATAAGCTTGTCAATAGCACCTGTACGTAAAGGGCGTTTCTCGCAAGATCTGCGGATGCCGGAGGAGAGCTTGTCTCGGCTAAATGCCTCACGACGACCATCCTTCTTGAGGACCACGATATTATGGGGCTGCACTCGCTCATAAGTGGTGAAACGAGCGCTACAAGCAGGACATTGCCTCCGACGCCTTATCCCTTCAGCTGAAGACCGGGAGTCTATGACCCTGGATTCTAAGCCACCACAGTAAGGGCACCTCATACCTCTTCCCCAGAAATTGTGCTATTGGTGTATTCTACCACTATATATATAACATAGCAAGATTTGAGCTTGGGTTGATTGAAAGAAGGGGCAGCGCCAGCCGCCCCTTCTTTCAATGAAGCCTGAGGTTTACTGCTGATGGATTCTCGACGGATTGGGGGTAACCGATGTGTCGGCGGCGGAAGGAATTCCTACAGGAAAGCGCTGGGCACGACGCAGGAAAGATGGAATATCCAGTGTATTGCTGCCCCCTCTTAGCAGGCGGCGGAGCTCTTCCGCGCTGGGTGTCCCTTTCCCATACTGAGTGGTGAAGCCAGTAGCGATGACCGTGATCCTGATTTCACTGTCCATCTTTGTGTCATATACTACGCCAAAGATGATATTGGCCTTGGGGTCAACCGCTTGGCCAATAACTTGAGCCGCCTCGTTACACTCAAACAGGGTGAGGCTAGCCCCTCCAGTGATATTGAATAACACCCCCCTTGCTCCGTTTATGGATACATCGAGTAATGGGCTAGCTAGAGCAGCTTTGGCCGCTTCAGCAGCTCGATTCTGACCGCTGGCTTTGCCTACAGACATCCAAGCCGGGCCGGCATCCTTCATCACCGACTTGATGTCAGCAAAGTCAAGGTTAATCAATCCAGGAACGGTAACCACTTCGGAGATGGCCTGAACCCCGAGAAGAAGGGCATCATCAGCCAATCTGAAAGCATTATCAACAGTCGTCTTGGCATCACAGAGTTGCAGCAGCCGATCGTTGGGTATGACAATTAGTGTGTCCACCTTGCCGCTCAGTTTGAGTATGCCTTCTTCAGCCACCTCAGATCGGTGCCCGCCTTCGAAAGTGAAAGGCTTGGTCACCACACCAATAGTGAGTGCACCGGATTCCTTGGCTATCTCAGCTACGACGGGGATGCCGCCAGTGCCTGTCCCGCCGCCCATGCCGGCGCTAACAAACACCATATCAGCACCTTGAACAAGTTCATCGATTGTCTGACGGCTTTCCTCCGCTGCCTTAAGCCCAAACCTGTGGTCGCCACCGACTCCTAGGCCCCGGGTCAATTTCTCACCTAATTGAACTCGGGTCGTTGCCTCAACGAATGCCAAAGCCTGGGCATCGGTATTCATAGCTATGAAGTCGATACCTTTTATTCCTTCACGGATCATGCGTGTGATACCATTGCAGCCGCCCCCACCAATTCCTATAGCTTTGATTCTTGCCGGTGTAGGCGTAAAAGCGGTTCTTGCCATTTGAAACACCTCCTTTCCCTGAGTTTATTAGCCATGGAAGAGCTTTCTGATGAAGCTGACGAAACCACCCAGGATGCCTGCTTTTCTTGCCTGCCACATCGATCCCTCTTTATTCCTCGCCTGCCAAAGAATTAGTCCCACGGTGGTAGCGTAGGCTGAGTCGCGAAGGATGTCAGTAATGCCGTAAACACTTGTGTCCAGAGGCTGGCCTTTGCGCACTGGGATTCGCAGTGCTGACTTTCCTAGCTCATCGAGGCCAGCCAGATTGGCTGTGCCACCAGTGAGCACCATGCCGAACGGTGCCAAGGATCGATAGTCAGTGGTAGGCAACTCGAGGAGTATAAGCTCAAACAACTCCTCCATTCTAGAGCGAATAATGTCGCATAGCTCTCGATAAGGGGCGCTGTGACCATTTTCCATGCCCACGTCAGGCGTCTTGTCCATATCTACATGTGATGACACATTACCATAGCTTTTCTTCATCTTCTCAGCTACATTGAAGGGCAAGCCCAAACCAATGGAGATATCACTGGTCACTTGGTAGCCGGCTACCGGGATGATTGAGGTATGATAGATGTTACCATCCCTAAACACAGCGATATCTGTAGTGCCCCCGCCAATATCAGCCATAATGACTCCTGCCTCCCTCTCCTCTGGAGTCAACGCTGCCTCTCCACTAGCCAAGGGCTCCAGAATTAGGTCTTCGACGTCAACGCCAATAGCTCGGATGCACTTCACAAGGTTTTGCACCGAGGACACTGAAGCAGTGATGATGTGAGTTTCCACATCTAGTCTAGTGCCATGCATGCCTACGGGTTGTTTCACCCGTTCTTGCCCATCCAGAGTGTAGTAG
>CAZHQV010000127.1:0-5656 GCA_964534285.1 uncultured Dehalococcoidales bacterium
ATATAACCGATAATCTTGTCTCCGGGCAAGGGGTGGCAACAATTAGCCAGATAGGTAAGCAAGTCACCCGTACCTAGCACTCTAATGCTTGAGGGGCTAATCCTGTGTGGCGGCGCAGTTTCGGCTATTTCCTGAGGCTGTTCGGAGCTAGCAGTCAACTTAAGTGCCACCTGCGTAGGGCTGATGTTACCGCAGCCCAAGGAAGCGAAGAACTCGTCAGCGCTTTCATAGCCGAACAGGCGGGCTATTTCCTCAAAACTGACTGGTCCAATGCCGAATCGCTTGACTTCCCTGTCAAAAAGCTGCTTGCCAGCCTCGATGTTCTTGGTTCTTTCTTGCTTATTGAACCATTGACGAACCTTTGTCCATGCATGAGACGTCCTAATATACCCAAGCTCAGGATTGAGCCAGTCCAAGCTGGGACCTCTTTCCCCTTTTGCAGGTATAATCTCCACCACGTCACCGTTGCTCAGAACGTGACTAAACGGCACCAATCGACCATTTACCTTCGCTCCAATGCATCGATACCCCAGATCGGTATGAATTCGAAAGGCGAAATCCAGAGGTGTGGCACCTCTGGGCAAATCCTTTATCTCACCCTTTGGTGTAAACACAAACACCCGGTCAATGAGAATATCGGTCTTAACAGATTCCAGAAACTCCTCACTGCTGAGCTCTTTGTGCCATTCAATGAGCTGGCGCAGCCAAGCGATTTTGGTGTCGAAACTCTTGTCCACTCTCTCCTCTTTATAGCTCCAGTGGGCAGCTACCCCATACTCATTAGTCCGATGCATTTCATGGGTCCGAATCTGTACTTCTATGGGAGTAGTGCCCTGGCACATCACTGTGGTATGCAAGGATTGATAGCCGTTGCCTTTAGGGTTAGCAATCAGATCGTCGAATTCCTCAGGGATGGGATGCCAAAAGCTGTGAACTATCCCTAAGGCTCTATAGCAGTCCGAGACGTCATCTACCAACACACGGAGAGCAAATAAGTCATGAATGTCGCCAAAACCCTTCCCTTGCCTGGAGTACCTGCACATCTTCTGATAGGTACTGTAGATGTGTTTCGGCCTTCCGGACACTCTAGCTCCTACGCCAGCTTTGCTTAGTGCATCAGCAAGCAGATGGCTGGCCTCAGTTATGAAGCTTTCCCTTTCTGCCCGCTGCTTGGACACCAGGCGAGCAATCTGGTGGTACTGCTTTGGTTCCAGATAACGGAACGCTAGATCCTCCAATTGCCACTTAACTGCCCATATGCCTAGTCGATGTGCTAGAGGAGCATATATATCCAACGTCTCCTGAGCGATAGCACGCCGCTTCTCCGCCGGCAGGGCATGCAGGGTACGCATGTTATGCAGTCTGTCAGCCAACTTAATGAAGACCACGCGCAAATCCTCCGCCATGGCTACGAGCATCTTACGCAAGTTTTCGGTTTGAGATTCCCGCCGAGTCGTTTCACCACGAGTTGGCCTTATTACCTTGTCTAGTTTGGTACTGCTATCAACCAGTCTGGCTACTTCAGAGCCAAAACTTGCCTCAATATCATGTAGCGCGACGCCGCAGTCCTCAACCACGTCATGCAGTAAGGCAGCAGCCAAGGTGTCAGTATCAAGTTGAAGGTCAGCTAGGACTGCGGCTACCTCCAAAGGATGCTCTACGTAGGGCTCTCCCGATTTGCGCCTCTGCCCCTCATGTGCTTGGGCGGCAAGGTGATAAGCTGCCTCAATCAGCGCTACCCCGTCACCGGGCAGGTATTCCTTGGCTTTTGCTATGAGCGAGTCGATCCCCATGTCAGAGACGTCATGATAACCCAACCGAAAGGTTGAAGCAAATCTTTACAAGATTCCTGCATTTACTGTATTCTACCATAAGGAGTTCTTTCCTTTGTACAAAGCGCCCCGAGGCACTGCAGATATCCTACCACGCGAGCAAGGCTACTGGAGATACGTTGAGGAGAAGGCTGCTTCTCTATGCCAGCTTTCTGGCTACCAGCGGATCACCACCCCTGTATTTGAAGACTTGGAGCTTTTCACTCGGATTGTGAGCGAGGGAACGGACGTTGTGGATAAGGAGATGTACATTTTCGAGGATAGAAGCGGGCAGAAGTTGGCTTTAAGCCCAGAAGGGACGGCTCCAGTTTGTCGAGCTTACCTGCAGCACGGGTTATATAACCTACCCCAGCCGGTAAGGCTTTACTACATTGGCCCCGCCTTCAGATATGAGCGCCCACAAGCTGGGCGCTATCGGCAGCACCACCAGTTCGGTATCGAAGCCATAGGGGATGCTGACCCTGCACTGGATGCCGAAGTGATACAACTGGCAAATTACCTCTTCCTTTCTTTGGGCCTCTCTGGGTTTTCCATCCGAATCAATAGCATCGGCTGCAAAGCGTGCCGCCCCAAATACATAGAGGCCTTAAAGCACCATTATTCCCCCTACCTGGCTTCTCTCTGCCCCGACTGCAAGGTCAGGTTGACCAGGAATCCTCTGAGGTTGCTTGATTGTAAGAAACCATCGTGCCAAGAGGTAGCTAGTACAGCACCGAAAAGCGTCGACTACCTATGTGGTGAGTGTCGCTTGCACTTCGAGAGTGTGCAAGAATACCTGACTGCGGTAGAACTACCTTTCCACTTAGACCACAGACTGGTGCGCGGCCTGGATTACTACACTAGAACTGTCTTCGAGGTCCAGGCTTGGGAGGAGGGGGCACAGAACGCGCTTGGAGGCGGTGGTCGCTACGACGACCTAATCGAGGCACTTGGGGGGAAGGCTACCCCTTCTGTTGGTTTTGCTGCTGGCATAGAGAGAATCATATCAAATCTAAAGGCCCAGAAGGTGAGTATCCCTGGTTTGGCTAAGCCTAGAGTCTTCGTCGCCTACTTGGGAGAGGAAGGAAAAACTGAAGCTATGAAGCTTTCTTCCAAGTTGCGAACGGACGGGATTGGCGTGATGGAAGCTACAGGTAACAAGAGCTTAAAGACACAGCTAAGACAAGCCAATGCTCTTGGCGCTAGCTACACAGTCATTGTAGGCAAAAAGGAAGTGGAAAGCCGAAGCCTAGTATTGCGCAATATGGGGAGCGGGGAGCAGAGAAGTATTCCGCAAGCTGAAATAGTAACAGCACTGACACAGAGTCAACCTCTAGACTAGTATCAAGTTATGCCCCTTTCGTCCTGGGCTCTTTCGGCCTTCTTGGTAGCTTCACATCCTTTCCCCGCAGCGTGGTCCATGTGTTCCCTGAAAGCAATAGCCAAGGCTACGCCCTCATCAATTGCGCTTACATGTTAGATGACTCAATCGGTGGTTTTTGAAACAGAATGGGAATGTGGTAGACTCCAACTCGATGGATAGGTCGGTTGCCAGTCGGAGTCGCATAGGCGAGGACAAGATGCCGGAGGTTAGTCATAGGCGAGCTTTCATAACCACACTAAATACTCGGACGGAAGCTTTATGGCAGAGGAGCTTGTGGAGAAGGTTCATGAACTCAACGTTGACCTTGTAGACAGGAAAGAGGCCACGATCAGGGGGCTGGCGATCGTGGATCATGAATTCTATCCCAGCGAAGCCGAGATAGCGCACCTCGGGGAATATGCCGCCCAGTTTGATATGGAACTCATCTTTGGGACGGAGATAAGTACTGACAGCGCCCAGGTACATATCATGGCTACGAGATAGAACCTCGCAATTATTGCTTTTACCGCAGGCAAAGGGCAAGGTGATCGACAAACTCGAGGCGAGAATCCGGAGCGTGTAAAGGGAAGCGCAACATGTGCAGGGAACTGGCGATTCTCAGGAAGGAACCTTTCGGGGAGCCGAGCCCAATAGTTGAAAAGGGGGCAACGATAGCCTAGAATGCTAAGGGCGGTATTTGGTTTGGCCTTTTCACGAACGTGGAGACGTCGCTGGTCGTTACGATGGAACAACCTCAGGTTGGCTTAGCCACGCCAAGCATTTGTCACGCAAGGTAAACTAGGAAGTGTTGGCTCTGCAAAACATCAAGATCCTAGATTTGTCAGGACTAGTGCCGGGTGCTTTTTGCACCATGATATTGGGCGACCTTGGGGCGCAAGTCCTTAAGGTCGAGCCGCCGAAGCCGAGCGAACTGAGCGGGTCAGGACCATCACCTGCGGGGGAAGAAAAAAGAAGGGAAGCTGCTTTCTTTGCTCCTAATCGGAACAAGAAGAGCATAGGGCTCAATCTGAAGTCCCAAGCAGGAAGGGAGATATTCTATCGCCTTGCACGGCAAGCAGATGTCATTGTTGAGGGTTATAGGCCGGGGGTGGTGAGACGCCTAGGAATAGACTATGAAACGATAAACAAGTTGAATCCGAGGATTGTATACTGTTCACTTAGTGGTTACGGGCAGGACGGCCCTTACTGCGGCTTTCCCGGGCATGATGTCAACTATATCTCTCTGGCTGGGGCTCTTGGTTTGATTGGCCCTCGTGAAGGCCCGCCTGTTATTCCTTTGAACCTGGTAGCTGATTTTGCCGGTGCCTCCTTGTATGCGGTCATAGGCATTCTTTCGGCTTTGATTGCCAGAGGCCAAACGGGCAAGGGACAATATGTAGATATAGCTTATGTGGATGGAGTGCTGTCCCTGATGACTTTTTTCACCACCGATTATTTCCTTAACAACATAGTACCTGGGAGGGGTGAAACAGCGCTTCAGGGTGCCTATCCCTACTATGGAGTATATGAAACCAAAGACCGCGGGCTTATTACAATTGGCTGCCTCGAAGCACATTTCTGGGAGAATCTTTGCCGACTGCTGGGAATTGAGGATTGCATCCCCTATCATTTTGCTCCGGAGCATCTTGTCCATAAGCCCGAAGGTAAGAAATGGGATGAGATCCGCTCTTGTCTAAGAGAGACTTTCTTGACCAAAACGAGGGACGAATGGTTTGAATTATTAAGCCAGAAAGACATCCCAGTCGGCAAGGTCTATACATTGGACGAAGTGTTCTCTGACCAGCAGGTACTTCATCGCCAAATGGTTCTAGAGGTAGAACATCCCACCTTGGGCAAAGTCAAGCAAGTGGGTATAGCTCCCAAGTTATGGGACACGCCAGGCGAGGTGCGAAATCTGTCTCCTCTCCTTGGGGAACATAGCGAAGAGACATTGTTGGAACTGGGATATAGCCAGAAAGAAATCGAGAGTTTGCGACAAGAGGGAGTGATAGGTTAGAATCTGACCAAAGTAGGGGAAGGCAAGGCAAAGGAGTAAAGATGGTAGAGGATTGTCCTTTTTGTCGTATTGTGGCTGGCGAGATACCTAGCGAAATAGTCTATCGGGATGAGGATTTCTTGTGTTTCAGAGATATCGAGCCTCAAGCACCAAAACATTTGATCATAATACCTAAACGGCACATCGCGTCTTTGTCGGAGCTGACTGAGCAACAACAAGAACTTGTGGGACGGCTTGTCATCTTAGCCAAGGGCTTGGCTGAGGCAGAGGGGATAGCCAAGAGTGGTTACCGCCTGGCAGTAAACTGTGGTCCTGAAGGAGGGCAGGTGGTGCCCCACCTCCACCTTCACCTCATTGGTGGTAGAAAACTAAGCGACCAGCTTGGCTAGAGAAGTCAGCTTATCTACTAGCTCCTCCACAGCTTCATCCGGAGTAGATGCTCCAGCAGCAATCCCGATGCGGCTT
>CAZHQV010000128.1:0-5636 GCA_964534285.1 uncultured Dehalococcoidales bacterium
CTGATACCACTCGCGGTGCTCTTTCCCTGAGACTTTTCGGTACTTGGCGGTGGTGTTGAAGCTCTGATGGCCCAGATGCTCCTGAAGTAATCTCAGGCCATCGCCCGAGTCATCCAACTTCACAGCGTGAACGGCAAAGGCGTCCCGCAGCCTATGGGGACTGACGTTATGGACTCTGCCCGTTTCAGGATTCAGGAGTTCTGGCAGGCCGGCTTTTCCAGCGCACTCGTTCACAATCTGCCAGGCGCGGTGGCGATTAATGCCGAAGATTAACCTTTTTCCATGGCTTAGCACCGGGCCGCCACGCTCGATGTATTCTTTGAGCATCTCTCGTGTATCATCGTCAATGGGCAGCGTCCTCATCCGGCGATGCTCCTTCTCCTCGGCGACCAGTTTCCCAACCCTTGCGCCACACTTCGGACAGTAAGTGTGGCTCCTACCGAGCCTCGTGCCACAATTGGGGCAGGATAGCTTTATTCGTGTCTTCAGATGCTCTATAGTGACGATACCCGCGCTGAGGTCGATGTCGTCGGCTGTAATAGCCAGAGCTTCAGAGACACGGCATCCCAGGTGAAACAACAGCCTGATGAGCAGACGATCCCGGAGATTCGTGGCAACTCCTTCGAGGCGCTCTACTTCACTAGCTTCCAGATAGGCTTTGGTCATTTCTTAACCCCCAGTAAACCGGCGGTAGCTGTTCTCACGGCGTTCCTTGACCGCAAGCAATATGACCCCAGCCCATCTGGGATAGGTGGAATAGGTCGCTAATCGAACTCGACATAGCTTGAGGCTACCTCACCGCTAAGGTAAAGAAGCCCACCTGGCATCCTGAAGCGGGGACAACCGTTGGGGCTTACTTCAAGGTACGCCTCTAGCGACTTTTCGCCAGATGAGACTACGTTCTGGGGAGAGCTCCGGCCCATGGCTCACACCTCCCGCCTTTGGGAGTGTGAACTATGGCAAACTCAAAGAAGGTATCAACCTTTTGGTGTGGAAAAGTTATGATTGGTGGACCTCGGTGGACAGAACAAAGAACTTTTGCCCTGGCCTTCAGTCTCGCCACTTAGCAGAGGAAGACTATCTCTTCTTCACGTGAAGAGGATCGAGACTCCGTCTCAGTCGGGATTGCTCAAGAAGCTCAGCATGTGAATGGATGCCCAGCGTTTCTATTCTCGACTACACTTTTCAGGCTATTGTTGTCTTGTGCCTTGACAACTCAGGTGTACTCTGGAGTTCTGGCACGGCAGTTCAACAGTCAGTTACGCACTCGGATCTAACACACGCCCTACAAACAGTATTGCGCCTGTCTCGATGTCACGAATCAAGAAGATAAAGGGGTGGTCAACGGTGACCTCAACTGGCTTTGGTGGTGACGCACTTGGCGGCATCGGTATTGCAGTGGCGGCGGCTGCTTCTGTGCCGGCTTCGTCCACAGAAATAAAGGTCTTGTGGACCACGTCTTCTATAAATAGGTCGGGTTTGCTGCCTGTCATACCCGAAAAGTCAGCGCATGGCCAGACGAAGGCATCGGGCATGCCCATTGCTTTCAGGGTCTGCTTTAAACGAAAGCTCGACTCAAATTCGAATCTTGGCATGGTCAGTCTGACCCACTGGTGCTCTAGCTTCCCGAGAGTTGCCTTCACCTGCTGAGCATCCAGTGACCTTTCAAATGCCTCGAACTGGTCAGCCTGAGGAAGCAGAATTACCATTGAGACTTCACGACCATAATATGGCAGTTCGACAGCCTGATACCCCCTGCCCTCAGCATAGCCAAATTGGTTCCAACCTTGTCTCATCATTGGCACGGTGACTTCGCCTCCGTCAAGCAAGTAGAACGGCCCATCCTCAGTAAATTCTCCTTCGAAGGGATACTGCCACGCCGCGTTGAAGTAAATGGCGTTAGTCAGGACAAGGAGAGTCCATTCATCAATAAGGCCCTCTGGAATCAGGTCTTCAATCCGGCCTTCAGTTTGGTCACTGACCCAGTTGTTGATGGTGATTCGAGACTCTTCCGGTGCGTTTTCGAAATCAAGGAGCCTTAGCCCGGCACCGTAGTTATCAGCCAGGACATCGAGAAATTCGGAGAGGAACTCAAAACCCTCCTGTCCCCAGATGGCATTAGCAATATTCAGCTGGAACCCTTTCTCATCCTCCCCTTTGGCGCCTTCACCACGCTGACCAAGTTCGAGATTCAGGCTGTTGAATGCCGCATGCAAGCGGTCTTGGGGAAGAAGGTAACTCAGGGTATCAGCCATCTGCTGGGCAGTCTCGCTGCGGGCACCAGCGTATGTCATAGCCAGCGCCAGTGAGATGCTATACGGCGAATAGAAGAGGTTGCCATCCTCCTCTCTAAGTGCCTGATACAGGTTGAAGGCGAAGGCGCTGTTTCCATCAACCAGGATTGCCAGGTCTGATTGCACCGTCCCATCACCTGCTGGCTGAGCACATGCCACCAAGCCTGACATCAATGCTACTACTATTAGACACAGAAATAGTTTCTTCACTTCAGTCACCCCCCTGCCATTTGTGATACTCTACCATGTGTAACGAAGAAAATCTAACTCTGGTTTAGCATTTTCTCTCCACTTAGTATTCCCCTTTCATTGCCATAAAGGTAGACTAGTGCGCTTGATTTCCCAACCAGACCAGCCAAGCAGCAGCCCAGCAGTCAGGTAACATTTTGGACAGAAGTGCAATCCTTATACCTTATAGGCGAACATTTGCTTCCAGCCTTCGCTGCGCTGGCTTGGAGAGTGAGCGCACCATGAGGAGCAACACAGGAAAGCGGCGACACACTTCTCACCAGTATGTTGTAAACAAGGTATTACTTTGGATTACCTCACGGTTTGCACCTCATAGCTTTTCCCATCTGTGGTGACTATGATAGTGCCGTCTACATCGGTGCCATAGATGTCAGCACCAGTATTCTCCAAGGCTGAGATAGTCTCGTCATGGGGATAACCGTATGGGTTATATAACCCTGTCATATATATGGCAACCTTTGGTTGTGCTGCACTCAAGAAATCTTGTGAGGATGCAGTCCTTGAGCCGTGCTGACCAACCTTCAGTATCTCCACATCGGGGACTATACCAGCACCTAACATGCTATCCTCAGCTTCTTGCTCAACATCTCCCATAAGAAGGAAATCAACCTCCCCGTAAGTAAGATGTAGCACGATAGAATTATTCTCAGTGGTACCACTCAAATCGCAAGGGTGGAGCACATGTAGCACAATGGGATGGTCTATGGCGCACCCCAGCAGGTTGAAGAATTCAGGGCAATCGACGCCGTCAATATTAACAGTGACATCACCACCAGCCTTAATAGTATCTCCCTTGCCTACTCCATATACGATAGTATCCTCAGAGCCGAAAGACGATAAAGGCCACCAGGACCCCTTGTCGTTGACTGCCGATATGAATTGGGAATATGTGTTAGAGGTACTTGTATCCCCGTTGAGAAAAATTGCTTTGACTTTGAAAGCAGCTAATACCTCAACGAGCCCCCAAATATGGTCATCATTGGGGTTAGTAGCTATTATCGCTTCGAGTTCTCCCTCAACATAATCATCAATATAGTCGGCCACCCTTGAAGATTTACCACCGCCATCAATCAGAACCTCGAAATGACCCACGTCCAGTAGAATTGCCTCACCTTGACCAACGTCAATGAAATGGACTGATAGTTCAGCCATGTCAGTGGGGAAGCTATACTCGGCAGATATTGCTTCGTGGCCAGCTTTGTCTATCGAATGGACCCTGAAACGATGAGTTGCATCAGGGTCTAGTCCTGTTAGGGTAACGCTATGGCTCGTGCTTAACTCTTCATCTTCATGTCCTAAACAACAACAGCAATCGCCAACCCTGTAGTAGGATACTCGGCTAGTGGCTGGCGTAGCAGTTGCCCAAGTGACGGTAGCACTGGTATCAGTAATATTAGACACATTGATGTTTGAAATCCCTACGGGTGTCTCAACCGTAAAGGTAAGGCTCCAAGAGAACAGCTCATTTCGAGCCTCATCCACTGCCCTGACTTCAAAGGTATGAGTGCCCTCGGTAAGGGGTTCAGCAACGGTATAAGTAGTAGCTTCATCGATGGAAATGAATCCGCCTGAGTCTATTCTTACTGCATAATAAGCAACGCCTGAGCTACTATCAATGGGACCATCCCAGGTGAATGTTGGGGTGCTATCGTTATTTGGAGTGGTCTTCGCTATTACGTTAGCAAGTGGGACAGGAGCACCACAGGCTACCAATACACCCACCAACGAAATTGCCACTAGAATGCAAGTTAATCGTCTCACAATAACCCCTGTCCATCTTAGCTGATTATACTTTGACTCGACTTCAAATTGAAAGCCCAGTCTCTCGATTTCATAGGCCTCTCAAAAAAGTAACATTTCGCCCTAATGTGCAAAGTAAAGGATTCAAGCAATTGTGTAGCTTGATCATCACGGGTGTATGCTATGATTGGGCGAGCAGGATAGTATGGCCTTGTGAATGGAACTCTGACAAGTCGGAGCCGAATGAACAAGGGGTGCGGACCGAGAGCGGAGCACAGAGTAAAATAGGCTCACCTTAAGCAAAATCCTTAAAAAGGAGGGGTGAGCCTATGCAGGTAGAATACCTTGCCACTATTACTATGCCAGACGAGGGTTGTGATGTGAACCAGCTATAGGAGGTATGCTGGGAGGGAGGTCGAAAGGCAGGAAATTGAGACAGAAAGAGGGCAGAGCTTATTTTGCTTGACGTTGGAGTACATAAGCTTTAATATGAACTCTTGTGTTTACTTAACTTACTAGATTATGAAGGGAGATTGCAACTTTTATGGCCCGTATGACTGGAGACCAGTTACTCGCCAGGTCACTGAAGAAGTGCGGAGCTGAGGTTATCTTTTATCTGCTGGGCGGTCCGTGTCTGGAGCTCGTTGGCGAATGTGAAAAAGAGGGCATCAAATGTATTGATACCAGGGACGAGCGGGGTGCCTCTCTGATGGCACAGGCATACAGTAGAGTTACTGGAAAGGCAGGCATTTGTATCACTGCTGCCGGAGCAGGCACAACCAATGCGGTCACCGGCGTCAGCAATGCTTTCATTGATGGCACTCCGGTAATCGCTATCGGTGGCTCTACTGCCCTGCTGACACGCGAGGTTGGTGTTTTTCAGGAGATAGACCTGTTAAGCATTATGAAACCGATAACAAAGCGAGCGTGGCAGATCGGCAGGACGGAGAGAATACCTGCCTATGTCGGAATGGCTTTTCGCCACGCTCTGTCGCATAAGCCGGGACCAGTCTACCTGGATTGCCCGGCTGATGTACTTAAGGGCAAAGTAAGAGAAAGCCAGGTGTTAGACAGCGAAGAGGAAATTGACCCGGAAGGAATTAACCGCGCTCATCCCGCTGGAGACCCCGAGGCAGTGCGCAAAGCGGTGCAGCTTTTGTGGGAGGCGAAACGACCTCTCATCATAGCGGGTAGCGGGGCGTTGTGGTCGGGCGCGGAAGCTAGTTTCAAGGACTTTGTTGAGGCTGCAGGCATTCCCTTTTACACTACACCACTGGCTAGGGGTCTGCTCCCTGAAGACCATCCGCTCTGTCTTACCGCAGCAAGGAATATGGCTTGGAGGGAGGCTGATGT
>CAZHQV010000129.1:0-2158 GCA_964534285.1 uncultured Dehalococcoidales bacterium
CATGGCGGAGCGAAGCAAATCGCTTGCTGATTTGCGACGCCAGGAGGGGCGCGTATTTAGCGCGGCGAACAGGGAAGGCATCACGAAACTACTCGACAGCTTAACCGCCGTAAGTAAAGACCTCCAGTTTTTATTGGAGGATACGGAGCCGAAAGCGGCAGCTGATATACAGAGGCTTTTCCTGGATTATGCCCGCATAAGTAATGAATTAGTAGGAGGGCTCAAATGAGCAAGACATTAGAACAAGTAACTAAGGAACTGGCCGGCAAATCGAAGTTGCTACATGAGATATTCGAGGCTGCTGGCTCCGAACTCGACTTTGACAAGGTGACGACCCTGGAGGGAGATACTACTGCTAAAGTCGAGAAAGTCCGCCAGATGAACAAGGAACTGGAGGAACTCGGTGCGGAGCGCGATAGGCTGGCCGAACTTGATGCTGCCAGCAAGCGGGCTGCGGACTATGATTCCACCTTGAACCACCCGCAGACCGAAAGTCTATCTGGCGAACCTGAGAAGAAGGAAGTCAAACGGACAATGGGTCAGCTCTTCATCGAGTCCAAGGCTATGGAGGCTCGCCATCAGGTGCGGAAGTTGGATGTGGACGTGAAGACTCTATTCCAGACTTCGGCAGGCTGGGACCCCGAGGCGACGCGTATCCCGCGAGTTGAACTCTACCCGCTGCGCCCGATTGCGGTTGTGGACCATATCCCGATGGGCAATACGGGCATGGACACAATCAAGTATATGAAAGAGTCGACCTTCACCAACAATGCGGCTGAGGCTGCGGCTGGTGGGGAATACGGCGAGGCTGCGCTTGTCTACACCGAGACCTCTGATGAGGTGGAGAAGATCGGCGTATGGCTGCCCGTGACAGACGAGCAGTTAGAGGACGTAGCAGGCATTGAGAGCCTTTTGAACCAGCGGCTCACCTACATGCTCCGGGCGCGACTGGACTCGCAGATTCTAGTCGGCACTGGCAGGAGTGTGGGAACCCCTGACCTCGTGGGAACGTTAGACCTGGCAAGTCTCCAGACGCAGGCACTCGGTAGCGACCCGGTGCCAGATGCCTTCTACAAGGCAATCACGGCTGTAAGGGCGACGGGCTTTGCTGAGCCGTCGGTGTGCATAATCCACCCTAGCGACTGGCAGGATATTCGCCTGCTCAGAACCGCTGATGGTGTGTACGTCTTCGGTAGTCCGAGCGACCACGGACCTGAAAGGCTGTGGGGTGTGCCTGTGGTGATCACGACTGCCCTAACGGAGAATACGGGCGTCGTCGGTGACTACCAGGGTTACTCGATGCTCTTCCTGCGGCGAGGGATCGAGTTTCAGGTGACTAATGCCCACAGCGACTACTTCATCAAGGGCAAGCAGGCGATCAGGTGCGATATGCGGTGCTCAATGGTTCACTTCCGCGATACCGCATTCTGTAGCGTCACGGGAATCTAGAAAATCTGAGGGGGGCAGCGGGCGACAACCCTACTCCCTCCCTCCAAATATAGGAGGATACGATGAGCGGAACTAATGAGAGTCCAAATATAATAGCAGGCTCGCTTCGCCGGGTATGGCGAAATGCGGGTACACCGTCAGATGGAACGTCAGGAACCTTGGCGAAGATTGCCGAACCTGGCGACCTGCTGATAGACACTACGAATACGAAACTGTACCAGAACACGAACACGCAGGCATCGCCTACGTGGACTGAGAAGGCTGCGAGCGGCGCTGCTGTTTCCACTACCGTCGGGAACATGGCGGCAAATGGAACGTCAACGGCCAATACAATCGGCTCTGATACAGAGGCAGCCCCTACGGACCACGTACACAAACTCGGTACGCATGACCATAGTGGAGCAACTAAGGGCGGGCAGATAGACCCAGCCACCGCATTTGCGGCAGATGCCTTTGATAATGCGGCTTGCGATACCATCTTTACGACTGGCTCATTTGCGGCTGACGCTGCATCAAGAGCGTTCTTCGCAAGCGGTATCTGGCAAGCGGCTCACCTGGCGTCGGATGCTGTTGAGACGTTGAAGATCAAGGACTCCAACGTCACCACGGCGAAGCTAGAGTCTGGCATCCTGAGCGCTGATGTAAGCGGGCGTGCGAAGTTTGCCGCCAACTTCTTTGACGCTGCCACGCTGACCGCCAAGATAGCGGA
>CAZHQV010000129.1:2258-5626 GCA_964534285.1 uncultured Dehalococcoidales bacterium
CCTGCAGATGGCTCGCTTGCTGCGGCAAATGCAGAGGGCTCTTCAAATGAATTCGCCCGTAAAGACCACGCGCACAGGGCGGTGTTACTGGACACCGTAGAGTTGGAGTTTGGCACTACCTATGATGCCGTCATAGGCTGGGAAACAGGTGATGCCGATAACCATAGCTTAGTTGTTGGCCTGGCCGATGCAAACCAGGCTATTCACTTTGCGGACAAGTCAGCTATCGGCACTGATTGGGATGTCAGCGCTGATAGCCATCCCTCGGTTTACATTCACAGCGATACCACGCCAGCGGCGGACTACCTCAAGATGTACCACGACGGAACCAACGCCATCTTCAAGGTTGCCGGTGGCACCATCTACATTGAGACCACGCCAACCAACCCGGCGCAGAGCGGCATAGTTCGGATAGCTAACAATACCTATGCCGTTGTTGCCCGGAATAACGGGGCAGATGGTGATGTGTCTACATGGAAGGTCAATGCAAGCGATCAGATAGAGGCTGGCACGGATGTAACCCTTGGCTCCAATAACCTGATAACCACTGGCTATATCAGCATCGGTTCAACGGTTGCCGACTCTGGCGGCATTCGCATTCCGAACAACACATACCTGGCACTTGCCCGAAACCAGGGCGACGATGGCAACATAAATATGTGGAAGGTGAACGCCTCTGACGTAATCGAGGCAGGGGCTAGTGTAGACCTGGGGGCGAACAACCTGACCACCACGGGATACATCGCTGTTGGTACGACCCCTGCGGCTGCTGGTACGCTCAGGCTGCCCAACGATACATACATAACCACGCGCAATCAGGCTGGCGGTGCGGATATCAATATGGTCAAGGTGGATGCCTCCGACCATGTGCTATTCGGTGCCAGTGTAGGCGCGACCACGTTTGCGGGCACGGTGAGCATGGCCGACCAGAAGCTCGACTTCACCACGGGCTACATCGAGTTTGGCACGACTCCAGCAGATGCGGGAGAGATTCGCCAGGAGAACAACGTTGGCATCTGGAGTTCTCGGAATCAGGGTGATGATGGGAATGTAGTTGGCTGGAAGGTCAATGCAGAGGATGACTACGAAGCTGCGGCTGACGTGAACCTCGGGGCCAATAAACTGTACGGTGGCACTGCGGCCAACGCAGACCTTGAGTTGAACGGCACGACCAACGTTACTGTTCTCACTTCGTACATCGTGGCGAAGAACATGCTGGACTGTACGCAGGATAGCTTGGCAGTGCGGGTGAAGGCTGGGTCGATCGGCGATAGCGAAACGAACCAGACCGACCTCAATGGTGAAGTCGGCATTGACTCCACTAACGAGCGGTGGTACTTCCGTTATGGCGCTGCGTGGCACTATTGCGCAATAACCGCTGGCATCCAAGTACCTGCTGAAGAGGTTGTTTGCCCGAAGTGTCATAAGGTCATGAAGGTCGGCGATGCTCTGATAACTGAGGTTGACCGCGTGATGGAGGATGGAGCCCTTCACGCAGTTTGGAAACATGCCAAGTGCTAGAAAAGCAGAAAGGAGTAGAAAGGAGAAACATGGAAAACTTGGAAGAACGGCTGAAAGTAGCAAGGCAGAACGTGGGGTCTTTGCAGGAGGAATTTAACCGTATCAGCACGCTCCTTACGAAGTGGCAAGGAGTGGCCGAATACCTGGAATCCTTACAGGCCGAGGAGAAAAAGGCTGAGGCTGCGAAAGAGGCAAGCAAGAAAGGGGAATCTGTGCGACCCTGACCCGCTCGATGAGCGGATAATTGTTGTGAGTGGGGCGGGTTTCTCCTTTCCTCGCCCCGCTCAAAAAAAGGATGGGGTGAAAAATGACTATAGCATTTTACGGGAAGGTCTACGCCGCAATAGACACAGCCACGGGCGACACCGCCCGGCGCTTTGAGACTTCCGAAAAGAAGCTCACCTGGGCGGCTATACAGGTGTCTACTAAGTCACAGCTATTCGGGGATTCTAGTTCTCAGGTGGTCAGCTATGACTCTGGTGAGAAGTTCGAGTTAGCGAACGTGGACATATCGACGCTGTACTTCAAGAACCTTGCCGCCGGAGAAAACGGCGCAGTGTCAATCGTGGGGGTGCTGGCGGAATGAAGAAACACAAGTGCAACTACTTTCATTTCGTGGACGGCGAATTGGTTTGCGTTCAGTGTGGCGCACCTTCCAAACGGCTCCATGAAGTGATAGAAGACAAGGCAATGAAGAGTCACGAGGACAAAAATGGCGATAACACAGACATCCGCACCGTCCCTTGAGCCGATCACTCTAGCGCAGGCTAAAGCGCATCTGAGAGTCGAATCAGTGGACTTTTCGACTGACGTTGATAGCGAGCAGAGCATTGCGCCAGGGAGCCATGATATAGCGGCCAGCTACTCGCTGGAGGGCGCCGCTGTTGATGTCCTCGGCTATGACGCTGTGGTGAATCTTGAGGCTGGTACTTGCGGGTCTAGTGGCACGGTAGATGTCAAGCTCCAGGAGCGTGATAGTGAAAGCGAAGCGTGGGGCGACGTATCGAGCGGGGCCTTTACGCAGGTGACAGAGGCCAACGACGAGGCCACTTTCGAGAAGGCATATACGGGCACGAAGCGGTATGTGCGGGCCGTGGCCACGGTAGCTGAGGCCGCCTGTGAGTTTGCAGTCGTGGTCGTGCGGCGAACGGCAGTCTGTGAAGAGGACGACTTAATAACAGCCCTGATTGTGGCGGCTCGTGAGTATGCTGAGGGCTTTCAAAACCGCGCCTATATTACGCAGACCTGGGAATTATGGCTAGACGATTGGCCGAGCGATTGCATTTCTATCCCAAGGCCGCCACTACAAAGCACTGATTTTAAGATTGAATACTACGATACGGACAACACGAAGCATACCTGGAGCAGCGACGATTATAGCGTTGATATCAACCACGAGCCAGGCAGGGTATTCCGTAACTCTGGGAAGTCATGGCCGAGCGAATCCTTGCGCCCGCGCAATGCTATCTGTGTGACCTACACGGCGGGCTATGGCGATGCGGCAACGGATGTGCCGCAGAAGATACGCCAAGCCCTCTTATTGCTCATAGCGCATTATTACGAGAACCGCGAGGCTGTGGTCATTGGCCAGGGCTTCACGCCGACTACGGTGCCGATGGCCGTCGAGTCGCTCTTATGGCAGGACAGGATTATGGAGTTATGACATGCGGGCTGGAATCATGCGTCACCGAATCACCTTTCAATATCAGCAGAAGGCGCCGAACGCAATCGGTGAACCTGTCACAACCTGGGCAGATTGGCAAACGGTCTGGGCCAGCATCGACCCTAACACCGGCAAGCGATACTACCAGGCGCTACAGGCCAATGCCGAAGTCGATGGAATCATA
>CAZHQV010000130.1:0-5594 GCA_964534285.1 uncultured Dehalococcoidales bacterium
GCTTCGACGTGGAATACCCCGGCTGGTTCTTGTTTACAATAAAAGCGCTAACCCCTTTGTCCGTCTTGGCGAAGATAATTGCTGAACCATCCAAAAGGGGCATTGGTTATGGTGCGCTTGGAGCCATTCAGTATATACCCATCGCCCGATAGCTCTGCCGCAGTGGTTATTGCTTCGGGGTCTGAGCCGGTAGCTGCCTCGGTAAAGGCCAGCGATCCTATATCTTCTCCGGAGCACAGCTTGGGGAGATACTGCTCTTTTTGCTCGTCCGTGCCGTATAAGCTTAGGCTGATGGGGGCTAGGTAGTGTGCCGCTAGCCCGACACTGACAGCAGCGCTGGCTTTTGCGACCTCCTCTATGACGAGCACTAGCTCAATATAGCTTTCGCCACCGCCGCCATACTTCTTATCGTATGGTATGCCGAATAGTCTCAACTTCTGCAACTCGGGGTGAATATCAGGCGGAATTTTGGCTTCGCGGTCAATCTTAGTGGCAATGGGCGCCAGCTTTCTCTCGGCAAATTCCCGTATCATCCTTCTGATTGCTTCCTGTTCTTTGGTTAAGTTGAACTCCATTTTAGACCCCCCTTACTTAAATTCTGTTACACCAGAAAACACTGGTCATACCGCTGGACAAGCTCTTGTTTTCTTTGACTTGTCTCCTGTGCGCAACGGGCCGTTATAGCACAAATATTTGTCACCTTCAAGTGGGGCAAGGACAGACTGGCGGTACTCCTGCGCGGGGGACGGATACAATTGCTCCGCCTCCACGACCCGCCAACTCAATGGCCATGTGGAGGGAGCACAAAGGAGGCACGCGGAGGAGTTTTGCAAAGTAACCGACGGCAGCTTTGCGATGTTGGGGCTGAACCAGGCTCTGCTGCAATGGAGGGAGGTGCATAATGCTATCCGCCCCACCAATCACTGGGATATGTCGCCCCACAGTAGTCTCTCCAGTCATATCGGCCAAATCAAGAAAAGGAGGCCATGTGATTGGATGAAAAGCCGACCTCCTGAGGCAGGATAGGCTTGAGGGGGTTGGGGATGATATGGACTCGTTTGGATTTGAACAGGAAGTTCTCTGCCATGACGATGATGAATGCTCAGGGAAAAGAGGTGGTAGGAGAAGACAAGCTTACCAATAATGGCGGGACAGCTGAGTTCTTTCAAGGATTCAACGGGCTGGTGGCAGTAGCCATGGAAGCCACCCGTAATCTGTATTAGCCTTATTATCTCTTAGAAGAGAACGGTATGGAGGTGGAACCCACTCACGCACTCAAGGCAAAAGCCATCGCTTCTGCTAAGGTAAAGAAGGATAAGATCGACTGCAGAATGCTGTCGCAATCATTGAGAGCTGACCTCATTCCTCAATCCCATGTTGCAGCAAAGCCAATTGGGATGCAGAGGGAGCTCCTTGGTTACCGTGCCAGCCTGGTAAGAATCCGAACAGGGGCAAAGAACGTGCACTCTTTTGACAAGGTTACTAGTTAATGCTATTGTAGTTCATAAAGGGCTAGATCATGAGCCCGAAAGGCTACTGCAAGAAGTGCTCAGTTTCTTAAGTGGGCGACAGAGGGGGTGGTGAGGTGTGGAAGACGTCGATAGCTGGTTTTTGTTAGCTTTTGTGGCCTGCTTGGCGGTTTCGGCTTTCTTTTCCAGCGCTGAGTCCGCTTTTATCTCCCTGCCTAAGCTTCGCATAAGGTATCTGGTAGAAACGGGTGTTAAGGGCGCGGAGGGGCTAGCCAAAGCAGCTGAGAAGCCAGAAAAGGTGCTGGCTACCGTTTTGCTGGGAAACAACCTGGTGAACGTGGCTGCGGCCACACTGGGTACTATTATGGCGGTGACGGTGTTTGGTGTGGTGAAGGGCCCAATCATAGCTACCTTAGGGGTAACTGCACTGATTCTGGTCTTTGGAGAAGTCATCCCCAAGACTCTGGCCGTCCACCATGCTCAGCGGCTATCTCTTCTTTACAGCAGGCCGCTGCGGGTAATAGAACTGTGTCTCTATCCCTTTGTCCTGGCACTAGGTCACATTGGCGTAGGTTTCAGAAGAATAGCAGCTGGGCCAGGCGGTGAGGACTTGGTAAGCGAAGGTGAGATACGGTCAGTCATAAATGTAGGGCAAAGCGAAGGCGTGGTAGAGCGGGATGAGGCCAAGATGCTGCACAAAGTCTTTGAGTTTACCGACCGCGCAGTAAGCAAGATAATGATTCCCAGAACTGAAATCGCTTGGGTGGAGCAAGGAGCGAAGCTAAGCGAGTTCTTGGACATTTATGCGCAAATTCCCTATAGCCGCTTCCCAGTGTATAAGGACAGCAGGGACAACGTGGTGGGCATCCTGTTTGCCAAGGATGTGCTTATGAAGTTGACCGATAGCTCTGTGAACAAAGAGACTACCATCGATGATTTAATGCGAACGCCTCACTTTGTCCCAGAGAGTAAATCTCTGGGACAGCTCCTCACCGAGATGAGAAATGGTGGTTACCATATTGTGCTGGTTGTTGATGAGTTTGGAGGTGTAGCTGGAATGGTTACCCTGGGGCAGCTTGCTGAGGAGATTGTAGGTGATATTGGCGATGAACTGATCGGGGAGAAAGACTTTGTGGTAACTGGAGACAACAGTTTTCAGTTGGATGGGGGGTTTCGGGTTGCGGAAGCCAATGAAGAATTGCAGTTGGAATTGCCCGCTGGTGATTATGAAACTGTAGCTGGTTTTATTCTCAGGCATCTTGGCAGGATACCGAAACAAGGCGAGCAGTTCAGGTACCGAAACCTCAAATTCATGATAAGTGAAATGCGAGGCATGAAGATAGAGAAAATCATGGTGACTAGGGAAAGCGACGAGCGCGCTGGCAATCCGGAAGGTTTCTAGAGTGGTAAGGGATGCAGCGTCTGCGCCTTAGATTTGGGCGTGGTGAAGAGGTCAAGTTCATTTCACACCTTGACGTGATGCGTTTTTGGGAAAGAGCATTAAGGCGAGCAGGAATACCCTTAGCCTATTCCCAAGGCTTCAGACCTCACCCGCGAATTGCCATCGCTGCGCCTCTAGCCGTAGGGGTAACCAGCGAAGCCGAACTCATGGATGTGTGGCTAAATCAATGGATGCCCCCTGATTCTTTTGTGATGAAGGCAAAGCAGCAATTGTCTTGCGGGTTCAGCATATTGGAAGCCTATGAAATGGGGCTAAGGGGCCCCTCCTTGCAGTCATCCCTCGCTGCTGCGGAGTATCGCGTGGAGGTCAAAAGCGAGAAGAGGGAACAGGAAGTGGAGGATTCCTTGAATCGCTTGCTTCAAGCCAAGCAGTTACGTTGGCAACATTCCAGAGGCGACAGAGTGCATTGCTATGACTTGAGAGCTTTGGTAAACGAGCTATGGATCATCAATCATCGTGGCTCGTCATATGTCCTAGGGATGAGGTTGCGCTGTGATGCTGGTGGCAGCGGCAGGCCGGAACAGGTGCTCGCTGCCCTAGGTTTGTCACAATATCCTGAATCGAGCCACCGTACCAAGCTCATTCTGAAAGCTGAATTGGGTGACTAGGACAAGCCTAGCCGAAGCTGCTCTTGATCCGGAGCGCCAGGAGAAAGCTCGAGAATACGACTGGCTATCGCGGCGCTTACTGCTCCTGGATCTTGGAACGGCTTTCTTCTTCTTGTTAGCTCTCCTTTTCACTGGAGCTTCAGCGGCCCTAGCCTACTGGTTGTCTTTCCCTTTGCCTTGGGCGGCAGCCTTGTATTTGCTCATCTTGGTGGTAGGCTATGGAGTGATAATGGGGCCCGTGAGCTATTATGAGGATTTCTTGTTGCCCCGCCGCTATGGTTTGTCAAATCAGAATCTAAGTGGATGGTTGAGGGACAGAGCTAGAGCTTTGGCTCTCGGGCTTCTCTTCTGTTTGTCTCTAGTCACAGTCGTTTACTGGCTTATGGATTGTCTCCCCTCGTTGTGGTGGCTGGCAACCGGGTTGATTGTATTTCTGGTCAGCTTGCTTCTTACATGGCTGACCCCCACTGTACTCGTACCTTTGTTCTTCAAACTAAAGCCTTTAGAGGATGGAGAGCTAAAGGAGAGGTTAGCAAACCTGGCTAAAACGGCTGGGATTGATATCAAGCGTGTGCTTGTCATGAATCTGAGTAGCAAATCCACCACAGCCAATGCTTTGGTAGCCGGCTGGGGTGGATCTAGGCGCATCATTCTTAGCGACACTTTGCTCCGCGGATATTCGGTGGACGAGATAGAGGTCACCTTGGCTCATGAGCTAGGTCACCATCTCCATCACGATTTCGCTAAACTGATGTCAATCCATGCTCTTGCTCTACTGCTGGCATTCTATTGCGCTGATCTAGCTCTTAGGGCGGGTGTGGTATTGCTTTCCTTCCAAGGGATGAACGACCTGGCCGCACTCCCGTGGCTAATCCTGATTTTGGCTATGCTTATCTTGTTCTTACAGCCGCTGCTTAATTGGTATAACCGGCGTACTGAATTGGAGGCAGATAGAGCTGCGTTGCAGCTAAGCAACAATCCTCAAGCCTTTGTCAGTCTAATGACCAAGCTGACTGACCAGAACTTGCAACAAGCTGAACCTGGTCATTGGGCAAAGCTCCTGTTTCACGACCACCCCTCCTATCGTGAACGAGTGATTTTGGCTCGGGACTATGAGCAAAAATCCTCCTAAAGCAAGACTTCATTTTCAGAAATGGCCAAAGATGATAACATTATACACTTACTGGCCCCTGCCAAAGTGAGAACTAACAAAGGTACTTCTATCATATTCTTTCCTTCATCTGAGAGATAAGCATATCAATCAAAAGCGACTGTTCATTACAAGGCTAGCAGGCTTTCTTGCCATTGCTCCGCTGACAATTGCATGGTAAGGTAGGCTAAATTCTGGCTCTAGGTTTAGTACTTGGAAAGGAGGCAATCAATGGATATTATGGAGGCGGTACGATCACGGAAGAGTATAAGGGGCTATAAGCCTGACCCAGTTCCTAAAGAGATTCTCAAGGAAATTCTAGATATTGCTACCCGTTCGCCCTCGGGGATGAATACACAGCCGTGGGAGTTTACTGTTATCAGGGGTGAAGTGTTGGATAACATCAAGCGGGCTAATGTTGAGATGCTAGGTTCTGGAGCAATACCAAATCCGGATTTCGCGGGAAAGCCCTATGAGGGTGTTTATAGAAACCGCCAGGTGGAGGTTGCAGTTCAGCTCTTTGGGCTCATGGGCATAGCTAGAGAAGATAAGGAGAAAAGAGCAGAGTGGATGCAAAGAGGTTTTCGTTTCTTCGATGCGCCTGCAGCTATCGTCCTATCTGTGGACAAGTCACTTGGTGAAATACGCCCTCAGTTCGATATTGGTGCTATCGTACAGACTATCTGCCTTGCAGCACTGAACTATGGACTTGGCACTTGCATTCAGGATCAAGGCCTAATGTTTCCTGAGGTAGTGAGGAGCCTTGCTGGTATACTTGAGTCTAAGCGAATGATCATCGCCATCGCCATTGGCTATCCTGATTGGGATTTCCCGGCGAACAAGTTGGAGAGCAAACGCGAGCCCGTTGAAAACATTACCGCTTGGCAGGGCTTCGATTAAGTTAA
>CAZHQV010000131.1:0-5472 GCA_964534285.1 uncultured Dehalococcoidales bacterium
GCTACAGAGCGAACCAACACCATAATATTTCCCTTGCCCCTGGTTATGTTCCGTGCCTTTGCGGGCATAAGCAGCACGAAGACCGACCTGCCAAAAGCCAAAGAGTGAGCCAGCTTTCATGAAGCGATAGCTTCTTTCTCGTGAGGGGCTATGCACTGCCTGCATGTGGTGTCGCCATAGCAATGGTTGCTCCCTCTGCCACGAGGTGCTATCTTACATTGCTGCGAGGGGAACCTAGACGCAAATCGTGTTCGCCAGCGAACTCCACAGCCCTGCTTTTGTCACTGTGACCGTAACGAAAGAGAGGCAACGGCACAGCGGAAGACGAGACACAAGGGCTGTGCCGCTGCTCAATGGAAGACTACTCATTCTGCCCTGGCGCAGCCACAACCAACAACCGCATCGCTACATTCGATAGGGCTTATCCTGATTTGCTTCCTCGGGAATACGCGGAACACGAGCTGTGGCTGAACGCGGTCCGGCGTTAGAGGGAAGTTACGCCTCCCCAGCCAAATTGGGCACGAGCCCCCGGATACAAAGAATTGTGAAGGCAAGAAATCTGTGCTACAATCCTCGGTTCAGATTCGAGAACCTGCTAACAAGCGCTAGTAGCCGCGGCAAGTTAAGCGAGGATGATGCCGAACTAGCGAGAGTTGGCTCGAACCGGTAGCGCATGTACCATACGAAGGTCCCAGCAGACAAAACGAATAGTTCACTATGCAAGGGAGGTAAGCATGGCAAGCAAGAGCAAACAAGAATGGCGTGAGACCACTTTGGCTGCGACATTGAAACGTGCTCCAGAACGAAAGGATAAGTTTGATACCATCTCGGGGGTAGAACTCGACACACTCTACACACCTGAAGACTTAGCGCATTTCGATTATGCGAGGGACTTGGCCTATCCCGGCGAATATCCCTTCACTCGAGGAGTCCAGCCCAGTATGTACAGGGGCAGGGTGTGGACTATGCGTGAATACAGTGGCTTCGGCACTGCTGAAGACACCAACCAGCGCTACCGCTACCTTCTAGAGCAAGGACAGACAGGTTTGAGCGTTGCTTTCCACTTGCCCACACAGATTGGGTATGATTCAGACCATCCCTTAGCTAGAGGCGAGGTAGGCAAGGTTGGTGTAGCTATAGACACTCTCAGAGATATGGAAATGCTCTTCGAAGGCATCCCTTTAGACGAGGTGACCACCTCCATGACCATAAATTCCACTTGTGCTCCCATCCTCGCAATGTATGTTGCTGTAGGCAGAAAACAGGGGGTTGAGCCAGCGAAGTTAGGTGGCACGGTCCAAAATGATATCCTTAAGGAGTACATTGCTCGAGGCACTTATATCTTCCCACCCCGCCCTTCAATGAGATTGACCACCGACATAATTTCCTACTGCCGCGAAGAGGTTCCCCGGTGGAATAGCATCAGCGTCAGCGGATACCACGTACGGGAGGCCGGTTCGACCGCCGCTCAAGAGATTGCCTTTACGCTGGCTAATGGCATTGCCTATGTGCAGGCGATGATCGATACCGGAGTCGACGTAGATTATTTCGCTCCAAGAATTTCCTTCTTCCAAAGTAGCCACCTGAACCTCTTTGAGGAAATAGCCAAATTTAGGGCTCTACGTCGCCTGTGGGCAAAGATAATGAGAGAGCGATTCGAAGCAAAAGACCCGCGCTCCTGGATGTTTCGCTTCCATACCCAAACTGCCGGCGTTAGTCTGACATCTCAACAGCCATTGAACAATATCATTAGAACGGCTTGGGAAGCCCTAGCTGCAGTCTTGGCAGGCACTCAATCACTGCATACCAACTCCTTCGATGAAGCCTATGCCACGCCTTCTGAGGAAGCTGTAACGGCTGCTGTGCGAACTCAGCAGCTTCTGGCTTATGAAAGTGGCATAACGGACGTTGTCGATCCGCTAGGTGGCTCTTACTATGTGGAATCTCTCACCAGCAGACTGGAAAAGGAGGCCACCGAGTACATCGCTAAGATCGACAGCCTGGGAGGCGCGATAGCGGCTATTGAGCAAGGTTACCAGCAGAGGGAGATTCAGGAGGCTTCCTATCGCTACGTGAGGGAGACCGAGGAAGGTAAGCGCACGGTAGTAGGAGTAAACGAGTTTGTTGCTCCCTTTCCTAGAATAAGTACGCTCCGGGTCGATCCAGAGGTGGAGAGAAGACAAAAGGCAAGAACGGCCCAGGTAAAGAAGGAAAGGGACAATGGTAGGGTAGAGCAAACGCTAAAACACCTGGAAGACCTAGCACGAGGCACGGATAATACCATGCCCGCTTTCCTCGAGTGCGCAGAAGCCTATGCTACTTTGGGCGAGATGTGCGACGTCTTACGCAACGTTTTCGGCACCCAGAAGGAATTCCTTGCCTTTTGAAAACCAAAAGACTACTTGAGGAGGTAGAGAATGGATTTCTCCCTTAGTGAGGAACAGAAAATGTTTCAGGCGATGGCGCGTGACTTCGCCAAGCGAGAAATTGAGCCTCTAGCGGCTCAATGGGATGAGGAGGAAATATTCCCCTATGAAGTCATAAAGAAGATGGCCGACGTTGGATTATGCGGGGTGGGATTGCCAGAGGAATATGGAGGGAGCGGAGATGACTTGCTTTCTGTGATACTTTCCGAGGAAGTCGCGCGTGCCTCTGCTGGCTTAGCTGTCATAGTCTTCTGCAACACCGGGCTAGCTTCCTACCCAATTACCATGCACGGCAGCGAGGAGCAGAAGGAGAGGTTTATCCCACGTACAGTCGAGGGAGCGATCTCTGCCTTTGGTTTGACTGAAGCAACAGCGGGCAGTGACCCGGCAGCTGTACAGACAACATATGCCCAAAAAGACGATGGCTATGTTCTCAATGGCACTAAAACCTTCATAACCAATGGGGCTGAAGCCCATTGGGTTATCACTTTCGCTACCAAGGATAAATCTATGGGATATCGCGGCATTAGCGCCTTTATTGTAGAAAAGGGCACCCCAGGTTTTTCTGTAGGCAAGCTGGAAAGAAAGACGGGAATACATCCCTCTTCGACAGCGGAACTGATCTTCGACAACTGCAGAATACCCAAAGAGAACATAATAGGCGACGAAGGAAGAGGATTCAGAATATCGCTAGAAGCTATAGACGCCAGCAGAGTCAGCGTGGGGGCTCAGGCGCTGGGCATTGCTCAGGCGGCCCTCGATGCCGCTATTGATTACGCCAAGCAGCGGGAGCAGTTTGGTCAAGTTATCGCCAAGTTCCAGGCAATTCAATGGATGATTGCAGATATGGCCACGGAAATTGATGCAGCCCGGATGTTGACTTATAGGGCAGCCTGGCTAATGACTAGAAACGAACCCTATCTCAAAGAGGCGGCTATGGCGAAGCTCTTCGCCAGTGAAGTAGCTCACAGGGTTTGTCACAAAGCCGTTCAGATTTTCGGCGGCTATGGCTACACCAAAGATTTTGCGGTAGAGCGCTATGCTCGAGATCAAAGAATAACTGAACTCTATGAAGGAACTTCAGAAATGCAGAGGTGGACCATTGCTCGCCAGGTGTTAGGCGTCAAGTAAAGGAGTAGGAAGCCACCACCCGAGGCACAAAGGCGCAAACAAATAGAACATGAGGAGTGACTGTGACGGTAAGGTATGCCACGAACTAGGTGGAACCTATTATGAAGTACTATGATGACGGCTGCAGCGAGTTCAGGCTGGACACACCTGAAGAGTACAACTCTGGATTTGATGTAGTCCATGGATGCGTAGAGGACTTCCTGGCTTTTTGAGAACCATGCAAGGAGGTACAGATGGATTTTTCCTTGACTGAGGAACAAAGGATGTTTCAGGCTATGGTGCGTGACTTCGCCAAACGGGAGGTTGAGCCTCTAGCTGCTCAGTGGGACGAGGAGGAAGAATTCCCCTATGAAGTCATCAAGAAAATGGCCGATGTTGGGCTATGTGAAGTAGGATGGCCCGAGAAATATGGTGGTAGCGGAGACGAGTTATCTACCACCATACTTGTTGAGGAGATTGCACATGCTTCTGCTGGCTTGGCTGCCATAGTACTAGTCAATCTTGGAATAGCTGGCTACCCCATTGTCACGCACGGCAGCGAAGAACAGAAGGAGAAGTTCATTCCACGCACAGTCAAAGGAGCGATATCCGCCTTTGCTTTGACCGAAGCAACGGCAGGCAGTGACCCGGCAGCTGTGCAAACAACATATGCCCAAAAAGACGATGGCTATGTTCTCAATGGCACTAAGACCTTCATAACCGGTGGGGCTCAAGCCGATTGGGTTGTTACCTTCGCTACCAGGGATAGGTCTCTAGGATATCGCGGCATCAGTTCCTTCATTGTAGAAAGAGGCACACCAGGTTTCTCCGCAGGCAAGTTGGAAAGGAAGATGGGGATACACCCCGCTTCGACTGCGGAACTGATTTTTGATAATTGCAAAATACCACTGGGTAACATGGTAGGCGAAGAGGGGAGAGGATTTAGAATATCCCTGGAAGCTATAGATGAGAGCCGAGTTAACATAGCAGCTCAGGCACTGGGCATCGCCCAAGCAGCCTTTGATGCCGCTGTTGATTACGCCAAGCAGAGGGAGCAGTTTGGTCAAGTTATCGCCAAGTTCCAGGCAATTCAATGGATGATTGCTGACATGGCAACAGAAATTGATGCAGCCCGGATGTTGACCTATAGGACTGCCTGGCTAATGACCAGGAAAGAACCCTTTCTCAAAGAGGCGGCTATGGCGAAGCTCTATGCTAGCGAGATGGCTCATAGGGTTTGTCATAAGGCTATCCAGATTTTCGGTGGTTATGGTTACACCAAAGATTTTGCGGTAGAACGCTACGCTCGCGATCAGAGAATAACCGAACTTTATGAAGGGACATCGGAGATGCAGAGGTGGACCATCGCTCGCCAAGTATTAGGTGTTAAGTAAAGGAGGTAGAATGGCTAATAGAATTGCCCACGTCGCTATCTTGGTAAGCAACTTGGATGAAGCAGCAAAGCTTTATGAAGGCCTGTTTGATGTCAAGATTGACAAAACTGAGACCGTCTCTGAACAAGGTGTGAAGGCAGCCATCCTTTCCCTAGCCGATGGCGCTAAGCTTGAACTTTTAGAGCCACTTCCCGGCAGCAATATGGCTAGGATGCTGGAAAAAAGGGGCGAAGGCCTCCATCACATCGCGTTTGAAGTTGATGATGTTGACCGAGAACTCAACCGTCTATCTGAAAAGGGTGTGGAATTAATCGATAAGAACTCGCGCCGCGGTGTGGAGGGAATGGTGGCTTTCGTTCACCCCAAATCGGTCAGGGGAGTGCTCGTTGAGCTCTGTCACGAAGATTAAGAAGGAGACCAGACTATGGCAAAAGACAGAATCCGTGTTCTAGTGGCAAAACCGGGTTTGGATGGGCATGATCGAGGTGCCAAAGTGGTAGCTAGGGCTCTTCGCGACGCCGGCATGGAGGTGATCTATACCG
>CAZHQV010000132.1:0-5467 GCA_964534285.1 uncultured Dehalococcoidales bacterium
GCCATTTTGTCAAGAATTTGTCAAGAATTGATTTCAACAAGGACCTTTTCACGTTCAGGGTTGACCAAGGTGTCAAAACTCCTGGCGGCGGCCTCTTGGAGTCCAGGGGCTACGTGCGAGTAAATATCAAGCGTCATCGAGATCGTGGAATGACCTAGCCTCTCCTGCACTATTTTCGGGTGTATGCCTTGTTTCAGCATCAATGAGGCGTGGGTATGCCTGGCGTCGTGTAGCCTAATAGGTTTAACACCGGCTTTGGCTGCGAGCATACTCCAAGCCCGGGTGATGGTATTAGGCCGCAATGGTGCTCCCTGTGGGGTGCTGAAAACTAGGTCGTCTTTTCCGAGCGTTTCCCCTAGCATGGTGCGTATCGCCTGTTGCCTCTCTTTATGTTTTGCAAGCACCAGGATAGACGAGGGCGATAGGGCTATGGTGCGCCTGCTCTTTTCCGACTTCGGTTGCGTGAATATGTAACTACCATCCTTCAAGTGGTGCAGTGCCCGGCAGACATCGATTTGCTGGATCTCGACATCTGCCCATTTCAGACCCAACAGCTCACTGCGTCGCATCCCGGTGAATAGCGCCGTGTGGAATAGGGCATAATAGATGCTATTCCTAGCAGCCTCCAAAAACTGGCGGACCTCGAAGTCATCCCAGGTCTGCATTTCAGTATGGCCGTTCTTCGGCACGTCCACGCCGTCGGCTGCATTGCGGTTTAAGAGGCCCCACTTGACGGCCGTTTGCAGCGCCTTGTGGATCACGGCATGGTGAAATTTGATAGTCTCAGGTTTGAGGCCCTGGCTTCGTATATTACTGTAGTGTCCTTGAATATGCTGAGGCTTTAGCTGTGTGAGTGCGATATTGCCCATTTCAGGAATGAAATACTTCTTGATAATGCCAGCGTATCGCTCATAGCCACGCGGTGATATATTGGGCTTGGCATAGTCTTTTAACCATCTTTCTAAGTATTGAGCAAAGGTTGTTTTGCTGGGCTTGATGAACGTGCCAGTATCAAGTTGGTGCAATAGCTCAGTCCTTTGCTTTTCAGCTTCCTTCTTTGTGCCTTTGACAGTCTGCCAATGGTAGTTGTATTTCCCGGTGACGGGGTCCTTGCCTAGACTGATAAAGATGGCATATGAGTTCTTGCCTCGCTTCCTAATCCCGTTTTTCATATCCTTTTTCATCTTTCACCTCCTTCTGTGTCAAAGCCGAGATAATGTAATAGACTTTTGGTAGTCATCCATTCTGATACTTCGTAGAGCTCCTCTGGCATATCCTGGGGGGGAAAGAGTATCAATATGGTATCCGGGTTGGTTTCCCCGGTCCAGCTCATCTCCGGTTGCCCGAGTGTATTCAAACACCCTGCAATGAGCTTTCCCTGCACAGGCGAAGGATACACAGCAACAAGTGTCTTGCCGTTCGGAGTGAGGTCAACCCACATAGGCGATTGAATCATTTTCCACCTCTCCTATTCTTCTTTGATTTCGGTTTCACTGTCCTGAGAAGGCTCTTACCATAGCGAAGCTCCATTCTTCTCATAGTTATCTCGCGCCTTGTGCCGGACGCAAACGGGCGTTTTTCCTTGAATATTTCCTCGTAATGCTCCGTCAACTCCTCGTCTGGCATCCCGGTCAATCGTGCGTAGATATGGAGGGTTACGCCTGGGAAGGAGAGTTCTGGAGTAGGAGTATTGGTCAATTCAGCAATTAGCTCATCTTCTGCGCACACCTCAGCCATAGCCTGAAGCAACCCCATATCCTGAGTCATACTGGACAGCTGGGCAATCCATCTCGCTTCTCGAATAGTAAGCAGTGGCGACTTGGGGTCTTCTTGGCGGTGAAGCCATATCGGGAACAGCCTAGGCAATACGTCTGACGGTATGGGGTATTCCGAGAGAGAGCCGATAGTCCAGGGTTCATCAAGGCCCTGTGATTTAGGCGAGCGAGCTTCATCCCTTTCCCTCAGTGATTTTAGTTCCTTTGACACGGTGCTTCTGCTGGGGTAGTTCGAGCCAAAGATTTGGTTCAATCCGTCGGCCTTCATTTTCTTCAACAGCTCTTCTTGGGCTCTGCTGGGCTTGATCTGATGATCAGCCACGTATATCTCGGCTATCATCTGCTTGATTCTGTC
Source organism: uncultured Dehalococcoidales bacterium (assembly GCA_964534285.1). Classification (GTDB taxonomy): domain Bacteria; phylum Chloroflexota; class Dehalococcoidia; order GIF9; family AB-539-J10; genus JADFUX01. Next base: position 2,131 of record CAZHQV010000132.1, read on the forward strand.
TGTTAGATGAGGCCCCTTTGCCATTCTTACTTCCCTTATATCTTTATCACGTCCTTGTGATAACTCCCTAAGTTCGATAAGATAAGTCCTATTCTTTACAATGATAACAGGTCGATTTAATCCTGTCAAGTGATACGAGGTGCTATATGGAACAAAATAGTGAAGGCAAAACAGAACGGCTTACAATGTCAGTCGAGGAGGCCGGGGCAGCTTTAGGAATTTCCAGGGCGACAGCATATATGCTTGTCAATACTGGAAGGCTCCCGGCCATTCGGATTTCAGACCGGCGAATCATCATACCCAAGAAGGCGATTTCTGAGCTCTTGGCCTCGGCCAGCAAACAGGATAGCTAACACATGAAAAGAGATATAGTTTTCAAGGACAAGATAATAAGGTGCTGCGACTGCGGCGAATCCTTCAAGTTTTCATCTGGTGAGCAAGCCTATTACTACCAGCGAGGCCTGAAAGAGCCTAAACGATGCCCCTCGTGCCGGGAATTAAGGAAAAGGGCAGTCCTGTCCTGTGAGGTGCAGCGATGATGCGCGTGGTACCAGACCCCTTCGAGACAGAGGAGCAACATCGCCGCTTCAACCATGTGGACTTGCCGGACCTGACTGATACCGAGATCCTAGACGAACTTCACGCCCTGCGTCCTCTTTTGTGGTGGAAACTGCCAGGCGACGATTGGTTGCGTGAGCGGGTGAAGGCACTTCAAACGGAATTATACAAGCGAAAAGCGGGGGCTAGAAATGCCATCTACTGATTATGTTCAACTTTCCGATGGCCGGTTGGTGCCACATGACACCCCGGAAGCACAATCAGCTATCGAGGATTCAGAAAAAAAGGAGAGGCGGACCAGCTTCCATGAAACTGAGTTTTGCCTGTTTGAGCAGATAGAGGGCGGCAAGTTCCTTCAGTATTATAAGGAAAGTGCCAACACAAAGACGATCTCCTGGGTTGTAGATGCTGACATGAGGGTTGTACCGCTTCAGACTGAGGAGGTTACTTTAGGGGCGGTAAAACTTCCTTCAGGGATAGCAGAATACGGCGATACGTTTAGACTATTGAGGGAAATCGAGGCTCATATTCACCGCTATCTTGATGTGTCCGACAGCTTCAGGAAGTTTGCCAGCTACTACATATTATTGAGCTGGCTCTATGACAGATTTAACACGCTTCCTTATCTCAGGTTCATTGGTGATACCGGCTGTGGTAAGTCCCGGGCCCTGGATGTTTGTGGTGGGCTATGTTACAAGGCAACTTCAGCCAGTGGGTGTATCACCCCGGCGCCGATCTACCGAATGTTGAAGCGGTGGGCCGGGACTATCATCCTGGATGAAGCCGACCTTCAAAACAGCGATGAATACCACGAAGTGACTAAGATTCTGAATTGTGGCTTTGAGCGCAATCGTCCTGTTATCAGAGCTGTCAAAGACAATCCCGAGAATCTTCAAATATTGCCAACATACGGCCCGAAGGTATTTGCCACTAGAAGGCGATTCAAAGACACCGCGCTAGAGGCCAGGTGCTTGACTGAGATCATGCAAGAAACCACTAGGGAGGACATCCCGGCTACCTTGAACGATACATTCTACAAGGAGCAAGGCGAGTTAAGAAACAAGCTCTTGCTATTCAGGTTTAGGAACTACGACAAGGTAAATGCCGACAATAAAGTTATCCTTGAACTGAAAGGTATAGAGCCTAGACTAAGACAGATTAGTGCCTGTTTTGCGAGCCTCTTTGCCGGGCAGCCTGAGGTATTGACTGATTATCAGACGTTCATTACCCATCACCAGAGAGAGTTAATCGAGCAGAGGGCAAGCACCATTTACGGCCAAGTGGTGGAAAAGTTAATCTCTTTGATTGAATCCCATACCATTGATACCTTTGATTCGCTTGATACCACCTTGATACCGATTAGCGCCGGGGACATAGCAGAATCCTTGAACACGACGAACATGACGCCCCAGGCAATAGGGCAGATCCTCAAGACGTTTGGCTTACAAACGAAGTTCATCAAGGCACAATCGAAGCGGTGCATCGTCTATGACCCGATAAAGTTGGCGACGCTTAAGAGACGTTACATACCGCAAGACGAAAGCGAGGCGGCAGCGATGGTATCAATGGTATCAACTATAGGGGACTCAATGCCTGACATTGATACCCTAGACTTTAAATCCGTCCTGCGTATGCCAGTAGAAAAGGTTATTGAAATATGGCAGTCTGAAGGTGCTCCATTAATCCATTTAGGGCCTGGCCAGAACTGCGAAGACCTTGAAAAGCTGCTATCTAACCACAATGTCAAGCCTCACCACCTGAAGGTGCTGAAAGCATGGCTTGATAAAGTGCTCAAACGAAGAGGTGAATCATGACAAGACGTGCTAAGGTAAAACAACACCAGACAGAGAAACAAAAAGCGCCCAAAGACCTAGTGAAAAAGGAATACACTGACGAGGAAAAGACAATGGTCGCTAAATACTTCGGCCGGGTAAAGAAAGGGGCGGTGAAGTTCGTGAGTGTGCCAGATGAGGCAGGAAAACCTCAGTTATATCATAAGACTGATGATGTTGCGTTAAGTGAAGCCAAGCTAATGAAGGCTTGCGGAACACCTGACAAGGAATTACAGAGCTATCTGCTCAACCAGGTAATTCGAACATTCAATGGTTATGTCTCTGCCGAAAGAACTGACGATGTGAGACTCGCGGAGTTTGCCAATAACGCAATGGCTTTGCTGAATGGAATACAGCCACAGGACGAGATTGAGGGGATGCTAGCCGTTCAGATGATAGCTGTTCACAATATGGCAATGGAGACGATGAAGCGGGCTATGATTAGCGACCAAACCGAATACGGAATGGATGTTAATGTCAATCGTGCAACCAGGATGCTGAGAACCTTCAATGCTCAGATGGAAGCTCTCAAGAGATACAGGACTGGGGGTCAGCAAAAGGTAATCGTTGAGCATGTCTATGTCACAGCCGGGGGGCAGGCTATTGTCGGTGTGGTTAACCGGGGGGAGAGTAATAGTGCAAAACAGAGATGAACCCCAGGCAACACGGCGCGGTTGGCTGAAAAACAATAATCCACCGGGAGACCCCAATAGTGCTCCAAGATGCGGTGCAAAGACCAGGAAAGGAACGTCCTGTATGGCGCCGGCGATGGCAAACCGCCGGTGTAGAATGCACGGAGGGAAAAGCACAGGCCCGCGAACTTCCAAGGGTCTTGAACGGTCAAGAAAAGCTAATTGGAAGCATGGCCACTATTCGGCAGAGTCAATAGCTTTGCGTAGATATATAAGCAGCCTACTACGCCAGAGCCGAGATACAATAGAAAAGTC
>CAZHQV010000133.1:0-5438 GCA_964534285.1 uncultured Dehalococcoidales bacterium
GCGCAAAGCTTTCTCCCTTGCTTCATCCTCCGCCATGAAGTAAGGGCGAATCTGCGTAGCAATATCTTCCAGGTCTTGGTTTATTCCTGACATTCTCGCCTCGCTGAGTCTATTTTTGCCACGAGTTGCTCCGTAGCCACCCTAACATTCTCCTTGCCTAAGACAGCACCAATCACAGCTACAGAATCGGCGCCAGCAGCCACTACCTGCTCGATGTTTTCCTCATTGATGCCACCAATAGCCACCAAAGGCCGAGAAACTGCCTGCTTCACCTGCTTAAGGATATCTAGGCCAACCACAATGGCGTTTGCTTTTGCTGCCGTAGGAAATATCGAGCCCACGGCGACATAATCTGCCCCTTCACCTTCAGCCTTCACTGCCTGGGAAAGCGTGGTGACACTGCAACCAGCTATTTTGTCTATGGGCAACACTTCGCGGACAGCAGCCAAAGGCAAGTCCTCTTGCCCTACGTGAAGTCCGTCCGCATCACTGGTCAAAGCAAGGTCGAGATGGTCATTCATTATGAATAGCACCCCTGATTCGGCACACAACTCTTGCAGTTTCTTTGCTATGGTCAGTAGTCTACCTTTGCTGCGCTGCTTATCCCGAAGCTGGATTGCTTTGGCTCCACCCTGGATGATTTCACCGGCAATCTGAATCTCATCCCTTCCCGCCAAAGCTTGAGTATCAAGGACAACGTAAAGCCCAGTCAGTTGCTTTGTCTTTTCCCCCCTTAATATCGTGGAAACGAGCCTGCGCTCTATACTGTAAAGAGCGACTCGGGCCTGCTCGAAATCACCAGAATCCAACGTGGCACTTATGTCCGGCAGCCTAGCTAGTTCCTCGATTACCCGTAACGATTCCTGTACCATTTTGGCATTGATTCTGACTATGTCGGCTATGTTATACCGTTCTAACGCCACCTCGACGCCGCCGCCGATGGCATGTTCCCTATCCCTCTGTGACAGAAGTCCTAACGCTAACGGCCAGGCGTTCTGTGCTAGGCGACGGCGCATGCCGTTCAACTGCTGTCTCATCTGGGCGTCGTTGAGGACATGGCCGGCAATGTCCTCAAGTAACCTAAGCCCTTCGCTTGAGCGATTCAGGTTAGCATCAATGATACGCAGCAGTTGGCGAGACACCTTTCAAGTCCTTAAGTGGCTCAGGCAATTCTCCTTCCCTGGCCGCCTGTATCTTCTCCCTAAGCTGCCCGGGCATCTCTTGTCCCATTTCCTGAAACTTCTTCTCCGCCCAGCGGCCTATGTTGCGGGGATCTTTGTAGTAATCCTCGCTGGGATGCAGGGTCGGTTCACCACTTTCCTCCCACACAGTCCCTAGCGACTTGTGGTAGGCAAAATTCGAGATTACACGGGATAGTCTTGTACTGCCGCAGAAGGAACATTTCGAATCGCGGGGCTGTGAGATAGTCCTTACCAAGAAGCTCGTTTTCCCGCGACAATCTTGACAGACGAATTCATAAATAGGCATGTCAATCCCCTTGACTAGCTCCTTTTGGTCCCTCCTCCCTGACCTGTCAGTTCCCTCCTTTTCTCCTCTATCTGCTCAGCAGGCAGTTCTCCCCTTTCCATTCGCCCCATTATTTCCTCATATTCAGGGGCAACCTTTTCACCCCCGCTCATTCGTCTGTTCCATTCAGCTAGGGCTCTAGCGTCATTACGTAGCATGCCCCCGGTCAGCTCACGATCAGAAAGTATGTCTTCGTAAACATCTTTATATGTCTTATGCATGGAAAAAGCGGAAACCATCCGCCTCAGCTGATTACCCCCGCAGTAAGGGCAGGGAGGTGGCGCTGAAGAATACTTGGGTTGATATAGGGTGGCCTTCCGACCGCAGGGCACACACCAATACTCATAGATTGGCATTATCGGAATTTTACCACAAACTAAGTCATAAGAGGGAAGTCAGCTTAAGGCGTTTTCGATAAGTTGAATGCGTTTGGCTTTACCCGCCTCGTCTATCTCTACAGCTACGACATCTATACGTTGTAATGGAGGAAGGTTCTCGTGAGAGCTGATATAACTCAAGGCCGAAGACACGAGCCTTTGCTTCTTACTTTGCGTTATCGATTCTTCGGGAGTACCGAAGTCTAAATTGCTCTTAGTGCGCACCTCAACAAAGACAAGAAAATCCTTTTGCTCAGCCACAATGTCAATTTCCCCTTCACGACAACGGAAGTTTGTCTCACGGATGCGGTATCCCTTCTTTTTGAGGAACCCCGTGGCAATTTTTTCTCCCAGCTTGCCAATCTCTTGACGATTCATTTCATTTGCCGTCGGTTCGCCGAGCCTCTCCCTCGCCCCGCGGGGTTCCTCGAGGAGTTCACCGTGGGTGTCACCAGATTGCTTCGCTCCGCTGGCAACGACAAGGGAATTGAAGAGCTCAGAACGACAGGAGGCGAAGAGCTCGCGATGACATTCCTAACAGGAGCAAAGGATAGGCGATGGATTGGCAAAGGCCCAAGTCGCCAAAGGCTGGAGCCATGCTCAGATGTCCCATAACCTTTATGTCTGGCAAATCCATAACCTGGATAAACCTTATCAAGCTCCTCCATAATGTGATCCCTGGTAACTTTGGCCACGATGGAGGCGCAAGCAATGGAAAGACATAATCTGTCGCCTCCAGTTATCCCTCTTTGAGGAATAGGGCATTGAGGTAGAGTCAGTCTGTCGATGAGGATGAAGTCCGGCTTCTGCGGTAGTCTTTCTACGGCTTGCCACATGGCCACCTGAGTTGCCTTGAGGATATTCACCGAATCAATAACGGATGGTGGAACAATGCCAATGCCTACAGGCAAAGCTTCTTTCTGGATTAAGTCGAAAAGGCGCTGGCGCTTCTTCGCTGCTAGCTGTTTGCTATCACGAACCGAGTTAAGCCAGGAGAGAGAACTTGGGTCAGGCAGAATAACAGCGGCGGCGACTACCGGGCCGGCAAGAGCTCCTCTCCCTACTTCATCAATGCCAGCAATAGAAGTGTAGCCCTGTAGTCTAAGCTTGTTCTCCTCGTCAAAGTTCGGTGGCTCCGACATATTGCTTCTTTCCCAAAGTCGCCTGTGCCGATCTTTCAATAATGCCTCCCCCCAATACCTCATCTCCTTCATAGAACACGACAGCTTGTCCCGGGCTGATTGCTCGTTGCGGCTGTGGAAACCAAATACGGGAGATTGCTTCGCCTTGCTCGCAATGACGGGCTGGAGACACGATAGCCGCTGCTTCATTCGATCTATAGCGTATTTTGGCAGACACGGCAATTGAGTCGCCGGGCGGTTTCGTCGATACCCAGGTTACCTTCTTGGCCACGATTCTCCGGCTGTAGAGCTCCTCTTCCTCGCCAAGGATAATTCTACTATTCTCTGGCTCTATTCCTATCACGTAGAGTGGCTTGCCTGAAGCCAACCCCAGACCACGTCTTTGCCCTATGGTATAGAATGCTATGCCTTCGTGGTGGCCCAGTATCCTTCCTCCTGCATCGACAATCTCTCCGGGCAGAGGAAGAAAGCGTTGACTGAGAAAGCCACGATAATTATCTTGGGAAAGAAAGCAAATGTCCTGGCTGGACTTGGCTGCTACAGGTAATCCGTTTTGCTTCGCTATCTGCTTAACCTCGCCTTTGGTATATCTGCCTAACGGGAAGAGGAGTCGCTTGATTCTTTCCTGGCTCAAGGTGTACAGAAAGTAGGACTGGTCTTTTCGGATATCTATTGCTTTGAGGAGACAATAGACATTCCCCAGGTGCCCAACTCTAGCATAGTGACCCGTGGCCAGGTAATCGGCCCCTAGGGAAAGAGCCTTATCCATGAGAACACCAAATTTTATGTGTTCATTGCAGGCGACGCACGGATTAGGAGTCCGCCCTTGTTGATATTCCTGGCAGAAATAGTCGACTACATGGTGCTCGAACTCTTTCCGCAAATCTAACACATGAAGAGGAATGTTCAGGACATGGCAGATACTCTGGGTCTGACATGCTTGATCCTCGTGATGAGGAGAGTCCCACAGACGCATATGTATGCCTGCGACTTCGTAGCCTGCTTCCCCAAGCAACAACGCGGCGACAGCGGAATCCACTCCTCCGCTTAACGCCACAGCTACTCGTTCTCTGCTCATGATTCATCCCGTTCCTTGCAGCAGACTGCTGACTTTTTCCCAGATAATCCCAGAGACTTTCCTCTTAGGTAACATAGCATCTATGACTAGCCAGCGATCGGGTTCTGTTGCCGCCATCTCAAGATACCCTTGCCTCACTCGGCGATGGAAAGCTAATCCTTCAAGCTCAAAACGGTCCCTTAGTCTTCGCTTTCGCGCCAATCCCTCTTCAGGCGGCGAATCCAAAAGGATGATGAGGTCGGGTTTGACATTCTGCGTTGCCCAGTTATTGATCGTTTCTATGAAGTCCAAATCGAGACCCCGCCCATAGCCTTGGTAGGCGCACGTAGAGTGACTAAAGCGGTCACAGATGACAACCTTTCCTTCTTCCAAAGCGGGAAGAATCACCTCGGCTCCCAACTGGGCACGGCAAGCAGCAAAAAGGAGCGCTTCGGCTTGCGCTGAAATGGAGTTCTTCTTTTCCCACTTAAGCAATCTCCCCACATCATTGCCTAGTGATGTGCCTCCGGGCTCATGAGTCAATATTGCAGCGATGTTTCGCCGATGGAGCTTGTTCCACAAAGCCTTGGCCTGGGTACTCTTGCCACTGCCTTCACCACCTTCAAAGGTGACAAATAGAGCCAAGGACTATCTCAATCCCCCCGATTCAGTATGCTCTTTCAGGCCCTTCATTCCCCCAGGCTCGTATCCCTAACGGACGGGAGTAAAGATTACGATGGGTGGCTAGGCGGCTTTGCAGATGACGGACGTAGGAGGATTGCCAATCGTCAGTGGGGCAAACTGCTTCCAGACACCGTCTCATTTGAGAGGCGTCATTGCTCTTGAGGGCGTAAATCGGTATGCCCAGTGCCTCAGCATCCCTTATTCTCTGCGGCTTACGGCGGTAGTAACTCCTTGTGGTGATGAAGAAATCAGCTTGGTTGAGGTCAGCCACGATTCTCAGGTCCATCTGCTTCTCCCTTGCAGCTTGTTCTAACCGGGAGCGGTTGGTGCCAAAGAGATACAGCCGCAGTGGTTCTCTACCACGCTTCTCTTGGTCACTTTCCATCGTAGGTGACGGTACTACGTCCTCTCTTTCTACATTACCTTGTTCATCCATCCGGCGAGACTCTGCCTGAACAGGTCGCTGGTGTAGAATAGAATCCACAGCGTCACTCACACTGCGGTGAACAGTGACATCATAGTAATCCACGATTTCGACTACTACATCGAAGGTTGGTGGGCCCTTACGTTCCAGAATAGACTTCTGTGTATGGCGTCGCCTTGCCTCCTCATCACCCAAGGTAACTGTCTGAATGCCGCCTATGAGGTCGC
>CAZHQV010000134.1:0-5421 GCA_964534285.1 uncultured Dehalococcoidales bacterium
CTTCAAGCACGACCGAGGCCGCCAGCTTATTGCCACAATAACCCATTATTCCGCACACTTCAGCCTCCTGTGCTCCGCCCTACATCAGTTTGTTGAGTTTGTTGAGTTTGTTGAGTTTTGAGCAGGTACTGGATGAACCCTGACAGCAGGCGGGCTACTTCATCAGATTTCGAGTATAGGTCGTTGAACTTCTCCTGGCTGATGTACCCCTGGTCTAAGGCAACATAAAGCTGACTTTGGACTTCAGCGACTGAACCTTTGGCTATAAACAAGAACTGAGCGAATTCCTTTGTCGACCGTCTTGAGAATCCCTCTGCTATATTGGACATTATCGACACCGCAGCACTTTGAATCTGCCCATTGAATTTATAGTCATTGCTGGAGCCCTTGTTCCATTTCACAGCATCATAGACCATTTTCGCCAAGGTTCTGGCCTGCTGCCACGCCTTAATGTCTTCGAATCTCTCGATTTTCACTCCACAAACGCCACGAACTCAAGAAACTCTATAACCTCCTGAATAGTTCCTGTCTTCTCTCCTGTGCCAACTTTGTGTTGTTGTCCCACACCTCATACTGGGTCACAGGGAGCGCCATCTTATTGGCATCCAGGTCCTTCGTCAGACACACGCGGGGTCCGACAAAGGAGTGAGAGCCTACGCGGACTCCGGGCATCAGGTTGGCATTTATGCCGAGGCGGCAGCCCTTGCCGACAATAGCACCCAGCTTGTCATATCCCGTATCCACCTTGCCGTCACCGGTCCCCACACAGACATTCGCTTCATCAAAGCGGAAATTGGCCGTTATGGCGCCACTGCCAAAGGAACATTCATCGTCTATGATTGAATCTCCAACATAGTTGGAATGAAACCAGCAGTTATCGCCGATGTAGGAATGCTTTACCTCCGTGCAGTAGCCTATCACGCAGTTGCTGCCGATGTGGCTGTGGTCGCGCAGCAGAACGTTGTTGCCGATGATGGAGTTGGGGCCGACATATACCGGCCCTCTTATCACAGCATGCTCCAGCACCCTCACGTTCTCGGCCAGCACAACCTTCCCCTCAACCACCGCCCTGTCGGAGATGCGGGCAGTGGGGGATACATAAGGCTCGGCCTGGTCAAGGAAGTAGTCCATGACTTTCAAGATATTCCAGGGGTACTTTATCGCCCCCCAGAAGTCGCTGTAGGGAATCACCTTTATTCTGTAGCCATCACTGACCATGTTATCCAGGGCACGTTCATAGACATCGTCGCTGTCGCTTTCCACCCTGTGGATATACTCCAACACTTTCTCCGGCCTGTTGTGCAGGTGCACCACCATGTTCACCAGGTTGCTGGGCTCCTCACCGGGAAGGGGTTTTTCCACGATGTGCTTCAAATAACCCCGGGAGTCCACCTCAAGATAGCCCCCGGGGAAATATTCGTTGACCTGGCAGCCGAGCATATAGGAGTCGGCATCCTCGTCCGACTCCTCGATGATGCTGTAGGCCAGGCTTGAGAAAACATCGTTGGGACTTAGCACCAGCGCCGGCCCCCGGAGAACGGACTCGGCGCTCTTCAGTGCGTCAGCCATACCCAGGGATTGTTTCTGTAAAAAAAATTCGAAGCGGCCATAGGGGATTCTGTGGGTGACTTGCTCCAGTTTGTCGATGTTTTGCCTGTTTCCAATGAGAACGAAGTGGTTGAGGCCCCGGCCCTGCGCCATTTCTATCTGATGCTGGAGCAGGGGCTTGCCAAGAAAATCAAGGAGGACCTTGTCCTTTGTAATGGGAACCATCCTTTTGCTGATCCCACCACAGAGGAAGACGCCCTTCATTTGCTCAGCCCCGAGCTATGTTGAACCATCTCCATTCCTTTCTCTATGAGCTCATCAGTCTGCTTCTTCGACCCCGATTCAGCTATAATGCGGATGACAGGCTCGGTGCCGCTGGGCCTGATAAGCACCCAGGAGTCGGGAAACTCGAACCTCAGTCCATCAGCGGTGTTCAGCCATCCCCAACTCCCTCCCGTGAGGGGAGTGAGTCTCTGAAGCTGGACCCCTGTTCTCAGCCGTGCCATGACGCTTTCCTTAAGCTCGTTGGGACAGGGAAGCTTCGCCTTTTCAAAATAAAGGGGGGGCAGAGCCTGGAAGAATTCCCTGATCTGCCCCGGGTAGTCCAAATGGCTCAACAGGGTAAGTGCTGCAAGGATGCTATCCGGGTAGTAGCCCAGCTCGGGGAATATATACACTCCCACCTGCTCCACTCCCAGAGCAGCATCCAGTTCCCTGGCTAAGTGGGCCACAGGGACATCGCCTACCCTCCCCCTCACCACCTCGCCACCGATGTCCCGCAGAGCCAGCTCCAGAAGTCTTCCCGTCTCCACGGTGGTAGCCACTTTTGCCTTGCCTGTTTTCTCAACCATCGCTCTTGCGATGAAAGCAATCATTTCATTGAAGCCGAGGAAGCCTTCCCTGTCACAGAAGACAACCCGGTCGGCGTCACCGTCGAAGCAAATGGCCAGGTCAGCACCGTGCTGCTGCAGAAAACCGATGCTGCCCCCAAGGGTGTCTGCCCTGGGCTCAGGACTTCTCCCGGGAAAACGGCCGTCAGGCTCATCGTTCAGGGGAATTACATCCAGGCCCAGCGAGGCAAAGATGTTCGAAGCAAATCCAGAGGCAGCGCCGTTGCCGGGGTCAACAACCAACCTCATCCTGCGGTTGATTGCTGAGCGAGATACTTTGTCCTCAATAGCAGACAGGTACCTGTGCCTCAACCCGTTCTCCCGCCTCAGGACACCACTGCCCGCAGCAAAGCTCCTGTCAAAATAGACCCTCGATATATGTAGCTCCTGCCCCTCAGCGTATCCCGTAGCATCTCCGTTGAAGAGCTTGATCCCGTTGTAATCCGCGGGATTATGCGAGGCAGTGATCATGACTCCAGTGTCGAAGCCCATCTCCCTGGTGAGCAAGGCCAATGCCGGGGTAGGCAGTATTCCGAGATCCGTTACGTCAACGCCACACGACAGCAGGCCTGAGGCCACCGCATCCTTCACCGTATCCCGACTGACCCTGGTGTCAGTGGCGATACAAACCTGGCAGTGCGGAGCCAGTGCAGTGCCTATGGCTCTGCCAACGGTGTTGCAGAATGACCAGGACAAATCTTGACCCGCAACGCCTCTGATGCCGCTGGTGCCAAACAAGTTGGGCCAGTCGCCTGTCTTATGGCTGTCTGCTGTTGTTGCTCCGCCGGTCACGCGTGCCTCACTGCCAGAGGGCGATATTCATTTGACTTGCTGCTGCCAGAAGGTCTGTGACGTGATTCTCCGAGGCTCATAAGAATTTCGTCGGCGCCGAAGGGCCTCTTGATCACCCCCAGCGGGCCATGCTCCAGGGCTCCCCTCATCATCTCGCTATCCAGGTAACCGCTAGTGATCGTCACCGGCACATCGGGCTGCGCCGCCCTGATACGGCGCAAGATTTCTGCCTCCTTTATCTTTGGCATGTCGAGGTCAACAAAGATGTGACCAAAGTTCGTCCTCTGCACCAACTCCATTGCTTCATGAGCAGTCTGGAGAGCGATTACACTGTATCCGCGCTCCTCCAGCGTCCCTGCAAAAAGCCTACCAATGGCAGGGTCATCGTCAATGACCAGGACGCGTCCGTAAGCCCCGGTGGCCCCCCGGCGAAACCAGTTGTCAATTGCCTCCCTGTCGAACCTCCATCTATGGCCTACCTTGGCCGCGGGCATATTGCCTTGTCGCAACAGCCGGTATATTGTTCGCTTAGTAAGACGCAGGTACTTGCTCAGTTCCTCCACAGTCATGAGCTCAGCCATGTCGCTCACCCAAGCTCAGGTATTGGCCGATTTCAGTCGGGACTGCCGAGATTCCTCCAATGTCCGTCAGCCTACGTCGGTACCTCATGTCACTTTTTGTCATCAATACGCGCTAATCAGGCTAACATTGCCACTAATTCCTGTCAATAGGACTTTGTGGAAAATATCGTAGGAATTCGTCGTTTCCAATACGAGATGAGCAAGAAAACAGCAAATTTTTTTGCAACATGGGCCTGAGAGCCAGGCTCGACTCGCCGGTGATCGAGGCACGCCACTGACTATGGACGACGCACAATTGCCGCGATGCATCAAGCCAGGCAATTTCTGGAGAGGAGTGACCCACTCCGGTTCAGAGGTTTCTATGTTCGAGAGAAGTGCAGATGGGCAGAGGCAGTGCCGGTCACGTATAGCTATCTTTCACTCAAGAAAGATGAGCGGGGAATGACACGCCGCCGCCTTCATCATACACTGCCAAAGCGGCGTTGGCGTTGCTCGTATTCCGAAAGCGCTTCCTCAATCTCTTTCCGACCGAGATCGGGCCATAACACCGGGGTGAAATAGAGTTCGCTGTAAGCCGCCTGCCACAGAAGGAAGTTGCTCAGGCGGATCTCGCCACCGGTGCGTATGATCAGGTCAGGGTCTGGGATGCCAGCAGTATAGAGAAATTGGCTGAGCACAGTCTCATCTATCATGCTGTCGGGTATATTGTCGCTGCTGAGGCGTCTGGCTGCCTGCACGATTTCATCACGCCCGCCATAGTCGAAGGCAAGGCAAAGGGTCAGCCCTGTATTGCTTTTGGTGAGTTCGATTGCCGTCTCGATTTTCTGTCTCAGCTTCTGGGACAGCCTATCCACCCGGCCAATGTGTATCAGCCTGACATTCGCTTCATGAAAAAGGCGAGTTTCCTTATCAATTCTTCTTGCCAGGAGACTGAGCAGTCCTGCCACCTCCACCTTGGGGCGATTCCAGTTCTCAGTGGAGAAGGCGTAAAGAGTGAGGTATCTCACCCCGTGATCGGCGCAGACCTTGACCACAGGGCGAATATTATCACCGCCAGCCTTGTGCCCCATCATCCTGGGTAGACCGCGGCCTTTAGCCCATCTGCCGTTGCCATCCATGATAATGGCCACATGTCGGGGAGGATAGCTTGCCTCAGTCATCTCTTGGCACCTCACGACCCCTTCGAGCAACGGAACCCACAATTCCCCTTGCAGGATACGCCAAGCCGTACTTCAGGCCAGCGAGGATCGATTTGCTATGCCAGTCGAAGGAGAAATTAGGTGAATCGAGCATAGCCTGAGCCATTCCTCCAGAATCTAGCATACCGAAAATCCTCTCAATGTCACGGTCGTTTAGCTTGGCATAAAGCCGCCTAGCCCAACAGCCCAGGGATATCTCCTTGCCCATTCTCGCCTTCCATTCCTTCTGGTAACAAGCAAGCTGGGCTGAACCCAAGTCATCATTGCTGAGAGCCCTGTGGAGCACTTGAGCAGCTACTGTGGCACCCACATGCCCGAAGTATATGCCACCACCGCTGGTTGGCTTTACCTGACCAGCAGCATCGCCGATGACAAGTATCCTGTCTCCATAGGTGCGGGGCAAGTTTCCCA
>CAZHQV010000135.1:0-5387 GCA_964534285.1 uncultured Dehalococcoidales bacterium
CAGGGGTAGGTAGACTCACCAAATTTGATGCTTCGGGTTTCAAGACGCAGATTGCCGCCGAGCTGAAAGACTTCCACCCCGAGGACTTTCTGGACAAGAAGAAGGTAAGGAGGACTGATCCCTTTATTCACTATGCCTTGGCAGCTGCTCGCATGGCTTTGGATGACGCCGGATTGAGTATAGACCGTGCTAACTCGAGTAGGGTAGGGGTTGGAGTAGGCTCATGTGCTGGTGGCATGGTCACATACGAAAAGAACCTCTTTGCTCTTCACCAAGAGGGGCCAAGTAGTGTTTCCCCTTTCTTCATTACTGGATTCATAGCCAACATGGCAGCGGCGGAGATCTCCATGGTTTTTGGCGCCAAGGGGCCAAGCAAGTGCGTTGTTACCGCTTGCGCTACCGGGAGTGATTCTATCGGTGACGCTTTCAGGCTTATTCAACATGGTGAAGCGGATGCCATGATTGCCGGAGGGAGCGACGCCTACATTCTCCCTGTAGGCATCGCTGGGCTTGACAGGATGAGAGCCATATCTCGGAGAAATGATGAGCCGGAACAAGCCAGCCGACCCTTTGAAAAGGACCGCGATGGCTTTGTGCTTGGAGAAGGTGCCGCAGTCCTTATCCTAGAGGAACTGGGATTGGCCAGAAGAAGAGGGGCTAATATCTATGCTGAGATTGTCGGCTATGGCTCCAACCTTGATGGCTTTCACGTAGCGGAGCCTGATTGGGAGAATCAGGCGAAGTGTATCAAGTTAGCCTTGGATGATGCTGGTATCTCCGCTGGCGATATTGATTACATCAACGCTCACGGGACATCCACTCAACTGAATGATCTAGCCGAGACCAAGGCGATAAAGGCTACTTTGGGCGAACATAGTACCAGCGTGCCAGTAAGCTCTAATAAATCCATGATAGGTCATTTGTTGGCGGCAGCAGGCGCAGTTGAAGCCATTTTCACTCTTCTTTCCATGCGAGATGGGCTAATCCCGCCCACTATTAACTATGACACTCCAGACCCTGAGTGCGATTTGGACTACGTCCCTAATGTTGCCAGAAAAGGAGAGGTAAACACAGCTATTTCCAATTCCTTCGGGTTTGGCGGATTCAATGCCACCCTTGTCTTTAGGAAGTTCACGGGAGGATAATACGTGCTGCCAAACGGCTTTTTCTAATCCTTTTGGCTTCGGTGGTCTGAATGCGGTGGTTGCTTGGGAAGCTGGGCTAACAGCCAATATTGCCTATTCAGGTGAGCCCATTGTTTTGTTATCATTACTCATACTAATCGAAGGAGGTGACATTCCATGCCAGAACTTGTAGTGGGAATACTTGCCCTCATCTTCGGCATAATAGTGATGATCTTCCCCAAAATCCTCAACTATCTGGTGGGCATTTATCTCATCATTATTGGCATTGTCGCAATCTGGGCCTACTTCGCCTAGCGTGTGTTTGAGACATCCTGAATCTGATGTAGGGTGAGAGCCGCCAGGACTCTGTGTTGTCGACAGGAGGGTGTAAGTCGCAGTGTTGAGTGAAGTCAGGAGTCTGCCATGAGGGGGAGGGATCTCAGGTGTCCCCGGGCGAAAGCAAGCCTATGAAGTATTTCCCCGGGTAGGGTATCTGCGTTCAATTCCCCCGGCTCTAACTGGTTGCCGAATTCCGCGTAAGATGCCATAAGGTAGCCCACGGCTAGCTTCGATAGCTGTTGAGCATGATTTCGTTACGTGCCGATCTCTGACCTCCGGGGTCTAACATCTCTCAATCGCCGAATCTGGGCCACAGGATTCTTTGGCAACGGATGCAGGAGACATGTTGATAGCGCTAGTCACGTGGACAGTAAGCTATTGCACTTTAGCCAAGGAGGAGAGAATGATAAGGAGCCTTAATGGCAAGAGGCCCAGGATAGCCGGATCGGCCTTCGTTAGCGAAGCGGCCTACGTCGTTGGCGATGTGGAGATAGGTGAGAACTCTAGCATATGGCCGGGAGCGGTAGTCAGGGCTGATCTCGGCAGGATAACAATTGGTGCGAATACCGCTGTGGAAGACAACTGCGTCATACACGCGGGGTCACCTTCTTCCCCCGACGGCGCTGGTAATATAGCCATTGGAGATTGGGTGCACATTGGCCATGGGGCGGTCGTTAATTGCCGCAGGGTTGGGAATCGGGTGCTTATAGGAATGAACTCCACCATTCTCCATGATGCTGAGATTGGTGATTTCTGCATCATTGCTGCAGGTTGCCTGGTTAGGCAAGGAATGAAAGTCCCAGATAGTAAGGTGGTTGCCGGCGTTCCTGGAAAAGTGGAGGGACAGGCTTCGCCACAGCAACTGTGGTGGGTAGAGCAGGGGCCGGCTGTTTACGCTAAGTTGGCTCAACAGTACAAAGAGCAAGGACTTTGAGTCATAGACCTTCTCCGCGGCGTAGGCATGATTTCCTAAATGCACTGAAGCTATTACCTACTTCATTGCGTTAAACAGGCTCTCTTCAGGCGTCAGCGGACTTGCTTGCTCACATGTTACCTTTGTGAATTCCCTGTCAGCTGGATTGTGTGGCAGCTCCCTAGTCCAAAAACGGCTTTACATCCTTTCCGGGGCTGTCATCCCCATGAGGTGAAGGACTCTGGCTAGAACAATCTGGCTTGCTCTCACCAGCTTGAGCCGGGCTTTGGTTAATGCTTCATCTTGAGAAACAACACGGCATTGCTTATAGAAGCTGTGGAAGACGGTGGCTAAATCCTGGGCATAGTAAGGCAAGTGGTGAGGCTCGAGACTAACCGCCACCTGTTCTACTATTTCAGGGAGGAGTATTAAGCGGCGAATTAAGGTGAGCTCCGGCTCGGTGGTAAGCAAGGCAACATCACCCTGGCTGTAATCGATCCCTCGCTGACTAGCCAAGCGAAGAATGCTGGCAATTCGAGCGTGAGCATACTGAACATAGTAAACAGGGTTGTCCGCTGATTGCTTCTTAGCCAGCTCCAGGTCGAAGTCCATCTGGCTATCGGCTGAGCGGGACAGGAAAGCGAAACGGCAGGCATCCGCTCCTACCTCTTCTATCACCTCTCGCAGGGTGATAATGTCTCCGCTTCGCTTGGATACTCTGACTACTTCTTCACCGCGCCGCAGGGTGACCAACTGACAGATCACTACTTCCAGCCGAGCAGGATCTACTCCCAATGCCTTGGTAGCTGCCTTCATCCTGGGAACATGCCCTTGATGATCTGCCCCCCAAATGTCAATGACACAATCGAATTTCCGCTCGAGGAACTTGTTGTAGTGATAGGAGATATCAGAGGCAAAGTAGGTGGGAGAGCCATCGCTGCGCACCAGCACGTTATCCTTATCCTCGCCTAGGGCACTGGACTCAAACCAAACGGCGTTCTCCTTCTTGGCTACATAGCCTTTGCTTTGCAGCAATGACATAGCTTTCTGGTATTGCTCACCTTGATAAAGGTCTTTTTCGCTAAACCAGACATCGAAATCCACATTCAGCAGCTTGAGGTCTTGCCTGATTCCTCCTATGATCTTGCCCAGTCCGATTTTGCCTATTTCTTGATCAGGCGCTTTCCCCTCGGAAACGATCTCCGCTATCTTGAGAATTGCCTTCTCCTTTCCCCCTTGCTCAGCGATAATCTCTCTTGCCAAGTCAATCACATAATTGCCAAAATAGCCCTCGGCAGGCATGTCGGCTTCTATTCCCAGAGACTGTTGGTAGCGAGCGTAGAGGGAACTGTTGAATGCTTCTATCTGGCTGCCCATGTCATTCAGGTAGTATTCTTTCTCAACCCGGTAACCAGCGGCGGAGAATGCGTTAGCCAGGGTGCTACCCAAAACGGCACCGCGACCATGACCTACGTGAAGAGCTCCGGTGGGGTTAACGCTAACAAATTCGAGCTGAACACGTTTTCCTCCGCCCAGAGGAATATCTGCATATGAATCCCCAAAAGCCAGAATCGATTCCACTTGCTCAGCCAACCAATCTCCTCCCAGGGTGAAATTGATGAAGCCCGGCGGAGCAACGACAGCCCTATCAACCTCTGGGGGCGGCGATATATGCTCCGCCACCCTCTCGGCTATGGATAGGGGAGACATTTCCATGGCGCGGGCCAGCTTCAAGGAGAGGCCTGAGGCGAAGTCCCCATGCGCGGGATTCTGGGGGTGTTCTATGACTATGTCAGGCAATGCCGCAAAAGGCAGGCTCCCCTGTCGTTGTGCTTCAATAATTGCCTTCTCCAAGCAGGTAGCCAGCTCTTTCCTGAGTATGAGATTGTTTCGCTTATCTGGCAATGACATATTCAACTCCATTCGGTGGTTTCGGACCACAGCTGCGTTACTCTTTTGCTCAGCAGAGTATGTTCCTCTCTCTCTAGATTGGGGTCGCTCTGCAGAAGCGCCATTGCTTCCCGGCGAGCCAATTCCAGAAGACGTGAGTTTGATAAGTCAGCTACACGGAACTCCGGAAAACCGCTTTGCTGAGTGCCGGAGAATTCCCCCGGGCCGCGCAGCTTTAAGTCTTGCTCAGCCAAGGCGAAGCCATCATGGATTTCCTCTACAAGTTGCAGGCGCTTGGTTGCTTCGGGTGACGGTTTCTCGGGAACGAGCAAGCAGTAGCCCGGGTCCTTATTCCGCCCCACCCGACCCCTGAACTGGTGGAGCTGTGACAGCCCAAAACGGTCAGCACCCTCGACCAGAATAACGCTAGCTTTTGGTACATCAATGCCAACTTCAACTACCGATGTTGACACTAGAATATCAAGCAATCCATTGCGAAAGCGGCGCATCACATCCTCTTTGTCATTGGCAGGCATCCTTCCATGAAGCAGCCCCAGCCTCAAATCTGGGAAAACCTCTCTGGATAAGAAGTCATATTCAGTGGTAGCGGCCTTTGCCTCAAGCACCTCCGACTCATCAATTATAGGACAAATAATGAAGGCTTGCATGCCGCAGCCAACCTCCCTGCGGACGAAAGCGTAGGCTTTTCCCATTTGCTCGGGCTTAAGGTATTTTGTCTTCACCACCTGTCGTCCCGGAGGTAACTGATCAATGACCGAGAGATCGAGATCGCCGTAAAGGGTTAATGCCATGGTTCGAGGAATGGGAGTAGCCGTCATGACCAGAATATGAGGGTTGAATCCCTTTTGCCGCAGCTTCTGACGTTGTACAACGCCAAAGCGATGCTGCTCATCAATCACTGCCAGCCCAAGCTTGTGGAACCTCACCCCTTCTTGAATAAGGGCGTGGGTGCCGACAACGATATCAACCTTGCCCTTCTGAATCTGGCTGTGCAAATCCTCCTTTTCATTGTCTTTAAGGCTACCAACAAGCAAAGCGACGGCAAGAGGGCGTGCGAGAAATCCAGCATAGCGCCTTACGTTGCCTGACTTGGCTGAGAT
>CAZHQV010000136.1:0-4591 GCA_964534285.1 uncultured Dehalococcoidales bacterium
CCTATGTCTTCGGCAACAATCCGCTCATCTTCTACAACTAATATCCTGGCTCTCGGTCTGACTTTCATTTTGTATACCTCCCGAATATCAACGACAATTCCACATAACCACCACCAATTTCAATCTGGTATGGTAGGAGACATGCTATTAGTCCAACTTATGCCGACTCCTCGTGTATCCTTCGACTCTGCTGTTAAATCAAGGCAGTTACTAGTATGCAGCAGGAAATATTGAACGGGGTATCAGAGTTTGTCTGATTACTTGGTAGGAGTTTGCCTCGATAAGTTATCGGTCTTTGTCCTACGTCAATCCACCAGCCTGTGTTTTATGGCATAATGGATTAACTCGGCACTGTTCTTCATGTTCATTTTTTCCAGGACGTGACTTCGATAGGTGCTAATGGTTTTTACGCTCAGCAAGATTTCCCCGGCTATCTCGTTCACCGTCTTCCCTGAGGCAATCATACACATCACCTGATACTCACGGTCAGATAGCCTTTCATGCGGTGGCTTTTCCGCATCAACCCCCAGATTAAAAGCTAGTCTCTCAGCCAATGATGACCTGACATATTTCCCCCCCAGCGATACCTTCCGTATCGCCGCTATCAATTCATCCGGCGCACTTTCTTTGGTTAAATATCCAGAGGCTCCCGCCCTCAACATCCGCACCGCATATTGCTCCTCGGGATGCACGCTTAACACCAGCACGTGAATACCAGGCTTTACACTCTTCAATTCCTTTAATATATCCAGCCCATCCCTCCCCGGCATGGAAATATCTAACAAAACTACATCGTAATCATTCCCCCATACCTCGTTTAGCACTTCCTGAGAAGTGCCCGCTTCTCCAGCTACCACTATGTCAGGAGTTTCCGACAATATCTGCTTCAGCCCTTCACGAACTACCGGGTGATCATCTGCAACCAGTATCTTTATCAGCTCTCTCCTTCCCTACCAAGCGGAATACTTACCCTTACCGTAGTCCCTTCCCCCCGAATACCACTGATTTTGACCTCTCCCCCCCAGGGATATACTCGCTCCCGCATCCCCATTATCCCAAATGACTTGGCTAAGGAAATCTGCTTCTCTGTTATCCCTCTGCCATTATCTTTCACTTCCAACACCAACTCACCATCTTCCTCCTTCAAACTCGCTCTCACCTTCGTCGCTCTGGCATGACGAGCTACGTTCGTCAGCGCCTCCTGAAATATGCGGAATATCGCTGTGCAACGGTCCTGCTCCAAAATAATAACCCCTCCATCTACGCTAACTCCACACTCGATCCCCGTCCTTTCTTCAAATTCTTCCGCTTGCCATTCAATCGCTGCGCTAAGACCAAGATCATCCAGTATCCCCGGCCTTAATTCTGTGGAAAGCCTTCTCACCATTCGGATGGTCCTATCAGTCAGCCCTGACATCGCCTTTACCTTCTCCACCAGCGATATGTCATCCTTGGCTAATCTCTTGTTCAACCAGGATAAGTCCATCTTCAACGCCGTCAACGCCTGCCCCATCTCATCATGCAGCTCCCGGGCAATGCCGGCTCTTTCCTCCTCCCTTACCGATTGTAAATGTGCCGCCAGATCACGCAACTGCTGGCGTGAGCTCCTTAATTCCTCCTCCATCTTGTGCTTGTAAAGAGCTACCTCTATGCTGGTATACAGCTCCCTCTCCTCAAACGGTTTGACTATATAGCCAAATGGCTCCGTCTCCTTCGCTCGCTTCAATCTCTCATCATCAGTATAGGCAGTAAGATACACCACCGGAATTCTGAAACGTGCCCGAATTTGCTCAGCAGCTCCTATCCCATCCACATCCTCTCTGAGCACAATGTCCATCAACACTAAGTCCGGAGCTAGCTCTTCCGCTTTCTCCACCGCTTCCTCACCACTGGAAACTATGGCCACAACAGAATAGCCAAGTTTATTCAAACTCTCCCCTATGTCTTCGGCAACAATCCGCTCATCTTCTACAACTAATATCCTGGCTCTCGCCATTATTCCCTCACTCTGAATCCAATTCGAAATCTAGTTCCTTTGCCCCTGTCCACCTTTATTTCACCCACAAGTTGGTCCTCTGCCAGCATGCTAACCAGACGCAAACCTAATGATTCTGCATTCCTGACACCCACGCTCTCCGGTAGGCCAATCCCATTATCGCTCACCTCCAGCTCCACTTCATCTTCACCAACCTGCCGCATGGCAATTCTAACCTCACCTCCCTCTCCTTGGGGAAAGGCATGCTTCAGGGAGTTGGATACCAGTTCATTGATGATTAATCCACAAGGAATGGCATAATCAACTCCCAGCCTGATGTTCTCGACCTCTGTCTTTATGCCAATCCCGGCTCTCTCAGACCTATAAGACCGGCGCAACTCCTCCACCATACTCTCAATGTATCCAGCAAAATCAATCCTGGCTAAATCTTCAGACTGATATAGTTTCTCATGCACCAGGGCCATTGACTTTACCCGGTCCTGGCTATCTTTGAACATCCCGGCATACCTTGCATCCTCGATATACCCAGACTGAAGCTTGAGCAGGCTGGATATCACCTGCAAATTGTTCTTGACCCTATGGTGAATCTCTTTTAGCAATACTTCCTTCTCCTCCAGCGATGCCTTGAGTTTTTCTTCTGCTCTCTTGCGCTCGGTGATGTCCCGGATGTAACCAGCTACGGCTGGTCTGCCCTGGTAGGTGAGAAGGGCGCCAATACCCTCCACGGGCACCTCAGTACCGTCCTTAGCAATAATGTGGATTTCCCAAAGGCCAGCAACATCTTCTCCCTCCAGTCGGCGTCGATTTCTGTCGGCTACGGCATCGCGGTCGCGCGGATGGATAAGGTCGAAGTAGGATATTTCCCTGAGCTCTTCAGGGGTGTAGCCAGTAATCCACACCCACTCCTGGTTGGCGAAGAGGTGGGCCGCTTCCACCTTGTCGGTGTTCTGCAATAGAATAATAGCCTCTCCCATATGCTCACCAGCCTCCGCCATGGCCTGGTAGCGCTCCTCCGATTCCTTTAGCTCCTGTTCAGCCTTCTTACGCTCGGTGATGTCTCTATTATAACCGACTGCCGCCGGTCTGTTCTTGTAGGTGATACCGGTGCCAGCACCTTCCACGGGCAGCTCAGTACCGTCCTTGGCCACAATTGAGATTTCCCAGCGGCCGGGAACGTCTTCTCCCTGGAACCGTCGTCGGTTTCTGTCAGCTACGGCATCGCGATCACGGGGATGGATAAGGTCGAGGTAGGATATTCCCCTGAGCTCTTCGAGGCTGTAGCCAGTCATCCGCACCCACTCGTCGTTGGCGAAGAGGTGTGCAGCTTCCACCTTGTCGGTGTCCTGCAATAGAATAATAGCCTCTCCCATATGCTCACCAGCCTCGACCAGGGCCCGGTAGCGCTCCTCCGATTCCTCTAGCTCCTCTGCCGCCTTCTTGCGCCTCTCCTCAAGTTCCAGGCTGCCTAGGGCAAAGGCGATGTCGTCGGCAATCTCCCGGAAGAGTACGACCTCTTCATCATCGCTCAGCAACTCAGCCGGAGTGGAAAGAGACATGATGCCATAGCACTTCGCGCCCTGCTGCAATCGTGTGGTTAGTGCTCCCCTGCCCTTGTAGTTCCCGGATAGGGGGCAATCGCTGCAGTTCACCGGCGGGTTCTCGGTCATAATCGGGCTGAATTGCTCCAGCGCCCTGCGGGCACAGTGAGTCAACTCCCCGCGCTCCAGACGCTTCTTCATGGGCAGGAAATCATCGCCCAGACCAGACTCGGCGCATTCCCTAAGCTTGCCTGACTCATCCAGCAGAGCTATCCAGACATTGTAATAGCCGCGAGTCTCAGTAAGACTACGGCAGATGCCCTTTAGCAACTGGCTGCGGTCTGTTTCCCGGGCTATGACCTGATTGACACTGCGGATAGCACGCAGCACTAGGTTAAGATGTTGCACCCTCTCCTCTGCCTGCTTCCGCTCGGTGGTGTCCTCGAGAATACCGTCAAAATATTGAACTTGACCGGCGTCATCTCTGACGGCAACCGTTGTATCCGACACCACTATTTGAGCCCCGTCTTTTCTCCTGAATCTTAGCTCTTTTGTGATCGTCTTTCCTACCACAGCAACTATTTCCTCAGCAAATGCTCTCCGTTCTTGCGGACGCTGATACAAGTCTGAAACATTCACTCGAAGCAACTCCTCTCTGGAGTAGCCAGTTATTTCTTCCATGGCTGGATTAACCTCGAGGAACTTTCCAATTGGCCCGGGCGTGTTCCTAAATATTCCCAATCTAATGTTGTTCACCAGGCTTCTGTATCTCTCTTCGCTTTCCTTCAGCTTCTCCTCCGCCCGCTTGCGCTCGGTGATGTCCTCTCCCGAACTGAGGGTGCCAATGATATTGCCTGCTCCATCTCTTAGTACAGTATTGTGCCATGCGATCATCTTTTCCTGGCCGCTTTTGGTTAAAACAGGATTCTCAAAATATTCAATCGGCTCAATTTGTCGAGCCATCAGCTTTTGGAAAACAGATTTTACTTCATCCTTGATTCCTTCCGGGAGGAAATTATCGAACCAATTCTTGCCGATGACTTCCTGTTGTTCGTAT
>CAZHQV010000136.1:4601-5386 GCA_964534285.1 uncultured Dehalococcoidales bacterium
GGTTTATGAGGGCGACCTCTTCTTTGGCGTAAATACCCACAAACATGACCCCTGCTACATCAAGGTATTTCTGTGCCCTATTACTCTCTTCCCCCACCGCTTCCTCCATACGCTTGCGCTCCGTAATTTCTCGTGTTAGTTGTTCGTTTGATTCCACCAACTCGGCAGTACGCTCTTCAACACGTCGTTCCAACTCATCATGCGCTTTTTGTAGCGCCTCCTCCGCCCGGTTGCGCTCCGCGAGGTTCCTCTTCAAGTCCTGCAGCAATGTGGCCTTGTGCCAGGCGGCGGCCATCTGATAGGCGAAGGCGGTGATGGCCGGCATGTCGTCTCTGGTCAGATCACCCGATTGCACCGAGAGCATGCCGACGACCTCATCCCCCGCTATGAGGGGGGCGTTAATGTCTTTCGAAACTTTCAGTAGTTTCGCTACCGGCCCGGCGAGCTTCTTGGAGGGCCCAGGTAATACAGGCTGAAATAGCTGCCGTATGACATCTTTCACATTCTCTATAAAGACGGTCTCCCTCTCCCAGACCGTTTTTCCATATTCGTCTACAGCTTCGATGAGTATCGGGAAATCCTCGTGTTTACGGCCCACGAGCCTCTCAGCGGCCTTTATCGCTGCGGTCTTGTAGCTCCAGTATTTGAGGAAGAGCCTCTTCCGGCCCTGGTCTGTGAGGAAAACCGTACAGCGGAAGCCAAGCTTCTCGAGCTCCCCTGCCACTGCGCTGAATATCTCATCCGGTGTCAGGGCTTGCTCCATGCTTCGAGATGCCTCGTTCAGC
>CAZHQV010000137.1:0-5352 GCA_964534285.1 uncultured Dehalococcoidales bacterium
CCTGGAGGGCATGGGACATGCCAGTCACGCCAGGCACGCGACCCACTTCAGTTTCGCCAACGCCTGCGATGGCGCATTTGCCTCTCAGAGTATCCATCGTCTTCTGCTTGGGATGAAGCGTTCCATTCTAACGCAGTTAGGCCTACTAGCCTCAAGCGGATGAATCAGCAGCGAGTCAAGTCTCGTGAGGAAGACCGAAGGGCACCATCCAATTTTCTAGCAGCTTCCATAGCCATTTGGCGCCCTGTAGTTTGAATCCTCCACACGAATTAGTCAGCTTCAGACCGTTACCTAGGCGGCTCCCACCCAGTTGAACTGCCCTACCGTTTGGATCAATACCTCAATATGACAATATCGAAATCTAACTTAGTCCCTTCTGCGAGAGTATCATCCGAGCATCAACTACCGAGGCGCCTCTCTCAAAAACGAATATCGGATTCAAATCCAGTTCTCCGATCACTTCATTCTCCATTACCAAGTTTGACACCTTCAAGATAATATCGGCAAGGGCATCGATGTCCTTCCCCTTTTGCCCCCGCACCCCTTCAAGAACGGGGTACCCTTTCACCTCTTTGATCATTTCGTAGGCGTCGCGTCTCTCTAAAGGCACAATTCTGAACGCAACGTCCTTCAATACCTCAACAAACACTCCTCCGAGCCCAAACATTATCACTGGGCCAAACTGCGGATCTCTTGTCGCACCAACGATAACCTCAGATCCTTCACGTTCCATAGGAGAAATCATGATGCCTTCAATCTGCGCGTCTTTGTCGTACTTCTTAACATTCTCAACAATATCATCAAAGGCTTTGGAGACTTCGTCATCAGCTTTCAAATCTAGCCTTATGCCCCCTGCATCCGTTTTGTGTATAATCTGTGGTGAAACGACCTTCATGGCGACAGGATACCCGAGACGTCTAGCTATGCTAACGGCCTGCTCGCGATTTGCAGCTAATCCGAAATCAGTAACAGGTATGCCGTATTCTCTCAGGATTCCCTTCGCCTCCGTCTCAAGTAGAGAGCCTCGTGTCGCTGCAATCCCCTTGATGATCTGATCAACGCTGGTGCTTTTCTTGATCTTCGATCCTAAACTGACGCTACTAGTCACTCTTCTCGCCTTCTCCAAATACAAACCGTACTCAGCCAATGCTGCAAGACATCTAGCTGCGTCTTCCACAATCGGATATACGGGAATCCCTCCCTTGCTCATTATTTGTACAGCCAGCGAGTCTTCCACGCCGAAGTAGTTGTGCAATACTACAGGTTTGCCATACTTCGTCGGCAAATCAACAAGGAGGTGTGCCACTTCTTCCTCTGCGCCTGCCCCAAACCACGCTGAATATCCGCCGAAAACTGCTCCAGCAATTAACAAGCCATCGACATTATCATCCTGCAACATCAATTCAGCAGCTCTGGGAAAGACACGCAAATCAGCATCAGCCGCCCCTGCGAAATCAACAGGGTTCCACCTGATCGATTGTGGAAGCAAAATACCCCGCAATCTTTCTTGAGTCTCCTCTGATAGAAAAGGAAGTTCCAGGCCATATTTGGAAGCGGCATCACACCCCATGGCAGAGTGACTACCACCATCGGTCAGGACTCCAAACTTATTAGCTCTCATTATTGGTGCTTTTAGCAAGGCCTCGCCCACATTGATCAGCTCATGAGACGTAGCAACCCTGATCATTCCCACTTGCTTGAAAGCAGCGCCGTATATTCGATCCTCGCCCGCCAACGAACCAGTGTGGGATAGGGCACCCCGGGAACCGGCCTTAGTCACCCCTGTCTTCAATACTACAATCGGCTTAATCCTGGTGACTTCCTTCGCTATTCTTGCTAACTGCTCACCTCCCTTCTCTTGAAGGCCTTCAATATAGAGCAGTATTACTTCACTATCTGGATCGTCTTTGAGATAGTCGAGAAATTCAGGAATGCTCACGTCGGACTGGTTGCCAACATGCAAAAGTTTATCGAAACCTATGCCTCTCTTGCGGGCATTATACTCAGCTTCAACAGCAACATTTCCACCTTGGGTCAATATGCTGATCTTGCCTTTGAGCGGATGCAAGAATGTCGCATTAAGGTTAATCGATAGGTTCATAATTCCCATGGTGTTAGGGCCAATTATTCTTACATTACCCGCCTCTTTTACAAGCTCCTCCTCCAATTTCTTTCCTGACTCCCCTGTTTCACGAAATCCTGCACTAATAATAACTGCACCTTTTACCCCTTTCTCCCGGCAATCCCTTACGCTATCCAAAACGAGTTGGGCCTGAGTGCCTATTATAGCCAGATCAACTGGTCCATCTATATCCGATACCTTGGAATACGCTCTTAGCCCTAGTATGTCACCCCCCTTTGGGTTCACTGGGTAGACACGTCCTTCGTAACCGCCAGTTATGATACCTTTTAGTATCTCGTGACCCCACTTACCAGGAGTCGCTGACGCACCGATTATCGCGACCGATCTTGGGGTGACAATATGTTCAAGGCTCGGTGTTGTTTCTCTTCTTGGACTCACTGGTGTTCCTCCTTCATGTCATATACTCCTAAGCAAGCCCGCTGTGTCAATTCTCGTTCTAAGTAGCTCTATCTCCTTCTTGGTCGGAGGTTCAGTCTGAGGTACTTCTTCAGGAACAATCAATTCAAAACCGGTGTTATTCGTTACATCTGCTACTGTGGCCCCACCATGAACGGACTTTAGGCGCATCCGCTTCGTCTTTTCTTCAAAATCCATTATGCATAGCGGCGTAAGCACGTACTTAGGTCCACCCCCGACAAGCCCTAGTTTCTTCCTCTGATCTAGACCGCCATCACCCCAACCGAATGACGAAATGAAATCGCATTTTTCTACAAATAAACGCTTACTGTGCGAATTCACTAATAGGTAATAGCATTTGGCACTGCTAGAAGGTGTTGGTGTCCCCACGGCACCAGCGCCTCGCACCCTCAGATGCCCGTAATCATCGCCTATGCCTATTAAATTGGAGTTGCCATGCTTATCTATCTGGAGAGCACCTACGAAGAAACGACGGCGAGTCGCCCAACGTTTTACCTGCATCATGAGATCCTCATCCACAAAGTAGGCTTCTGCCCAGTTAGCTTGACGATAGTCGACCTCTGTATCGAAGGCTGCCATGACAGGCACGTTAACAAGGTTAGTTACGGAATAGGCCAGCAAAAGCTTCATATTAGGTGCTCTTGTGATGTGAGCCAGTAGGACTGCTGCTCTTGCAATAGGAGTAGCTGCTCCTACTATCATTTCCTCGCCGTCCTCGAGGTCATGTGAAAGGAAGCTCGCTAACAACTCTGGTATGGTGTAGTCTGTTGCATATTCTTTTTTCATTGCTCCTTACCCCGTCTGCAGATGTTCATCTAGTACTCGTGAAGAGATAACAACCGTGTTACACCTATACGCTCTAGATAGTCCAAGTGAGTCTCAGGTTCGTAAATGTATTTATCAAGGTAAGCTTGGAATGGGCCTCGGTCTCCAGTCTTTAGATAGGCCGTCGCGGCAGCTACGTATTCTTTGATATGGTCTCTATCCTCAACATAGAAGCCAGGGCTTGCATACGGGTGTGCACCATAGTGAGCTCTCACGATACCCTCAACCCCATACATTTTCGTGCTTTGTGGTGAACGCTTGATTTCCTCATTCGATACTATTTTCTCTACTTCTACTATAGTCGCGTCTGCAGCCATCCAAATGATCTCGTCGTTCAAGGTTGAACCAACATGCTGAACATTTCCATAGCAATCTGCATATCCAGCATGCAGTATCGCTATCTCCGGCGAAATCGCTGGTACCGCAATTAGTCTTTCACCTCTAATCGGATCCTCAAATACTTTCAAATCAGGGTTGATCTCAGGATACGAGGTCCCGATCTCATCACGCAGAGGGAGGAAAGGCAACTTCTGGATCTCCGCCCTCAAACCAGCATACATGATTGCTTCGTCACACTCCCATGTTTCTATTTCGCCCGCTTGCGCCAAGGCCCGATACATAGGTCCAATTGGCGCTAGCAACTCTGCACCCACATAAGTGGCAATCACTTTCTTGACACACCCCGCCCCAATAAGCAGGTCAACGTCCAGGCCAGCATTCGCGGAACCTATCAGAGTCAGGTTCTTCACTTGGTTGCGTATTATTTGTCTGATAATCGCCATGGGGTGGAGTGAATTTATGAAACCACCGATAGCCACGGTCATGCCATCATGAATCAGCTTCCCAGCCTCTACCTCACTCAAGATGACCTCTTTCCTTTCAGCAGCACTCATTGATATTACCCTCCCTCAGGTATTAGCGCTTACACTCGTGTTCAAAATTCGCCGCTCGCTATGGGCGCGCGTTACCAGTGTAGACCAGTCCCTTTGTGACCACGGCAAAGACCTTTTACGCCCATTGCCGTCATTGCCCTTACTAACTCCTCTGCCATCTCAGTCATGACTGCCTTCACTGCATCCTGACCACCTGCGGCCAAACCATACAGTGTAGGTCTTCCAATTCGTGCCGCTCGAGCACTCAAAACTAACCCTCTTAAGACATGCGTCCTCACAATGACCTCTTTCCTCTTAACAGCACTCATTGATATTGCCCCACCCGACTCAGATTCTACTTTCCTCGAAAGATGTTCTGGTGAACGACCAGCCGTATCGCATCATAACCTGTCAGAAAGGTGTCTCAAGTGCCCCACCCGCCTATGGATGTGAGTCAATCATGTAGAATAAACCCTTTGTGAGCACTGTAAGGATCTTTTACGCCTATCACCGTCATTGCTCTTCTTAACTCCTCTCCCATCTCGGTGATGACTGCCCTCACTCCATTTTCCCCACCGGCGGCCAAGCCATAGAGTATAGGTCTTCCTATCCCCACAGCTTGGGCGCCGAATGCCAATCCTTTTAACACGTCAGTCCCCCGCCTGAAACCACCGTCGACAATGATAGGAATCTTGCCAGCGATCACACTAACAATATCACCCATGACCTCAAGGGGGTGAGGTAAATAATCAACCGTGTGTACACCGTGGTTAGATACCACAATTGCATCCGCCCCCACCTCTAGAGCCTTTTCAGCGTCCCAGGGACTCAAAACCCCCTTCAGGACGAATGGCCTGCTTACTCTTTGCCTGATATCCCTAAGTTCATCCAGCGAAATCGGAGTGCAATCTTTAGCAATCTGTTGATCCAATATTTTGGTTCCTTGTCCAGCATCAATCTCTATACCAACCCAGGTTACGCCCGCCTCTTCAGCGTCAGACAACCACTTTGCAACCTTCCTCCTGTCACTATAGGGTTTCACGGTTTGCACCACTGGCACACCAACTTGTGCAATTTCTTTGAGGTTCGAGGGAA
>CAZHQV010000138.1:0-5226 GCA_964534285.1 uncultured Dehalococcoidales bacterium
GAGCCTTCGGCCGGCGTTGACCGCTCCTTCCTGGCTTTCCTCATAGATGCCTATGATGACGAGGAAGTGGAGGGCGAAACGAGAACAGTCCTCCATTTGCACCCTTCTCTGGCTCCTGTAACGGTGGCTGTTTTGCCTCTGAGCAGGAACGAAAAGTTGACTCCTCTAGCTAAAGAAGTCCACAAGGAACTCTGCCGCAGCTTCACGACCTACTATGATGATTCCCAGAGCATAGGTCGGAGGTACCGACGCCAGGATGAGACTGGCACTCCCTATTGCGTTACTATAGATTTCGAGTCTCTGGAGGATAACCAGGTCACCATCCGGGAAAGGGATAGCCTGGCGCAGATTCGGGTCCCTGTGAAGGGGCTGGAGAAAACCCTGCTTGCCAAGCTGAGCGGTGAGCCTTTTGAGACCTCTCCTCTGTGGGCAACAAGACAGAAGTGAGAATCCTCCACTTTGCTGACCTCCACCTCGGAGTGGAAAGCTACAGTTCTTTCGATCCGCGGACAGGGCTATCCAGCCGCTTCAGCGACATCCTGAAGGCGCTGGATCAGGTTGTTGACTGCGCCACAAGCGAACAGGTGGACCTGGTCCTGTTCTGCGGAGACGCCTACAAAAGCCGCAACCCGTCTCAAACCCAGCAACGCGAGTTCGCCAGACGGCTCAAGAGAATATCGGAGGAGGATATTCCTGTCTTTCTCGTGGTGGGCAATCATGACTTGCCCAATGCAGTAGGACGAGCCACCACGGTGGAGATATACGATACTCTGCGAGTGGATAACGTTTATGTAGGTAACCGCCCTGATATCTATCGTATAGCTACGAAAAGCGGGGAGATTCAAGTGGTGGCTCTGCCCTGGCCGAGGAGAAGCGCGCTGCTAAGTAGAGAGGAAGACAAGAACCTTACCATAGAGGGTATCAATGACAGGCTGCAGCAAATCATGACACAAAGACTGTTCGAGCTGAGCACCAAACTGGACCCGGCATTGCCCTCTATTCTGGCTGCCCACGTTTCCGTATCTACAGCCAAGCAGGGCTCGGAGCGGGTCATGACAATTGGTAGAGACCCCGTTCTGCTTCCTACCAATGTGGCCCTCCCCTGCTTTGATTATGTCGCCTTGGGACATATTCACAATCACCAGAAACTGCGGGAACAGCCGCTTATGGTCTATTCCGGCAGCCTGGAGCGTCTTGACTTTGGCGATGAAGGAGAAAAGAAGGGGTTTTGCCTTGTGGATGTCCCGCGCAAGGGTAGTGACAGAGGAGCCCAATACGAATTTCGGGAGATTCCGGCTCGAACCTTTCTCACGATCAAGGTCGACATTGATATGACCGATGATAATCCCACCTTCGCTGTGCTCCAAGCTATTGCTCAGAAGGAATCCGAAATCAAGGATGCCATAGTCAGATTGCAGGTCTCCTTGCCTCAGTGCCTGGAGAATTCGCTCAAGGAAAACGAAATACAGCAGGCACTTAAAGAGGCTCAGTATGTCATTCTTGCCAAGGATGTTAGGAGAGAGGCGCGCCCCAGGCTGGGAGATTGGGCTGCCGAAGGAATGAGCCCTCTCGAAGCTCTAAGGGTATACCTGGAAACAAAGAAGGTTCCTCCCAAGCGGCAGGAGACGCTGCTCAGCTACGCAGAGAAGCTCATGCAGCGGGAGGCTGACTCATAGTCCTTTCTTCAATTCCTGTATCAACAGAGGCAGGACGTTTCTGAGGTCACCCATGATTCCTATATCGGCCATTTCAAAGATGGGTGCTTGCGGATTTTGCTCCACAGCCAGGATGACCTTGGCTTTTTCGAAGCCCGTGGTGAATTGCGCTGCCCCGGAGGCCCCCAAGCTTACGAATAAGTCTGGAGATACAGTTTTGCCGCTCTGACCTATCAGCCTGCTCTCTGTTATCCACCCTTTATCTAAGGCTGGACGTGTCCCGCCTACAGCTCCTCCGAGGACCTTAGCCAGTTCACCAACCAGCTCGAAACTCCCAAGGGAATTCAACCCCCAGCCTCCAGCCACCACTATCTTGGCCTCTTCTAGCGGCCTCTCCTCAAGCTCCTCTTCCACTATTTCGGTAGTCTCCGCCCTGAAATCGCTTTCCTTTATCTCGGTGGCGAGTGGGACAATTTCCCCCTCAGCTTTTCTTCGAGGAGGTTCCGCCATTACGCCGGGCTTCACAGTAGCCATTTGGGGTCTGGTGTCGCAGACGATTTTGAGCCCCAGGTTTCCACCCCAGCCGGGCACAACCTGTACGAGTTGAAGCTTTCCCTCGATCTCATCAATATACAAGTCTATGCAGTGGGCAGTTAGCCCAGTCCTCAGCTTGGCTGCCACCCATGCCGCCAGCTCACCCCCAACACTCGTGGCTCCCCACAATACGATTTCCGGTTTGTTTTCCTCGATGTACCGCGCCAGCAGATTGCCGTATAGACCGCTTTGATAGAGAGAAAGGGCGGGATCTTCGGCTATGTAGACCTTGTCACAGCCATGCTCCAGGAGCTCAGAGGCCAGCCCCTTCACTTCGCCGCCGATAAGAACTGCCGCTACCTTACCCCCAAGCTTCCCAGAGAGTTCTTGTCCCTTGCCAAGAAGCTCAAGGGATACAGGCATCAGCGTGCCCTGGCGTTGCTCCGCCCAAACCCAGATTTCCTTGCTCATGGTACTAAAGCACCAAGCTCTTTGAGCCTCTCGGCGGCCTTTTTCACGGCCTCTTCGGGCGAGCCAGTTATGACTTCCCGTCTACGCCGTGAGACCCGCTGGAAAGTCTCCACAACCCTTGTGGGTGAGCCAGTGATACCGACGTCGTTGGGATTGACTCCAAGTCCTGTGCAGTCCAAGACTGTGATTTGCTTCTCCGCGGCCCCAATTATGCCAAATGCCGTTACAAGCCGCGGCTTATTGATTTCCTTATTCACGGCTAGGACGGCTGGAAGACCAACCCTCACCCTCATATATCCCTGCTCTAGAGCTCGTTTCACCATCAAAGTCCTTTCTTCCTCGAAGGCGATTTCTTTGACGTTGGTTACATAGGCTATGTTCAAGAACTGAGCAATCTGGGGCCCCACATGTCCGGTGCCGCTGTCTACCGTCTCGTTGCCACAAAGAATCAGGTCGAAGGGCCCCACCTCCTGAATGCCGGGGGCCAAAGCACAAGCTGTACCGAGCGTGTCTGCTGCGGCGAAAGCCCTGTCACAAAGGAGGAAGGCCTCGTCGGCGCCCATGGCTAAGGCCTCCTCCAGAGCTTTCCTCGCTTGAGGGGGGCCCATCGTCATTACGGCTACGTCCCCCGAGAATTTGTCCCTGATTCTCAGTCCCTCCTCCAAGGCATTCTTGTCCAGGGGATTAATGATGGAAGGTATCCCTTCCCGGCTTATGGTCTTGGTTACTGGATCAAGAGAGACCCTGGAGAAATGCTCGGGGTCTGGAACCTGCTTGATACAGACGAGAATATTCAAAGCCATGGCTAAGCCATAATGCTCCTTCCGATGGTGACTTTCATAATCTCTTGGGTGCCTGCCGCTGGGAAGAGCTGCAATGCGTCCCTGAGGCGGCGAGCGACGTGATACTCTTCAGAAACTCCATAGCCACCCATTATTTGCACTGCCTTGGGAGCTACTTTATTGGCTAACTCACAGCCGAGGAGCTTCGCCCGGGCTATATCCGGTCCTATTGCCCTAATATCTGCACCCTGGTCAATCTGCCAGGCGGCGTAGTAGGAAATCCACTTCGTTGCCTCATAGTCCACGTTCATGTCAACAAGTGCAAACTGTATGGCTTGAAGCTCGGCTATGGGTTTGCCATATAGCTTTCTCTCCTTGGCGAACCTTAAGGCGGCTTCGTAGCATCCTCTGGCAATTCCCAGTCCGATGCCAGCAACACCTGTTCGACCAATCACGCTGATAGTAGTCAGACCTATTCCCAGGCCTCGTCCCTCCTGACCGACGAGATTGCTCTTGGGGACTCTGCAGTTGGTAAAGGCTAGCTCATTGACTGGCGTGGTACGAAATCCGGCGATGTTCTCCCTTCTTACGATTTCAAAGCCGGGAGTCCCTTTCTCCACCAGAATGGTGTTGAATTTGTCGTCTGTCTTGGCAAGGACGCAAGCAAGGTCAGCTACTCCCGCCAGAGTGATGTAGACCTTTCTGCCATTGATGACAAACTCGTTCCCTTCGAGCTGGGCGGTGGTCTGAGTGGCTGTAGGGTCGGAGCCCCCGGAGGGCTCAGTGATAGCATCACAGACCAGCTTCTCTCCCTTGCACAGAGAAGGGAGATATTTTGCCTTCTGTTCCTCTGTGCCCCAATTCTGTATGGAATAATGCCCCAAGTGCCCTGTTTGGAAGAAGAAGCCCAAAGGGGGATAGACTCGAGATATTTCCTCTATGACTATCATCCTCGCCAGATGCCCCATCTCCGTCCCGCCGTATTGCTTTGGCGTCATGACCCCTATCAGGCCCATCTCTCCAGCTCTCTTGATGATATCGAAGGGAAACTCTCCCTTCTCATCCAGCTCCAAGGCTCTGGGAGCCAATTCGCTGTCAGCAAACTGGCGAACTGTGTCCCTTAGCATCTCCTGTTGCCTAGTAAGGTTAAAGTCCATATTACCTCCTACTTTCTATTTTCGATAAAGGTTAACGCCCCCGTTCAGTTTTTTCAAGTATCCGAATAACGTGGACAAAGCTTCCTAAATCAATTTGAACTGCGTCACATCCACTAGTCCCAAATCAGTCAGCCTCAACTCAGGGATGACTGGCAAAGCGAGGAAGGAGAGTATGGAGAAGGGTGCCGGAGGCAGACTGCCCAAGCCCGTGGCAGTTTTCTCCAGATTCTCAAACTGAGAGACGACTTCCTCCAGGGGCTCAAGGGAAAGGAGACCTGCAACGGGTAGCGGTAGAGAGGCGATGATTTGGCGGTTGGCACAGACAACAAGCCCACCTTGTAGTCTCTGGATTTCCTCGATCGCTCTAAGTATGTCAACATCGTCAGCGCCTACAGCTACTATGTTATGGGAATCATGAGCTACCGAAGAGGCCAATGCCCCTCGCTTCAAGCCAAAGCCCTTGACCAGCCCTAGGCCAATATTGCCGCTAGCCCTGTGCCTCTCCACCACCACAAGCTTCAGAATGTCCCTTTCCAGGTCAGATATGATTGCGCCATCCTCAACCTTCACCCTCTCCACGCTTTTCTTAGTCACTATCTGTCCCGGGACGGTTTCGATAACTGGATG
>CAZHQV010000139.1:0-5198 GCA_964534285.1 uncultured Dehalococcoidales bacterium
ACCGGCGACGGCACCGAGACCAGGGACTGGACCTACGTGGATGACATCGTCAACGGCCTGCTGGCTATGGGCGTAAGGGATGAGGCGATAGGTGAAGCCATCAACCTCGGCTCCGGAGAGGAGCACCGGGTCATAGACCTGGCAAATATGGTAAACACAATCACAGGTAATAAGGGGGGTGTGGCCTACGTCGAGAGAAGGGACTGGGACGCCAAGCGGCAGCTCCTGTCCTCCATCGAGAAGGCGAAAAGACTCCTGGACTATCGGCCACAGACGGACTTCGAGGCCGGCTTGCGGAAAGTGCATCACTGGTTTGCGGAGAACTCGGACAACGTAGAGGCCAGTAGTAGGTTCTGATGCCATAGTGAGGAGGGTGATGAGTGCAAACAAGCTGACAGTAGGCATAGTTGGCTGCGGTGCCGTAGCTGGCATGAGACACATCCCGGCATTCATGAGATTGAAAGGGAAGGTTGGTGTTCAGGCTGTCTGTGACAAGAATGAAAGCCTGGCCAAAGACACTGCAAATAGATATCACATCCCGAAGGCATATTCTGACCTATCACACATGCTTGCAGAGGAAAACCTGGACATGGTTGATATCTGTACTCCTCCGCAGATACACAGTCCTTTGGCGATAGCCGCAATGGAGAGCGGCTGCCATGTGATACTGGAAAAGCCCATGGCACTTAGGAGTTCCGATTGTGATGAAATGATTAATGCATCCCAAAAACATGGAGTGCACTTGTGTATAGTCCATAATCAGCTTTTCTATCCACCGGTCATCAAGGCCAGGAAGCTTGTCGCTGAAGGTGCTATTGGCGATTTTATTGGCATGAGGATATTCATGTCTGATCCCAGGGATGAGATGATAATGAGGAAGGACTACTGGATCCACAAACTCCCCGGCGGCCTAATCGGAGAATCAGGACCTCATGCAGTATACAGGTCTTTGGCTTTCATAGGCAAAGCAAAAAACGTCGATGTGTACGCCAGAAGCTTTCTAGAGCATGATTGGGCCCCTTTCGATGAGTTCAGAATAGAACTTGAGGGTGAGAAAGCCACTAGCTCCATTCTAGTCTCCTACTCCAGCAACAGGCGGGCATCCACCATAGACCTTCTGGGGACTGAAGGGGCTTTGCATGTGGACCTCCGGAACATGGTGCTGGTCCATCATGGTAGAAGTAACTCCATGAAATCTGCAGCCATTGCGCGCTATTCGCTGGGCACTGTCTCGCAAATGATCAGCGGCATAGCAAGGAATGCCTCTGCTGTGTTGACCGGAAATCGAAGGGCGTTCTTTGGTCATGATGCCATTATTGAAGGGTTTATCGACAGTATCCTGAACGATCACCAACCACCCGTGACCGCCGAAGAAGGTAGGGAAACAACGAGGATAATGGAGATGATCGTTGCTAACTTACATAAGAAATACAGGATGTAAACTTAACGGGGGGAAAATTTCAAGGTATTTCACTACTCATGATAAAGAAGAGGGTTATCATAGTAAGAACGAACCTGCTCGGCTGCGATATCAGGGTACCTAAAGAAATACGGGCCTTCAATCAGGCAGGATATGAAGTTACTCTGTTATGTTGGGACAGGGAATGTCGGACCTCTGCACCCTATCAACACGAAGATAGCTTTAAGGAGATACGGGTAAGACTCAAGGCTCTTTGGGGAATTAGAGTACTTCCCTTTCTACCTATTTGGTGGTGTCTTAGCTTCTTTCACCTTATGCTGACCAAGTGGGACATAGCCCATGCTCTAAATTTTGATTCAATTGTGCCTGCTGCTATTGCCGGCAAGTTGAAGAGGAAACCCGTTATCTACGAACTGTTGGAGACTTATGAAGACCGAGTAGTTCTACCAAGAATAGCGAGGCATTTTCTTATCCAGGTGGACAAGCTGTTTATGCGGCTGGCAACATCTGTGATTCTGGCTGACGAAGAGCAAAATGAAGAACTGGGTGGAATTCCTAACAAAAAGGTGGTAGCAGTCTATGACTCACCACCTGACTTCTTTCACGAAAGCAATGTCGCTCCTCGAAGGAAGGAGAAGTTTACGATCTTTCAAGCCAGCGTGCTTAACAAAATGAGGCAATTGAATTTAGACAAGCTAGTCTCAGCTGTCAAACACATTGAGAATGTGAAGCTAGTTATTGCTGGATATGGAGACCAGGTTGAAGAAATTGAGGAATGGTCCAACGAAATGCCAGAGAAGATAGAGTTTATGGGAAGGCTTGAATATCGCGAAACCCTTGAAAGGAGCAAAGCGGCGGACGTGTTGTTTGAGCTTCGCAGTCCTTTGGTGCCTCAACACAAATATATCTGCGGCAGCAAGTTGCTTCAAGCTATGATGTGTGGCAAGCCCTTCTTGGCAAACCAAGGAACTTCAACAGCAAGCAAGGTGTATGAGGAGAACTGTGGTTTGGTAGTGGATGCCAACAACATTGAAGAAATAAGGGAAGCGATAATAAAGTTGAGAGATAATCCCGCGCTATGCCAAGAACTTGGGGCAAATGCTAGAAGGGCATACGAGCAGAAATATGGCTGGCATATTATGGAGCAACGGCTCATAGGTCTCTACGCAGAACTGACCTAGAAAGAGGTAGCGATGACCAACGGACTTAGGGTTGGACTTGTAGGTTGTGGGGGTATTGCCCAGCAACAGCATATTCCGGGGTTCTTAAGGTCAAAGAACGTGGTGTTGCAGGCTGTATGTGATAGGAACGAGAGACTTGCCCAACAGACGGCAGCCAAATACCATATTCCGAAGGCATACTCTGACCTGTCAGATATGCTCTCCGGTGAGAACCTGGATATCATTGACATCTGCACCCCTCCACAAGTCCATGCTGCTCTAGCCATACAAGTATTGCAGAACGGCTGCCACGTATTAATAGAGAAACCTATGGCTCTGAAGACCTCCGATTGCGACAGGATGATCGATGCCGCCAAAGAGAATGGGGCAAAATTGTGTGTTATACATAATCGGCTTTTTGAACCTGCTTTTCTTAAAGCCCGGGAACTTGTCGCCAATGGTTCTATCGGAGATTTCATTGGCATGAGAATCCTCATCTCTGACCATAGAGAAGAGATGATAATGAAGAAAGACTACTGGATACATGGACTACCTGGAGGACTAATTGGGGAAACAGGTCCGCATTTTGTCTATATGTCCTTAGCTTTCTTAGATGAAGTCACGAAAGTTGATATTTTTGCAAAGAATATTCTTGAACACCCGTGGGCTCCATTTGACGAGTTCAGAATAGAGTTAGAGAGTGAAGAAGCTATGAGTTCAATAACTGTTTCCTATGCCAGCAATCGTCATCATGCCTATGTTGATATTATGGGCACCGAAGGGGTTCTGCATTTAGACCTTTCCAGTATACTGCTGATTCGCTGTGGGAGGAGAGTATCATCGCGGCCGATACCCTTTGCTCGCTATTTCCTAGATATCTCTTCCCAAGTAGTACGAGGTATAGCGACAAATGCCATTAAGTTGGCAACAGGAAAACTGAGATTGGGACATGATGTCGTAATAGAGAGGTTTATCAATAGCATTCTGGATAACTCTCAACCTCCGGTAACTGGAGAAGACGGTAGAGAAACTGTGAGAGTGATGGAAATGATTGTGGCCAGACTACATGAGAAATATGGATAACCACCCCAACGGCTGCATGTGACAAAAGCCTCGGGTATTGACCAAAGGCCAGGCGATGTTTGTGAGCCGAGACTGATGGGGCTTGAGCAATATTAGGAGAGCAGTAGTTCTGGCCGCTGGTATTGGCAGTCGACTGAGACCGCTTACCGACGAGGTGCCCAAATGCCTGACGGAGGTGAACGGGAGACCTATACCTGAACAAATACTAGACATCCTGGAGAAAAACGGAATACAGGAGACAGCGCTTGTTGTTGGATACCTGGGAGACATTGTGGTACGCAGGATAGGACACAGGTACAGAAGTATGAAGGTAGCCTGTCTCTGGAACACCATCTATGACAAAACGAACACTGTGTATTCTGCGTGGCTTGCCAGGGAGGACCTGGAAAGCGGTGCCATTCTCATCGAGGGTGATACCGTCTTTGAAGAGGCCCTGATACAGAGACTGCTGGATACTCCTTCCGACAGAGCTGTCTGGGCCGGCGACAAGTTCAGACGGGGGTACCTCGGCAGCATGTCGATAGTGGACAGCACAGGTAGGATTGTCGACCTGAAAATAATCAGGGAAGAACTGATAGACTACCGAGACAACTGTTACAAGTCGACCGGTGTGCTCAAAAGGATCCAGTTAGGCGATACACGCTACTTCCCTTGTATGCTGAGGAGGGCCGTTGGCATATAGTCCAGGGGGTCTACCCTAGAGAAATGTCTTTTCACAGAATGAACAGGCGAATCAACAGACCGAAGGTAGCGCTAGTTGGCTCCTACCCGCCACCCTATGGCGGCGTCTCCGTGCACAACAAGCGTCTACACGCTCACTGCCTCAACTGTGGCATCCCGTGCACCGTATTCGCCACCAGTTCACGCGTCAAGAATGCCGAGCACGTTCTCAAGCTTGGCCGAGTCAGTGATTGGCCCCGTATTCTGACCTCAAAGCAGGACATTATTCACGTTCATAGCACCAGCAAGGACTGGAAGATCGCCATGTTCTTCTTCTGCCTGTCCAAGATCAAGAGAGCCAAGTTTGTACTTAGCTACCATAGCTTCAGATGCGGTGCCGGCGATTTCAGCCTGCTTGGGCGTAGGATGCTGAAGGTGATGCTCTCATCTGCCGGCCATTGTATCGCTGTCAGCCCGGAGATAATGGAGAGACTTGTTGCTATGGGTGCCACACCCGAACGGATCTCAGTCATCCCCGCATTTCTCCTACCAACGAAGAGTCAACAGGAACCCGATGGCCTTCCCATCGAGGTACGGCGTTTCATTGACACCCACACGCCGGTGATTTCGGCAGGTGCGTTCAGAGTAGTCCGGTACGGAGGCCAAGACCGCTACGGCATCGACATGTGCATAGAACTGTGTGCCAGTCTGAGGGCTGAGTATCCCCAAGTCGGTCTTGTCTTCAGTCTCCCCGATGTCGGAGACTACGAGTACTTCGAGCGCATGAAGCAGATGATCGACGAGAAGAGAATGGAGGACAACTTCCTATTCGTAACGCAACCCCTTGATGAGGTCTACCTCATCTGGCGTATGAG
>CAZHQV010000140.1:0-5130 GCA_964534285.1 uncultured Dehalococcoidales bacterium
TTGGGCGGAAGGCTTTTGGGTCAATCGAAGGAACCTCGATGGTTTTCTTAACACCATTTGGAATGGCAGCTCCTATCTACGCTGGGTGGGTATACGACAATACCGGCAGCTACATAACTGCCTTCACCCTGTTTGCAATATTATTCGGCATTTCTGCGATCCTTGTCTCGTTTGCTTACCCCCCAAAACCGCCGGCGCACGTCACTGATGTCCGCAAATTCCTGTAATAACAACCGCCAGCAGCATCTTAGCGGATTGCCCAGTAATATCAGCTGCCCCCGGATTGGTTACTTCCTTCCCTCAGGAATCTGACCGACTTCCAAGCGAGGCTCTGGCGAGGCACTTGCCAAACTCAAACATCCCTGGGATAAGTGGAATGGCCGCCCATTCCTAGTGACCTCTGAGCAATACAAGGAAAAAGCATTCGGGTGGATAAAGGGCTGATTCCGGGTTAGAGCAGGTTGAAGGTCAGTAATGAAACAGCGCTAA
This sequence comes from uncultured Dehalococcoidales bacterium, assembly GCA_964534285.1. Taxonomy (GTDB): domain Bacteria; phylum Chloroflexota; class Dehalococcoidia; order GIF9; family AB-539-J10; genus JADFUX01. The sequence continues at coordinate 490 of CAZHQV010000140.1, forward strand.
CACGCCTTCCCAGGTGATTCTATGCGTTTCTCTCCCTGATGCGTTCCATGCTCTGCACTGGCAACCGAGGCAGAGATACAGTTGAGTCCGCCCGTGAGGGCAAATTGGGGGTACAGATGGGCAGGTCAATGCTGGAAGCTCTGAAGCGGGTAGATGGGCCGTTGAATGATTTTGTTGATGTGAAATGCGGTAAACCTATGAAACTGGACAGTTTGGGTTGGGAATGTTCTGTGACCATATCCACACTCTCCTGACCTTTCCGTCCAATTATAGGGGTGCAGTCCACTTCAAGACCAACCCAAAACATAGTCACAATCAGTATTTGCCCTTTTCAATTTGCCGCAGTCTCGCATCACTTATGCCAAAGTGATGGGCTATCTCATGCCTTACCACCCTTTGTATCTCAGCAGTAATTTCAGCACCATGCCTGCACTTCGCCTCGATAGGCTTCTGAAATATTGTTATCTTATCCGGTGGTACCAGTCCATAGTGGCTGGTTCGCTTAGTTTGGGGTACGCCCTCATAGAGGCCAAGCAGTGTTTGACCACGCCCTAAACCCACCTTGCTCATCTGACCAAAGGTAGGATAGTCTTCAACCACAACGTCAATATTATGCAGCTTGGTAAGAAACTCCTCAGGCAAGTCCTCAACTGCCTTTGCTACTAGCTGTTCGAACCTCTGTCTGTCCACGGCCTAACCTTCCTATATATCCCCTGGCTTAGTGTGTTGAGGTCGACTATGTGATAAACGCCAGGGCTCACCCAGGCATTCATTGTAACGCCAAATAGCCAAGATTGTCACCTGTTGTCTAGTAGATTTGAATAGGGCCATCATGTAGCTTATCGTTGAGTTGTTGCTCCTGGTTTGACTGTCTGGCGTGGTCTTCCATTTGAGAGTTCTTAGCGGTACAATAAGGTCAAGAGGAGGCAAGGAAAGAGCTCGGGAGGCGAGTCTCGAAAGGGATTCTACTATTGAGCTGACCTAAAGACACCATGAAAGGTTATCGCACTCCATCATGGTTCCGCACGAAGGGATTCCGTGGCAGGAAGGTGCAAGACAAGGCTCAGAGCAAGAAGGCTGACACACACGGATATCGGAGAAAATGAAGTTGAAATAGCCCAGCCGGCGGTTTTGGAGAGGAGCAACTGACTCTAAACGAGGTAGACCGCGGCAAACCGCAGAGCAACTAGATACAGCTAGGCGAATCGGCAATTTGCCGGAAGTTGGGGGAGCTAAGACCTCAAACTGTGTTGAAGTGAGGTCTATGAAGAGGCTGCTTATTCCTAGCATTGTAATTCTGACGGTGGCAGGACTCCTGCCCGGCGTTTCTGACACAACTGCTGATGCCAGCGTTCCTGACATTGCCTGTGTGGAGAAGGGTGGGGGAGCTTACGGCCACTGGCACTGCCCGTTGGGCTCATTCAGACCATGGAGAGACTCCCCCAGATTCATTGGGCTGGGGAGGAGAGCGTGGTGGAATGGCATTTGCCCAGTTCGGCGATTGGTTTCCTGGTGACATTCTACCTTGAAGACCCCGGCGCGGGCACCTTGGAGAGCATAGGCCTCGTTGTCAATGGGCCACCACCTCCTTTCCCACCACTGCCCCCGCCCGAAGTATTCATAAAGGATAGCGCCTGGGCTTTGGTGATGCCTGACGGCGCGGCTCGGGTGATGCTCCACTCAGATAAGCAGGGGAGATCTAGAATAGATGCTCTCCTCTGGGACACCTCTTTTGAACTGCCTGAAGGCTGGGAAGATATGGAGGTAATAGAGCTATTCCTGGACCCAGGGTTCAAGTGTACCCAGGTTGAGGTGTGGGGGTTCATTGACTACTTTCTGGCCTTCGAGGAGCTAGAGCTGGCGAACCTGCCTGACGATGTGGACAACGACGAAGCCTGGACTTCTGCGGGCGAGACGGTGAGCGACCTGGCAGTTGACGACGACAGCCTGCTGCGACTCAGGGTGAAGGGTTTCTTTGAGGACCCGTCCTGGAAGAGCCTCAGGCCAGAAAAGCCTCAGGACATTGATGGCGATGGAAACCCCGATATCATCCTGCCCGCAGGCAGGTGGGTGCTTCCCGACGATTACCCCATCTTAGCTGACGAGGCCCTGTGGCAGCTCACTAAGCCTCACTGGGATATAATGGACACGCCCATTGATGACATCGTCAGTGATTTGGACTCCAACTTAGACAAGGGGGAGACACTCGGACCCTACTTTGACATGAGCAAGCATGTAGCTGACTCCGATGAAGACTGCTTCCAAGACCTCGTGGCTGACTGGCCCGTTATTGGACCGCTCAGCAATCTTGAGCCGACCACCTGTGCCAGATGGGATGTGACTCGGCAGCCAGCGGTGCCCGCTGATGGCAACGAAATAGACGAATTTGACATATTCGCTTCATGTCGTACCACAGTCGTTCCCGATGGCGAGCTGACTGTTGAAGATGCCAATATGCCCCCGGCTGAGATTCTCTTCGTGGTAACCGATGGCGAGGGCATACTGGCACAGGTGAACAAGACTGACATTTATCAAAGACCTCAAACATGCGATACATACACTGGCGTGGTCTACACCAATCCTTACTACTGGCGGGAGATACCGGCCAATCTCATAATCCCGCCGACGTATGGTTCTGGACTTGCTGGTTACGAGTGGGATAGCTGGGACCTGGACGCCGATAACCCCGAGATTGACGGACCATACCGCTTCTGGGATGGGCTTGACGTGTGGACCAGCGACGAGCTTCTTGTCATGGATGTTTTCAACCTGAGCAATGTCCCCACAGTCCTCAAAGCTTACACCGACAACCACGGTGAGGCCTGGGCTGAGTTCGAACAGAAGTCGTTTGGCAGCACCACCATTCAAGCTATTGCTAGCTATCCTTACCTGTTAGGCGACCACTTGCCGGTAGTATCCAACCCGGTGGCAAAGATAGCCGGGGAGATGAAGGATATAGTGCTCTATGCAGACGATGTTGACGGCATTGACCCCGTCCGCGAGATATTCTACGTCTTCGTGCGCAACTACGATGGCACCCCAGCAACCTGTGAGAAGGTGGAGTGGCTAATTGACGGCCCTTGGGGAGTTCTTGAGTCGCTTCTGGAAGACACTGACCAAGCTTGCACCAATCCCTGCTATCCCGTGGACTACTGGGATTGCGAGGATGCCTTCATCGCCGGTGACGGCAGGTCTGCCGCCAGTTGCACTCGGGAAATGACCGCCGCTGAGATAACTGAGTTTGTCGCTGAGGCAGTGTTTGCCAGTGCGACAGAAGCTGAGGACTACGCCATAGCCGGTGTAGTGGTGCTAAGCGACCATCTCGAGACTGTAGACGTCTGCATCAAGATTCATGATTGTCGGGATGGTGAAGTGGAAATCATCACCGAGCACATGATGGCGTTCACCGAGGACAATGCAGCGGTGGAAGTTGGCCTGGCAGCCATCTCTGACGAACTGGTCATGGCCTATGGCTACAAGCCAGGCGAGGGTGTTCAAGGATGGACAGTCTACAATCCTGAGTGGGCAACAACGCATCCTGAGTGGAACACCCTTACCATGCTGTATATAGGCAGGGGCTACTGGCTCGAGGTCGACGCTGTTTGTAACTTGACCTACGAAACCCAGAGCTATGACCTTGATGAAGGTTGGAACCTCATCGGCTGGCTTGGTGCGTAAACGGATAGCCCAGCCAGCAGATTTGGACATTGCCAGATGTATTACTTCGCCTATGGTTCTAATCTGAGTCAGAAGCAAATGCTGGAACGTTGCCCCGACGCCTTGCCCAAATTTCCAGCCACGCTGCCCAACTACAAGCTAATATTCGCCGGATGGTCCAGAAAGCGGGGCGGCGGAGTTGCCAGCATCAAGCCTTCCAAAGGTGAGAAAATTGTGGGTGGTGTTTATCAAGTAACGGAGAGGTGCTTGAGGATACTGGATAGACATGAAGGCTGTCCTGCCGTTTACAGCCGTGTGAATATACGTGTATTCACAGACCTGGGTGACATTGTCGAGGCCGCAACCTACGTCAAGGCGGAACAATCAGAAGAAACGGCACCTTCACCAGCATCCCTGGCAGCTATTCGACAAGGCTACAAGGACTGGGGCCTTGTCTGAATCACCGCCGCGATAATCTACAACACCCCGAGCTCCCATGTCACCTGCTCATCCTTGAGCCGAGAATAAACGTGACTCCGGCTAAGGCGGCAACAGAAAGGACCGAGGCCTGGAATGTGCCGGTAACGTCCATCAGGAAGCCGAAACCGACAGGCATCGCTAGTGGTCCGATATTGCCCAGCGCCGAGGACAGGCCAACCACAGCTCCCGCAGAAAGGGAAAGGCGTTCATCCTCCACCGGCGCCGCAAGTGCGATGGTGAGCACGCCGATAGGCGCGAATCCTGAGAGAAAGAGACACAGAAGCAGTAGAGGAAAGGGGGCATAGTTTATGCCGATGATGGATGCGGCCGCAACACACCCTAGCAGGGCGACTACTGTTTTCCTATTCCGCAGTTTATCTGATGCAAGACCCACTATGGGTCCCGCCAAAAAGAATCCCAGAGGCAGCAAAGATGAAAGTGCCGTGTTGAGCTCCTTCATTGCTAGAACCTTCGGCATCCAGGTAGCAAGGGTGTCATAGCTTC
>CAZHQV010000141.1:0-5122 GCA_964534285.1 uncultured Dehalococcoidales bacterium
AATCTGCCCCACCAGAGCGATAGAGTTCATTCCCGAGGAGAAAAAGGTCAAGATATTCATATCCAGATGCTGCTTCTGTGCTCAGTGCGTTGAGATATGCCCAGTCGATGCGCTTACCATGACGGATGAGTTCCTGCTTTCCAACTATGACAAATATGCCGATGACCTCATAGTGAAATAGTGAAGTAGTCGGCAACCTTTCTGTTTCTCAACTTCTCTCCTAAGTGCACATTTCAAGAGGTCTTATCTCATTGAGGCGTTGTTCTATTATCAGCCTTGCAACCTCATCCCCTCCCCGCCGGACAGCACGGGACAATGCTGTGCCGAAATCCATTCTGTGGGGTTGGATCCCTATAAGCACTACATCTCTACAGAACTCACCTACGTAGGAGACAAAAACGGACAGCGGTACGTTATGAGTGGAAACATGCATGACGCCTATCTCCTGAGGTAGGACAACTCTGTACGAACCTGGCCTGAATCCCATGTAAGCTGCGTCCACCAATACAAGTCTGTCGGGATTATGTTTTCTAATGACTGATGTGTAGTTCTCAGGGGTTGTGCCACAGTCTATTGCAACAATCCCACTTATTCCTGCGGCTTCTGCTTGTTCTGGATCTCCTTCAACACCTTGCAGCTGTTGAAGGATCCTTTTCACAACGTAAACGCCAATTCCATCGTCGCCATTTAAGCTGTTTCCTATGCCAAGGATTACCTGTTTCACGTGTTATGTATCAGCATAAAGGATAGCCTTCAGACAAATCAAATCGTCTAGACCTCCTGGGAGTTGCCGAACGGGCAAGGCTCCTCCACAGAGGCCTAAGACTTCGTTCTTGTCATGACTTCCGCAGCTACTTGACTCACAGTGTGGCAAAGCTGTAGACATCCCCGAGTCCCTATTAGTTATCTGTTCATGTTGCTAGCATAGCTACTGTCGATTGCTATTCTCGGCCTCTGCCTGAAGTCGCACGCCTACTTGTTCTTCCTTGACGCTGGAAACTCGGCAATGCTAGACTTGCCTCGCCTGTGAAGCGAGTCGGCATTCTGTATCATCCACAGCTGGGAAAAGCTCGGGACTTAGCTCGTAAGCTTGGAGAGTCACTATCTGCTCAAGGGGTCGGGGCATGGGAATGCTCAGCTTGGGATGAGGATAACGCCAAGTCCCAAGTGACTGGCTCAGATTTGGTCCTCAGCATTGGCGGTGATGGTACGATGCTTCATGTAGCACGGATCATAACCCCATTGCCAGTGCCAATTCTAGGCATAAATTTGGGCCGGCTGGGATTCATGTCTGATCTGCGTGCTGATGAGGCTCTACCGCAATTGCCCCGGTTGCTTGATGGCGAAGGTTGGATAGAGGAGAGAGCCATGCTCCAAGCTCAACTACAGGAAAGAAGCTTTCATGCCTTGAATGACGTAGTAGTGCGAAGCACCGCCGTCCGCCTGGTCAATACACAGGTAAGGATTGATGGCAGGCTGCTGGGCACCTATCGAGCCGACGGCGTTATCGTTGCTACAGCTACGGGCAGCACCGGCTATTCGCTCGCGGCTGGAGGACCGATCCTCGACCCTCGATCCAAAGAACTCATTCTCCAGCCAATATCGTGCCACCTCGGCTTGAGTCACGCCCTAGTATTGCCTACGCAAAGCACAGTCAACCTGAAGCTCGTTAATGAAGATAGGGCCATCCTTAGTATCGATGGACAGATCGACTTTCCCTTACCTGAAGAGCAAGATGTTGAAGTCAGACTCAGCCCCTACTTAGCCCGCTTCTTGAAGCTTGACCAGCCTGGCTACTTCTATACCTCGTTGTGGCACAAACTGAGAGGCAAAGAGTAATATGAAGGTTAGCATGAAAGTTGACAGGGCAAAGGTAAGGGATGCAGCCACAATGCATCGGCTAATCAACTGGTATGCTGGTCAAGGCGAGATGCTACCTCGTGCCTTGAGCGAGATATACGAGGATATTAGAGATTTCTTTGTGGCTAGGGAGGACGACAGGGTGATTGCCTGCAGCGCTTTGCATGTCAACTGGCTTGATTTGGCCGAAATCAGATCCTTAGCTGTAGATGAAAAGAGCCAGAATCAGGGAATCGGTTCTTCGCTTGTTCAGACCTGTCTCAATGAAGCTAACGAGCTGGGCATCCCCAGCGTTTTTTGCCTCACTCGTAGGCCAGCTTTCTTCGAGAAACGCGGCTTCCGTTTGATTGATAAGATAGAATTGCCCCACAAGGTATGGGCGGAGTGCTATCGCTGCCCTAAATTTCCTAATTGCGACGAGGTAGCCCTGGTCTACCACTTTTAGGAGCTGATCTTGCCAGTGGAAAGAGTGCTATCGAGCAAAGAGATTTGGCACGGTCGTGCGATAAATCTGCGCGTGGATCAAGTGGAGAAGGCTAGCGGTAAGAGGACTACGAGGGAGATCGTGGAGCATAGTGATTGTGTAGCTGTAGTGGCCATTGATGATCAGGACAACGTGCTTTTGGTTCGCCAGTTCCGTCATGCGGTGGGGAAGTTCCTGCTCGAAATACCTGCCGGTGGCATTGAGCCTGGTGAGGATCCCATCGACTCCGTCCGTCGCGAATTGCAGGAGGAAATCGGCTATTTGCCGCAGAGAATAGATGAACTCGGTGGTTTCTATGCTACCCCCGGTTACGGCACGGAATACTTGCATTGCTATCTAGCTAGCCAACTCGCTCCCAGTCGCCTTGTAGCTGAGGACACTGACGACATTGAGCTAGTGCGAGTCCCACGGGATCAAGTATTCCAGCTCATTGCTTCACGTGAAATCTGCGATGCCAAGAGCATTGCCGCCTTGCTCACCTTCACCCTCATAGGGCAAGCCATATGACAGTCTTCCGATAGAGACTTCGCAGGAAGGTCCGCCTCCAATTCACTCATCTTCTCCACCACCCAAGAATAGCTAAGGTGCCCAGCCCAACACCGGCAATCACTGCTCCAACCCAGCCAAGCAGACACAAGCTGGTGACAATTGCACCGGCAATGATCACTCCTACAAGAATGGATAGGAAAGCATACCTGAATTTCAAGCCCAGCAGGAAGGCGGCGATTGACCCAGTCCAAGCGCCGGTTACGGGAAGCGGAATAGCTACAAATAGCGTCAAGCCGATTTTCTCATATCTTTCGATCGTCTTTCCATGCCGCCTGGTGCGCTCAAAGACCCAGTCGACCACCCTTCGCCCTATCTCTGCGCGGCTAACAACCTTAGCTAACGAGTCCAAGAAAAGCAAAAGGATAGGCACAGGCAGCATGTTACCAATGACAGCCAAGCAGTAAGCCTTATACCACGCCATGTGAAATACGTTTATGGCTATGGGCAAGGCTAATCGAAGTTCCACCACAGGCAGGGCTGATATGATAACGATTATGGCCTCCTGAGGAATCCCCCAACTAACGAGTTCTTGGATCATAGCTTCAGCTAGCCATTATACCATTAAGGCATCGCTCGCCCAGCTGATTGCTTACCGCACCCAATTGCCCCACTGGGACAGTAGCTGTCCTCACTCTCATCAGCGTAGAACCCCGCCACGTCTGTCACCGCTTGCCGTGCGCAGGCAGGATGAAGGTCTCGCTCTTGTTGCCCTCACCGGGGACAATGTGCGCCTCACAATGCCGGACGGGGGAGAGTATGGCTGAGCGACAAGCAGACATGGCCTTGGGAAAGACCTGCTCACGCTCGCGAGGTGCGGAAAGGGAAGATACGCTTAAGATCCAGCCTTCCACGACCTTCATCGCGCTATATCTTCAATGGACAACGCGGCCACTAGGTGGACACCCGAATGCCCAGCCAACGCCAGCTTTGGCATGACATCATCGCCAAAGACCAAGCCAAGAGAAACAGAGCCTGGACTGACCTCACACAGAACGTCAAAGCTAACAGCTTACGCGGGTAGGTCGCCCTTTCCTGAAGCGGCCTTTCTTAAGCGCTCTCTGACTCCAACGGTGCCAGCCCCGCGACCTGCCTTCTGCCTCCAAATGTGATATAATATAGGGTGAGTTGCAGCCACGTCACTTCCCGCAGAACCCACATCATACGCAAACGATTTAGCTATGGCACAACCACAGATAAACGATGGGTTACGCTCCGAGTATACTGCGGATCAAATCCAGATTCTAGATGAAATCGAAGCCGTCCGCTTGCGGCCCGGGATGTACATTGGCAGCACTGACCATCGCGGGTTACACCATCTCATTTATGAGATAGTCTATAACAGCATAGACGAGGCTATGGCTGGCTTCTGTGATCAGATTGAGGTGACAATCCATAGCGACAACACCATCACTGTTACTGACAATGGACGAGGTATCCCTGTAGAGACAATCCCGACAATGGATATCACAGCCTTGGAAGCAGTAATGACCCGCTTACATGCTGGAGCCAAGTTCGGTGGACTTACCTACAGAATCTCCAGTGGCCTACACGGCGTGGGCGCCTCAGTGGTGAATGCTCTATCATCCTGGCTGAAAGTTGACGTTGAACGCCAGGGAAAGCTTTATCGTCAAGAATATCAGCGGGGCATTCCCACAGGAGGCATACAGGTCATCAGAGACACCGAACCCACGGGTACTTCCACTACCTTCCTCGCCGACAAGGAAATCTTCAGCGACCTGGATTATGATTTCGGCGCTGTTTGCCAGAGGTTGAGAGAACTCGCTTACCTCAATAGAGGAGTGCAGATAACTATCAACGACGAGAGGAGTGACACAGAGAAAGCGTACTATTTCGAGGGAGGTATAGCCAGTTTTGTACGCCGTTTTAATAGGAATAAGACATTGCTTCACAGCCATCCTATTTATTTATCAACCATGGTTGACTCCACCATAATCGAGGCAGCGCTACAGTACAATGGTGGCTTTGCTGAGTCTTCCTTCAGCTTTGCCAATTGCGTCAATACTACCGATGGGGGAACTCACCTCACCGGTTTCAGGTCGGCGTTAACTCGCACCCTTAATGACTATGCCCGAAACAACAAACTTATCAAGGATGCCGAGCCCAATCTCACAGGCGAGGATGTTCGTGAAGGCTTAGCTTCCGTCATCAGCGTCAAATTGACTCAGCCTCAATTTGAGGGGCAAACCAAAGCGAAGCTGGGCAATCCCG
>CAZHQV010000142.1:0-5081 GCA_964534285.1 uncultured Dehalococcoidales bacterium
GGACCCACTCTTAATATTGCCCCTACCCTGTCCTAAACATGGGGTCCACCTCAAAACAGGGAACTCTTCACAGGACTCCTATTAAATGAGGGAGGAGAGAGCAAAGACTGCTGAAGCATCGGACAGCCTGGTTGAGGTATTCAGTTACCCCTTAATTGCAGTGCTGGGGGCCTGGGGAGATACTCTTCCCGATTGGATCAAGAGCCCTAAAGTAGTAAGACGCCACCCCGCGCCCCGTGTGCTTTTCACGAGGCTAGCAGCTATAAAAGGAGGGATCAGATGCTCCACATACGGCAGCGAAACCTCTTGCCTCCGCGCGATATTTGTTAACAAAACCAGCCCGTCACCTTGATTAGCGGCCAAATCTAGAAGTGCCTCGAGTGCATATCGTCCCCTAGCGGAAAGTCTCATTGACTTCTCGCCAATTCCCGCCAAGAATAAGCAACTTGGCGTACAATAAGATGGGGTGATGAGCTTATCAAGTTTTGAAGAACTAGCCGACCTGAGGCGTGATTTGTTCACTCCATGGATTAGGAACACTTACAGTGATACACGTACCCACATTGAGTTCTGATTCAATTCTGAAGTCGGCATTTAGCAAGCGTGCCCGCTCACGCATTCCTATTATGCCGAGCCTGTTTCTGGCTGCAAAATCACCTATGTTTGTGGGCAAGTCAATCCCCCTTCCATTGTCAGTGATAGACATTTCGAGCGCCCCTGGCTTGAATTGGAGACTAATCATAGCCTCTGTCGCCGAGGAGTGCTTTTGGATATTATGCATAGCCTCTTGGCAAATGCGGAATAGCACCAACTCCGCTTCTGGTAGAAGCCTCCGTTTTTTGCCCGATACATTAATCCGCCCACAGATAATACCATCCTCGTTCACGTTAGAGACTATGAAGTCCAGCGCTGGTATGAGACCGAGTCGGTCTAATATGTCCGGTCTCAAGCTCTGGCTGAACCGCCGCACGTCCTCCACCAGTACTTGAACCTTACTTCTTAGTTCTTTCAAATCCTCGAGCGACTCAAGCTCCCCTTGATGTCCTCTTCTGATTATGCTTTCAATTTCATAAGAAAGGTAGACCAGTGACTGAACCAGATCATCATGCATCTCTCGAGCAATACGTCTGCGTTCCTCCTCTTGTGCTCTTGTAATCCCTGAGACATAATATTGTAGGCTCGCGCGGAGTCTCTTCTGCTCTGTGACGTCCCTTATTACTCCCACTAGGCCTATCGAATCACCTAGGTTGTCTTGGAGTAGAGAAAGGCTCATTTGACCGTCAAAATGCCTGTCTCCTTTTGTCAATCCTTTGAACTCGAACTTGATGCCATTCTTGGTACGCTTAAGTCCGTTTATTCGCTTAATAGCCCTTTCCCGTTCTTCTTCAGCAAAAAGTCCAACGATGCTATCACCAGCCAAACAAGCTTTTTCAGGATATTCATACATGTGAACTAAGGCTCTGTTCACCTGTAGGATAGTCCCGTCTAAATCAAGGACTACAATACCGTCGGCTATCGATTCAAATATTATTCGCATCATCTGCTCAGATCTTCGTAGTTCGTGCTCGAAACGTTGGCGTGCGGTCACTTCCTGACAAATAGAAAGACCACCGGCTATAGTGCCATCTCGCTTTATTAGTAGCGTATTTGCCCAGTCGCAGGTTACAACTTTGCCGTCTTTAGCTTTGTTCTCATTTGTGCTATGCGCTGTCGTGTCTCCCTTAAGCAATCTTTGCAGTACTTCGTCTACCTTAGGAACTATCTCTGTTGGTACGATGAGGTCATACATGTGTTGCCCTATTGCTTCGTCCGCGTTATAGCCAAATATCTTCTCAGCAGCCTTATTCCAAGACCTTACTCTGAAGTCTCTGTCCCAGATTACTAATCCAAAAGGCATTTGTTCAAATTGAAGATGTACGTATTCACCGATGTCTTTGACTGGTGTATTTTCTGATTTGTCTATTCTAAGAGCGAAGCGGTGTTGTTTGTTGTCTACCGTTTTTCCCATTTCTTTCTAAAACACGCAATTTAGGTGGGCAAATCTGCCTTCCATACTAAGCAATCTCATCTGCAAATAGATAACCTTGCTTCAAAGCTTGGACTACAGCCTCTGTGCGTGACTCCACATTGAGGTTTCTGAATATGTGCATCAGGTGGGTCTGCACGGTCCGGTCGCTGATATATAGCTCCTTGCCAATCTCTATGTTGGTTTTCCCTTTTGCCACTAGTCTAAGCACTTCGAGTTGACGGCTGTTCAACTTTGGCATACCTTGCCTGACTGTTTTAGGCTCAATGTACAAGGACCGTAATGTATTCTCAGTGACTCTACGGTCAAATACACTTCCTCCTTCATGGACTATCTTAATGGCGTTTATCAATTTATCTATGTTGGCGTCTTTCAGCAAGTAGCCTGAAGCACCCGCTTGCAGCGAGGCAGACACATATGCCTCGTAGTCATAAGCACTAAACATGATAATAGCAGTCTCTGGACAAGCCTGTTTCAACTGTCTGGCGGTTTCAATTCCACTAAGCCCAGGCATGGCAACATCTATGAGAGCTACGTTCGGTCTTAGTTGAGCTGCCAATCTTATGGCCTCTGCACCAGACTGAGCTGTGGCTACAACTATAAGTTCGTCTCCATCAAGGAGATGACGTAACCCCTCCCGGCTGTGAGGATGATCATCGGCTATCAATATGCGGATTTTGGCTGAACCTAGCTCTTCCACTTGATCCATGGTGCCACCCTTTTAGGCGATTCTAGGCGCTCGTCACCTCCTTGTCAAATGCACCTCTTCCAATGAGGAAAGTTAGGGCAAAAAATCGCAAGATTTGCTAACTGGCTTCCCTCAAGCTCTTGCATTAAGGCCCATTTCTCAATTTAGAAGAGACTCGGCGTGTTCGCCTCACTCTGTATGAATCAGGAGGCTAGGCACATCGCCTCAAATAGTCCATAAGTTCATCGAAGCTTGGAGGGAATTCCGTCTTATATTTGAGGAAAGACGGAGTGGGATACCTCATCCCAACCTTGTGGGTTGCCTTAAGACCTTCAACTAGCGCCTCCACTTTGCTTATGGGTAGGGCAAAGGAAACCTCATGGTCTTGTGTTTGGACAATCGTTCGGTCACCAGCACCAACTACGAGGAACTGGTACTGGTTAGTCAGAATCGTTTGGGTGATCTCTCCAGCACAAGCCAAGGCGCCTAAACTACTGGAAACGATAGGTTCACCTGTCCGACATACAGCAGCCTGTATTAGTCTGGCTATCTGAGCGGGGTTGCCATAGACTATTATGACCTGGGGTTCAAAATGGGTTCGGTGCAGAGGCGATGCCACGAGATGGGTATATTTTCCTTGCTCAAGTCGGGGCATCACCTGAGCTATTTTGGCTCTGACATCCTGATTCTTTGCCCAAAAGGGAATATCAAAACTGCCGTCGAGGAATTTGGGTTTGGCTGGCAGAAAGCCTAGTGTGAGCGAACCCAGCGGGCAAAGCAAATCTGCCTCGCCCATTGCCATTGACCAGCCGTAACGCCGAGCTAAGGCTACACCTTGGCATACCGACATCAGCGTTCCGAGGTCTCGCTTGGGCATCCTGGCTTTTTCAGGAATCTCACGCGCTGAGCTAAGCATTCTGATAGCCACTGGGAAAGTGCTAGGCCGAATATATAAATCCAGAGCTTCGCCAATTTCCCGTAGTTCCAATGCTACAACACGTCCCTGTAGCGTTCTATGCTTGTAAGCGTCTAGTATCATATTAGACCCACTGGCGATATCTGCAAACCGCCAGTAAGCGTTTCCTAGATCAGCCATTCTGCGTATAAACCTTCGTTCATTTCAGCACATACGTGTAAGGAAATTAGGTGGTGGAGATGCCGTTTTTCCGTGTTAAATAATGAGGGACACTTTCATGACGCGCCTAGAGAATTTGTGAGAGCGGATTCATTACGATGATCGGGCGCTCCAAATCTACAGCATTCATCCAGCGTTTCGGGTGCGAGCATTCATGTTCCCTAAGGTTACGCCAGTTCCTGAATTTGTGAGGACTCTGTCCCAACTCAGGAACGGTCTAGGGCTCCTTCAATGGAAGCCATTCGCGCTTCAAGGTCAGATTTGGTCTTTCGATTACTCTTCTAGCCTCCGGTGTATTCTTAGGCAACGGCTGCCCTTCTAGCACTTCGGGCTATCAAGAGTACGTGCAGGTCACTACCGATAGACTCTGATCCTTTGTCTGTAATCAGTTCGGATTCAATCCTTTCGGCTATAACTTGAGCTGTACCAGCGTGTGCGCTACCGTGGACGGAATCTGGCGCGCCGTTTCCACAGTCCTATGCCTACCTTCCGAAAAACTGCTTCTTCCAACGACGCAACAGAGAGTGATGTGCCTCATATTGCCGGCAAAGCTTTGAAAGCTCGCCTGCGTTACCTATCTCCAGAATTGCCAGCTCTGCTTTCTCCCCCGGGCTCAGCCTGCGCTTTGCATTAGGCCTTTCCTTCGTAGGCGCACCGATCGTGACTTGCAGCTGCGCCCTGCTCTTTCACATAGAACAACACTGTCTCCACCAAGTAGTGTGCTCACCCGCATGAGCTCAAATTGACGGACATTAATACGCGGAATGACTGATTTGGAAAACGCTTACTGGCGGTTTGCAGGAACTGCCAGTGGGTCTACCATTGTAGTATATGTTGTGTTCATACAGGGGATTGCGTTCACAAAGCCCAGGTACAGGGACAGGAAGACAAATTCATTTTCATTATTGGAAGGAGGACTTAGGCTATGGTTGATTTAAGCGTAGACCTAATGGGAATTAGGCTCAAGAATCCATTTCTATTAGCTTCTGTTCCCAGTTCCACGGCGGCGAATATGCCTGAAGCGGCTAAAGCTGGATGGACAGGGGGTGTGTTGTGGGGCATAGACGCTTGGCCCGAATGGGGAAAAGATAAGCGCGAGCAGCCTTTCAACCGCGGGTACGTTCCACGAGAATTTCAGCCGGCTGAGTCTGGCTACGTTAAGAAGGGGGGAAAACAGTGGTGGGCATATCAGAACAATCTCTGCGTACCAGCTTTCAATAAAGGTGGATTCC
>CAZHQV010000143.1:0-4927 GCA_964534285.1 uncultured Dehalococcoidales bacterium
AGTATCTCCCAAAATCCCGCCTCAAGTGCGTATAAGATCTATTAAAGGCGAGGGACACCCACGTAGATTAGGGTAGGATCTCTCGATTGTTTGCTACGTGATTATTCAGGTCTTCTTGCCCGGCCTGTAGTTCTCCCACGGAAACGTGTTCCATAGAGGCGGGGTCCGGTAATAAGACGTCATCCGCTGAAGCAGAGCCTCAGTCCAGTCCGGGGCAACGTATTTGCGGTCGAGGGAGTTAAGTGGCCAGAACCGCATGGGATAGGGATTCATCCCAAGCTCAATGAGGGTATTGAGCCGGTAAAGGCACTCCTCAGGAGTCTGGCCGGGAAAACCGATGAGGCAATAGAAGGTAACCTGGTGGCGGTCCAAGCCATTAGACCTCATCATGGCTGCCACACGGCGCACATCCTCCTCCACCTCCATGGTATCCCAGGCAAACCGCCAATACTTGAGCCGGAGCCGGGAATACAGCTTGAAGTGCTCTTTTAAAAAGAACCTGACATCGAAGCCCGAGTTGACGTCAACTTTGCCATTAAAGTTGGCGTATTTATTAACCACGAGCTCCTGATGTTTAAAACTGGTGGCCAGTATGTTGTTATCCCCAATCATCGGTGCAATGGCGAAGTCATCGTACTCGAGGGCCTCCGGCTCCACCTTCTTAACGCCGCAGAACTGGCAGTTGTGAGGACATCCTCGGGACGTGAAGGTGAGCTGGTAATTGCCGGGAATGCGCTCAAATCGCTCATCCGGACCCCGGTGAGGCTCTATCCCAGTGTGTTTATGTATGTATTTATGCATGAAGGTCGCCGCCGGCCCACCGATCTCAGCCTCCCTTCCCCAGTCCTTTACCAGGTTAACCTGGCGGATCATTTCGGGAATATCCCAGCTGAATATCACCGAGAAGTAAAACTTATGTACCTCTCTATTCTCCAGCATCGTCGGTACCCAGGGCCCGGCATAGACCTCATCACCACGCAGACGATGATACTGGGCTATCTTCTCGGCACCCAGGTTGTAGATTCTCTCGCCGGCCTTCGCACCAATATAGGATGCGTTGATGACCGCTACCTTAGCCACAGACCTTTTGCTGAAATGAAAATTGTGAACTTGTGCTTCCCCTGTTGTCCGGGGAATGGGCTCAGTCCGAGAGGATACGGCCACGCGCTGTAACTCAGCCGCAGCGGCCGTAATAAGACCCTCGGCAACCCTTAAAGCCTCTTGCATCTTTGCTATCGCCGCAGCAGCAGGAGGAAAAGCGGTAACCCCCTGCTTTATCGCATTCTCATTTATACAACACGATTGTCGCAGGTCTCTGAGTCTCAGGACTGCCCGGTCCGCCTGATTGAGAAGAGCCGACCTGACATTTGGCCACAACGCCTGTAAAGGTAACATGTCCGTCTTTTTCCCTACAGCTCGAGGGCTTTGCTGTAACTCAGCTCGTCTATCAAGGTCTGCCGCTTTTCGAAGTATGAGACTGCCTTTCTGCAAGGCGGCCAAGTCCGGATACTTCTCGACTATTTCGGCAATCTTGACTGCCTTGACAACGGCAGGCTTAGAAATACCCAACTCCTCCGCTGTCTTCTGGTAGGACCACCCGGCAACCTCGGTTACATTGTGACCGAGGTCCGTCCGCTGCCCGCCCTTGTTTTCACCTTCCAGCTTCCGCTCTAATTCGTCATACTCTTTGATGGCAGTTGCGACTTCAGGGTCAGTTAATGGCTTGCGCTTGAGGTTCTCATCTATGGCTATCTTAAAGGCTTTTAATCTGTCACCGTTGACAGGCAGTGTGTACACTTCAACCTCAGTCCAGCCAAGTTCGGTTATTGCCTGATAGCGGCGCCGGCCAGCTATAAGGTTGAAGTTCTCGTCAATCGTAAGAGGATTGATAAGCCCAACTTTCCGTATGCTTGCCTTAAGCTCGGATATATCACCTTGGTCACGCTTTGGCTGTGTGTTCTTGATATCCGATAGCGCTACCTTCATGTACCTACCTGTATCATGCCTGGGAGAGTCGCTCGGATATGGAAAAGCTACCCTCCTTCTCAGGGCTACACATGGTCAGCTGTCTCGCCGCTCAAGTTCAGCGGTAGGGATTTCAGTGGGGTTATCAATCTGGCCGCTCATTTGTTTCTGCCTCCTGCGTGCCAGTGCTTCTCTTGTTATCTGGTTTTTGGTTCTTCTTTAGAGGGCTTTTTTGGTCGTATACCTCATCGTCTACCTGGTCGTTGGAACTCTCACGTATTGAAGACCTCGCGATGTGGTGGCGCGCAAATACTCTGGCTAATAACCGGAAAGCTTCACGATCTTGTCCAGCTCTTTTTTTACCAGTCATCCCACTTGCCATCAAACGTTTGAGCTTTACAATCATTAAATTAGTTTATTTACTAGTTATAGTCAACAGTTATATGCTGTATCTGCCACTATCTTGTTACTAAAGTTTACACTTGACTGCATCACTTAGGCGTGGTATAATTTATCTATAATGCAAGTTTGTAGGTGAAAGGAGGGGGCATGGGGAAAAGGGTAAAAAAGCCACTGGTAGAACCAGCCAAACGCCGTGAGTGGTTCCGACGTTCCGAGGATGGAGAATCTGTTACAAGTATCGCTAAGGCTGATCATTACGATCCTCGTACTGTAAGGAAACAGATCGAAGTCGAAAGACAGATACAGGAAGAGAAGGAGGCAAGGACACTTGTTCTAAGGCGGGCTATGGAACAACATTATGCAGACCTCTGTGATGTTGCTCAGAAGCTGGATACAGAGTTGAGTAGTGAGAGAAGTGATCTTACTGCATTGAAAGGGAATCCAATGTGGTCAGCTCTGCGTGAACACCTGCCGCGCTCAGCTATCTGGAAGAATCTCGACAGATTGGAAGAGCTTCGTAAGGAAAAAGAACGGCTGGAACAGATGCTTAACAAATTTGTTGAGAAGCAAATAGAGTCAGGGGCAAAAAAGAAGCTTGGGAAGTCTCCTCAGGAAGCGGGACTTGGTTGGAGAAATATTGAGGCTCTCAGTACATGTATCAGAGATGCTGCACTGGGCGTGGCAGAAGGTCTCTCTAATTTCGACTTTCACAAGATATCCGAGGACCCGAAATCTGATACCGTAAAGATGGTTAAACAACTTCTTCGTAAAGCTCCAACCTGGAAAAAATACAAGGATTTGAGCCAGTTATGGGTAGAGCTTGAGCGTGTGCAAAGGATTCTACACGACGAACTGATGGTGATTAGATTTAAGAGGGTAGTACCGGGAAGATGCAAATACTGCCCTTTGTAGATTCAAGCTTATTCAGTTGAAGGAGGTATCTAAAACAATGAAAGCAGCTATTTATGCACGTGTCTCTTCGGATAGTCAGGATGTTGATCTTTCGCTGTCAGCTCAACTGAGAGCACTTAGGGACTACGCAGTAAAACACGATTACCAGATTGTAAGGGAGTATGTCGATGAGGCGGAAAGTGGGCGCACAACAAGTCGCCCCGCCTTTAAGGAAATGATAGCTCTCGCCAGAACAAAACATCATCCATTTGAAGCGATTCTCGTATGGAAATTGAACCGCTTTGCCCGGAGTCGCGTCGATTCTATCACGTATAAGAAACTGCTCCGGGATAGAGGTATTAAGGTTATCTCCATCAACGAGCCATTGGATGATAGTCCCTCCGGTCACCTGTTAGAAGGCGTTATTGAGACCATAGACGAATTCTATAGCGAGAATCTCGGTCAGGATATCAAGCGGGGTATGAGAGAGAATGCCGAGCGCGGGTTTTACACCGGCGGCAGGCCCCCTTATGGTTATCGCAAGATAGCAGTCAGCGATGGAGACAAAACCCGTTACAAGCTGGAACCAGAGCCAGAAGATTCTGTTTCAATACAGACTATCCGTAGTATATTTGACATGGCACTGAATGGTAAAGGATGCAAAGAAATAGCCAAAACAGTCAACACAGGTGGTTTTCGTACAAGCACTGGCCAGCGTTGGGGAAAGACAACAGTGCATAAAGCCCTGAATAACGAAGCTTACTGTGGTACCCTGGTATGGGGAGGGAGACCAGGACATCCAGCTATCCACAGTGGTAACCCTCCCGTCAGGAAAGAGAATGCCTGGCCAGCCATCGTTGACAGAAAGGCTTTCAAGCTTGTACAGGAAAAGATGATGGCTAATGCACCTCAAGCAGTTCATCCTCGTTCCGTACCCAGTTTCTACCTGTTGAGCGGTTTCCTGTTTTGCTCATGTGGGCAGGCAATGATAGGCCGCAGTGCAAAATCTCACCAGTACTACTATTACATGTGCAACAGGGGCTATAAACAGGGTAAGGCTGCATGTAGTACCAGAGCTTTGCCTAAGGACAAGCTTGAACATCTGGTTATCGACCAGATTAAAGAGCGAGTATTGACTCAGGAATGTCTCGAGGAACTGGTAAAACTGGTAAACGAAGAGCTTGACTCAGCGCACTTTGTACTTAAGGACAAAATGGATGTAATTGATGCTGAGCTGAACGATGTTGGACTCAGGCTATCGAAACTTTACGATGCGCTGGAAACAGGGAAACTTAGCCTTGATGACCTGGCACCAAGGCTTAAGGAATTGAGGATCAGGCATGACGAATTGAGCAAGGCTAGAGTTCAGGCTGAAGCAGAAATGGTGCTTCAGGGCGCAGAACATGTAGATATTGAAGCGGTGAAGTCTTATGCTCGAGACTTGGGAAGCCTACTAGGAGAAACCGGTTTTACCGAGCGTAAAACCCTGCTACGTTCATTCGTGAAGCGCATCATCATCAATAGAGATAGAGCTACAATACACTATAACTTACCGATGCCACCAGACGGGAAGAGAAAACAATCTGTAGGAGTTCTGCCTATTGACACCCCTGGTGGAGCTGATGTATCAATAGGTAGAATAGATAGTCGGGACTTATCAGCCGTGGGT
>CAZHQV010000144.1:0-4894 GCA_964534285.1 uncultured Dehalococcoidales bacterium
AGCCACCCACATTCTTGCCCCGCTTGCCCATACCTTCCAGGATGCCCATCGTGGTTGTCGTCTTACCTTCGCCCAGCGGTGTGGGAGTTATGGCAGTTACCTCAACATACTTGCCATCTGGCCTATCCTTGAGGCGCTCGATGATTTTCAGGAAATCGAGCCTGCATAGTCTTCCCTGAGGGATGATCTCGTCCTTTTGTAGGTTTAGTCTTTCCCTCCACCCATCGGGGGTTGGCATGTTCGCTTCCGCGGCTTCTGAAATCTGCCAGTCTGCCAGTTTCGTAGGATCATAGGGCATAATAACCTCCTTAGCGAATTTTGTTGTTTTTATTGCCTGTGCCGGCCTTGATTGATGCCAAAGCTATTCTTGAACCGCCTCCGATATGTGCTGGCCGCGCTCGCCTGGTTGTTTCGACTTGGCAAGGCCGGCAGCGATACTTCTTACCTCGGTCATGACCCTCGGGCTTGAATCAACCAGAGGAAGACCAGCGATATCAGCTTCCACTATTGCTTCGTCGTAGGGGATAAAGCCAAGGAATTCAAAGTCTGGCATCTTCGAGGTAAGGAAATCCTGATCTTTCGTGCTCCGCACCTTGTTGCCTACTACCCCGATATTCTGCAAACCTATCTCCAGGGCCAAATCTCTCACTCTACGCCCTGTTGCAACGCTCCTCATGCCTGGTTCTACGACTATTATCAGCTTGTCCACTCCTTTCGCTGTACCCCGGGTTAAGTGCTCTATCCCAGCCTCCATGTCTAGAATAACCACTTGATTCACTTCGAGGAGCAAATGGGCCACCAAGGCTCCAAGCAAAGCGCCTTCGGGACAATAGCAACCAGTGCCAGCAGCCTTAATCGGCCCCATGACCATTATCTTGATTCCGTGATATTCCAGAGAACACTTCTCTGGCAAATCATCAACCTTAGGATTCAACTTGAAATAGGGTGCCATTTGGCCAGGTCTTGCCCCTGTCCTCTCCTCAATAAGGTCATCCATTCTGGATATCGGCATTATCTTGTCGGAATTGGCCAGGCCAAAAGCAGCAGCCAGGTTGATATTTGGGTCGGCATCTATTGCGAGGACAGAATAACCAGATTCAGCGAATGCAACAGAAAGGAGGGATGCGAGCATAGTCTTGCCTACCCCTCCTTTGCCACTGATGGCAATCTTCATCTAGAAACGCTTAATTATATTGTGGCTCACTGAAGAAATCAAGCAATTTTGCTAGGATGCCTAGGCTTTTGGTCGCATAAGAAATCAAGCGATTCTGCTAGAATGCCTGGGCTTTTCCTCGCATCAGCCGCTCACTTACCTTTCTGCTGCTGCTACCGTGTTGACCAGCAGCATAGTGACCGTCATGGGGCCAACTCCACCGGGAACGGGTGTAATCGCCTCCGCTTTGTCTTTGATGGCGTCAAAGTCGAGATCACCTACTAGCCTCTTGCCTGTCTTAGCAGTAGGGTCTTCTAAGTAGTTTGCGCCGAAGTCAATGGCTATCACGCCATCCCTTACCATGTCAGCAGTGACGAACTTCGCCTTATTCACTGAAACCACCACTATGTCCGCCCAACGAGTGAAAGCGGATAGATCCGGGGTGCTGGGGTGGCAAAGGGTCACATTTGCACCTACTTCTTCCTGGGCCAGAATGGATGCCAGAGGCTTACCCACAAGATTATCCACGTTCACGATAACAACATGTTTTCCCTTAATAGTATGATATCCGCTTCGAAGTAGCATCTCGTATATGCCGATAGGCGTTGCCGGAAGGAACGCCTCTTGGCCCATCCAGGCCCTGCCAACATTCATAGGGTGGAACCCGTCAACATCTTTACCAGGCAAGATCGCAGTCAAAGCTTTGTTTTCATCCAGGTGCTCGGGAAGGGGAAGTTGGATGAAGATGCCGTGGACTGTGGCATCTGAGTTAAGCCTTTCAATTTCCTTAAGCAGGTCCTCCTCTTTCGTGTCTTGAGGTAACCTTACCATGGCTGAGCTAATACCTACCTCACCACTGGCTTTTTCCTTAAGGCCGATATAACTTGACGAGCCTGGGTCTTCGCCGACAAGGATGCCGGCAAGCCCAGGCGTTATGCCCTTCTGCTTAAGCTTCGCTGTCCTTTCCTTGAGCTCTTCCCTTATTTCAGTTGATATTTTCCTTCCGTCGAGTATTGTGGCAGGCACGCAATCACCTCCTGAACAGTAATCTTTGCTATGGGCTATCCGCTGAGCCTCTCGGCGGCTTTGACAGTATTGGCTATCAGTAGTGCTGAGGTCACTGGCCCGGTTCCCCCAGGAACGGGAGTTATCGCCGCAGCCTTCTCCTTTACGGCCTCAAAATCAACATCGCCCACCAACTTGAACTTCCCCGGATTCTCTGGGTCCTCTATTTGATTCACTCCCACATCAATCACGATTGCACCTTCACCCACCATATCAGCGGTTATGGCTTTGGCCTTCCCCATTGCAGCAACAAGAATGTCGGCTTGCCTAGCAATTGAGGCGAGATCCTTTGTTCCGGTATGGCAGACGGTTACGGTCGCGTTGGCCCCCTTCTGTTTTTGGACCAGGATGCCCATAAGTGGCTTCCCGACAATATTGCTTCGACCACAGATAACCACATGCTTTCCGTCAGGACTGTGCCCGCTGCGAAGTAGCAGCTCCTGAACACCGTAAGGAGTTGAAGGAAGGAAAGTCTCCTCCCCCAGAAGTAACTTCCCAGTACTTATCGGGTTGGTGCCATCAATATCCTTGTCAGGCGATATAGCGCTTTCTGCCCTGAGTGTGTCAAGATGCTTGGGCAACGGAAGTTGAAGGATAATGCCATGGAATTTGGGGTCCTGATTGAGTTCCTCTATCTTCCTCTCAAGTTCCTCTTGGGTGATACTGTCAGGCAGCCTAGCGGTTTCCGTAATAATGCCCACCCGGTCGCATCCCTTAGCGATGCCACGAAGATAGGATAGAGACCCCGGATCCTCCCCAGCCAAAATGGCCACAAGGCCTGGAGTCACCCCCTTTTCCTTTAGTTTGTTTACCCTTTCCTTTAGATCCTGTTCAATCTCACCAGCGATTCTCCTGCCGTCGATTATCTCTGCTGCCATTCATACCTCCTTCGTTTTATGTTAAGCGCTGACCAAGGAATCGAATCTTACACCTTTGTCGGAGGCAAAATCAATCATATTCAACAGCTCTTAGCTGTTCGCCTTCCGTACCTTTGTCACCGTTTCCTTCATAACTTGACATCGAATGGTCAGGAACAGAAGAGGCTGCCCCTATTGAATCAAGTGGAGGTGTGGGGGATGATGGGCAAGATGTATCCAATACACCAGCTGTATCCTTGCGCTGTGGGAAGGGACTCGTGGTGGGGTACACAAAGGAGGATGCTGTAGCATTGGCACATGCTAGATGGGAAGCAAAGCCGCCCCGCGCTCTGGGGGTAAGGATGCCGGCAAGTAGAACCCCCGGGGTGAAACATGCTCTTCGCACCAAAGCTACCGGACCCGCCGGTGACAAAGCTCCGCTACACTCCTAGCGGCAAGGTGGTGGTTCTGTCATCGGGTAGAAGCGGAAAGAAGAATAGGTATTTTGGTCGTTGTATTGTGTTGACCTATAGGCTAGAGTGCCCGTTTGGCTTGCAAGAGACGCTATGGCAGAGCATCAAGAGATGCAGAACCCGAATGTGTAGATATACCTATGAGGGAGACAATCGCGGCAGTGGAGAAAGGCACCATTTCCATGAATAGACAGAAGCTTTCGTTTCCTCTGCTTAGGGGAGTGCCCGAGACCGCCTATCTTAAGAGCATGGAGGAGTGCATCCGGTTGTACAGGGAATCAATTGGGCATCCTGAGGGATTCTGGCGGCAACTTGCTGAACGGCTGCGGTGGTCTGAGAGATGGGACATGGTGCTGCTGGACGCCTTGGCCAACGGCGAGCACCAGTGGTTTTCATATGCAAGGCTCAACACTTGCCACAACGCTGCTGCCCACCGCCTGAAGACCTGGCGCAAGAAAGAGGCTGCAGCCACATTACTAAGATTCGAGCTTCGCATTTTCGTGTTTGCTACGCTGACTATGTTGTTCTGGCTGCTTGCGCCAGTCTTCTTTGGTGCTCTTTCCTGTGATGGCACTGCTGCGAAGGCCTGTCATCTGTGGCGCCGGCGTCCGCGGCCCGACCCCCGTAGTCCTGAATGCAATGGATGGAAGGGGAGCTTTGCCGACAGGGCCCTGAGCCGACCGGCAGTACCGGCCACGTCTCATGCAATCATCAGACTGGGGTAAACGATTTCCAGATGAGTCTTGAGATGGCCGAGGAGGTCGTTCAACGGGCTCGCAGGGTGGAGGCGATAGGCGGTCAAGCTGATCGGAACCAGTAATAAAATCATTAGGAGGTTAAGAAGTGGAACAGAGAGTCTTGAGCAATCCGGCTGTTGTTGGGTTGGCGGGCTTTGGTGGCACAACCCTATTGCTCCAATTTCACAACCTTGGCTGGTGTGGGGCTGGCACCATTCTTTGGACTGCCTTATTCTTTGGGGGCCTGATGCAGTTGATTGCCGGCTTCAAAGAGTTTGGCACGGGGAACAATTTTGGCTTTTCTGCCTTCTGTACCTATGGTGCCTTCTGGATGGCATTGGCAGGCATTCTCTTGGCGATGGAGCTTGGCATCGGGAATATTACTACAGCGGATGTCGGTTGGTTCCTGGTGATCTTCACCATTCTCACCTTTATCTACATGATAGGCTCCTTCAGAGGCAGTTGGACACTTTCTTTGCTCTTCTTCACCCTTTTTATTGGGTTCATCTTTCTGGACATAAGCCATCTGGGCGGTCCAGCAGTCTTCACCAAGGTCGCCGGTGTGGATTTGATTGTTTGTGGTCTTACTGCTTTGTATATCATGGCTGA
>CAZHQV010000145.1:0-4765 GCA_964534285.1 uncultured Dehalococcoidales bacterium
GGTGTATGGAAGGCCGAAGTTTAGGATGAGGCTGACATGGCTCTTCGGTCTGGTTCGGAAGGAGGTATGGAAGGGAGGGGAAAGGCGTGAAGAGGAAGTCAGGGTGATTGGGGAGAAGCGAAGGCGTAGACAGAGGCGTATGACAGCCGGAACCATATTCCAAATTTTGCGAACCAAAGGCCTGCTGAGGCGACTCAAGCGCTTGCTTAAGGACATCGTTAGTCGTATTAAGGTTAGAGAGCTGCGGGTAGACTTTCGAGTGGCGCTCGATGACCCGGCGGATACGGCTCTTGCCTTTGGTGCTATAGGGGTAGCCACTGTTTTCTTGGCCTCCTCTTGCCCTCATGAGATAAGGGTCTGGCCCTCCTTTGATGGTGAGGCAGTCTTGGAAGGCTATTCACGTGGGAGGCTGAGGTTGTGGCCCATCCAACTGGTGATACCTTTCATGAGGTTTGCCTTCTCACTAGCTGCACTAAGGGTGGTGAAAATACTGGTCGTGGCCAAATGGAAAAGGAAGAAACAATAATCGACAGTCCTGTAGCAGTGGGGGGAGTGACTCTAATTCCGGTAGCAAAGATCTCGCTGGACTATGAGTCGAGTAAGCGCGCCGGTTTTTTCTTTGGCATGAAGTGGCCTGTTGCCATTGTCGCCATTTCTGTTTCGGGCAGGAGGGCTTTCAGGATAACTGGGGCAGAAGTCTCGGTGGAAGAGCTGATACAAGAGGTGCCCGGCATGAAGGAAATGCTGGAAGGAATCTAGGGCTCGTTCTTTCATTCAATGATTCGTCATATCAGTGATCGAAGGCACAAGGTTTCTGTTCGAGGATGAAGTTGCGTCGCTGGAGGGTCTTTGGAGTCGCCGCATGTCGAAGGACTTCATCGTTGCTAGTACCGGAGACGATTCTTTCGGGCTTGTGAATCAAGGTTCAGCCAAGACGGTTTCCCCCTCCTGTCGGAGAACCCTCAGAATGAGGCGGCATCAATACTGCAATCGTAGCTTTACCTTGTCGTACCTGTTGGATTAACCTGAACACGAGTCATTCAGCCCGCCGCGCTATTGCTAAGGAAGGGCGCGCGTTAATTCAAACACCACTGGGTTTGCTGGGTCGGGACATGCAACAGTAGTCTTGTTTGGTTCCTGCTCCCAGGGAAATGAGCCGCCAAACTGCAGCACCTGGGCGAAGGGAAACAGGGTGTAGAAAGCCCATGAACACAAGGTAGGTGGAGTCTTCTGCCCCATGACGAAC
Source organism: uncultured Dehalococcoidales bacterium (assembly GCA_964534285.1). Classification (GTDB taxonomy): domain Bacteria; phylum Chloroflexota; class Dehalococcoidia; order GIF9; family AB-539-J10; genus JADFUX01. Next base: position 1,247 of record CAZHQV010000145.1, read on the forward strand.
TCATCTCCAACCCTGTGTCCCGCAGTGCAAGTCCCGTTTTGCGATATGACCTTGGCTATCACGTTGGGCATGGCGTCCATATGGTCTTTCCTCCGACATGTTGTATCGCTGCCATGGCATTATATGCCATGTGGTTCTAACGGGCTAGGTGTTGCGGCCGAATAACCCTTCGTTTAAGGCTGGGCGCGGTGGGGTCGCTGGGTTGCTCTGGCGCGAACACCAGGGCGTTCGCTTGGGGCTCCTTGGTGCGCTGTAACCCTGGTGAAACGCTCTGCCGACAAATGACCAGGCTCGAAGCAATCGTTGCTGGCGATTCTAGGTGTGCAGGACGTTGAGCGAGACGCATGCGTTGATTATCCTGCCAGACGCAGGGCAATCGCCTTGGCTTAGGGGCCTGAAGATATGTGGCTTGCTAAGCTGGCTCTGGGTTGGTAATGGTCCTCTTTCGGTAACAACAATTCTGACGTAGCTCTTGGCTTTCCAGAGTCCGGTTCGCCATGCTAGAATTGAGACCTCCAACCATCTTTGGCTTATGGGAGGTGTTGCAATGTCGGTTGAAGCAGGTGACGCAAATCTTGTTGCTCCTTGTGGTCTGTTCTGTGGTGCCTGCCCTGTGTTCAGGGCTAGCGGCGATAGTGCCCTCGGTGAGAGATTGGCGAAGACATTGGGTATCCCCCCGGAGCAAGTGAGCTGCCTCGGTTGCAGAGTGGAGAAGGGTCACATAAAGGTTATGGGAGAGCCCGTGTGTCCTACTTACGACTGCTGCATACAGGAAAAAGGCCTGCAATTCTGCTACGAGTGTGGGGATTTCCCCTGCCTTAAACTGGCGCCTTGCGCTGATAAGGCCGAGGTGCTGCCGCACAACACTAAGGTATACAACCTTGTGCTCTTACAGAAGCTGGGGGTGGAAGAGTGGTTGGACAGAGCGCAGCAGCTCTGGCGTCAATACTTCAGGAGCAAAAAGGAACGCGGTGGGGATGAGCTCAGACTCTGACCCTTTGTAGGGGCTGTCATTGAGGTAAACACTACTACTACTTAACATCATGCGGAGGTGGTATTCCGTGTCATGTTATTTACGCCACCTTAGGGGCATTCTAAGTGAGGCTGGCGTTGAGGTTACTCCTAGCAATAAGAAACAAATTGACCGAGCCATTCATCAGATAGTCCAGGTCAACTACAAAGACTGTTTTCAGACTTGGGCGAGGCTAGAGCGCCAGATAATAGGTGACGAGCAAAAAAAGCAGGATCTTATCGAGAAGCTGCAGGAAGCCCTCCGTTAGCATCAAAGCATTCGTACTTGTCTGACCACGGTTAGCCGTGAGCTAAGGGCTGTGCTGTAAAGGTGTTCCTCGGTTCTACCCGCTGGCTGCACAGACAAGTTAGCTGGTGGAGGTGTAGTTCTTCTGCCGGCGAGCTGAGTAGTGCATCCCCCGACAATGAAATCCTCGGATAGGCTAAGGATTACACCGTGGACGCTGGCCGGTAATTGACTGCCGGCCATCTTCTTCGGGTGTCGGATGTGTTTCGGTTTTCCTGCTATCCTTGGCGTTCAAGTTGCCGAGGTGCTCCCGGCGGGCAAATATCAACAAAGGATGGAGCGAAATCCTGGCCTCGCTTCGTCAACCTGGGTGAAGAAGACGGCACCCCAACGGTCGGCTCTGGCTCTCGTGATGGGCACAGGGATGGAGGAAATGGGCCGGGAATCCTCGCGGGGGAAACTGCACAAATCGGTATCGCTCAAGTGGAACCCTGCTGCGGGGCAGGCCTTCTGGGATCGGCGGCGGGAAAGCTGGGAATTCACACCTGCATGTCGTGAGGAACACCAGCTTTGCCTAGTAGGTATTGACAAAATTTCACTCCTACAGTCACAATATAGCAAATCTGGAATTGGAAGGAGGATCCTATGGCGACGGCTTATTGTGTTAAGTGCAGGCAGAAGAGGGAGATAAAGAACCCCAAGCAAGTTACGCTCAAGAATGGCAGACTAGCAGTACAAGGTGTCTGTCCCGTTTGTCGAACAAAGGTATTTAGGATGGGCAAGATCTAGGGCGTCAATTGCCGGCCAAAGCGCTTTCATGTTGTCTTGAGGAGGACAGCTAAGCCGACTGCGGATGGCCAGTCGTCGGATGCCACCCAGGAGTGTGAGGAAAGGGGGGAATGAGTGGTTACGCGATCACACTTGTCACTCCGAAACCAGCAAAGGTAGCCAATATTCGCTCCTTGGGGCAGCAGCACTGATGGCAGTTTCGACTATCAGAAACACAATTGCATCTTGCCTACCAGGCGTCGTTGCTCCGCCTCCTCCCGGATTCTGCGGCGTAGTTCGGACGTATACCGGTCACGTGTGTGTTTATCATACAGGATATTTTGATATTTTGGGATTAGTCCAGGGTCATACCTAGACAAGGCTGCAGAGACAGCTGGCCAGATATCGTAACGTGGATTCAGTCGGTCCACTAAGAAGTAGTCTGGGTTGATTCCTGCGACAACATCTAGAAGCTCCTCTAGACCTTTGCCCCGGTCCGATACAAAGGGGAGGAGCGGTCCCAGAAAGATGAACGTTCTGATGCCAATGTCATTGGCTTTGCTTAGTACTCGAATCCTGTCATTAGGAGCAGATGCTTTCGGCTCAAATAGCGCAGCTACTCTGGGTTCGACTGTGGTTATCGTCATGCCGAACTCAACATTAGAATGACCCTCAATCAAGTCGAAGTCACGCTGAACCAGTGCACTCTTGGTTTGAATGAAGACTGCATAGTTGTGGTTTAGCAGAACTTCAAGGCATTGACGTGTGAGGCGGTACCTTTCTTCCTGTGGTTGCCACCCGTCTGATACTGAACTGACAACTACCTTCCCAGGTCGCTTGCGTGTCACCTCCTGTTCAATCAGATGGGGTGCGTTGGTTCTCATATCTACGAAACTGCCCCACTCTTCATTTGGATGAGAAAAACGTGTGGCAAACCGGGCATAGCAATAGACACAAGCATGCTCGCACCCGGCATAAGGATTGAGGCAGTAGTCGGCTAGCCTTGACGGCGATAGTATCGACCGGACGCCAACTTCACGCAGCCTCAAGCCAAAGGGTTCTTGTGCCATTGCATAGCCCTCCCGGTGGAAGAAGCCTGCATGATTCTGCATGTACTCAACACTTCTTGCCTACCAAAGGTTGCGACTGTGAGTCGGCCTCAATGCCTGATGAGCTTGCCAGGTTGCAATTGGCCGGGATTCGGCCACTAACCTGGGCCAAGCTCGTACAGGCCCTTGGTGATTTTCCGTTCTCGCGGGCAGGTTCGAGAGTTCTTTTGCCGTCTTACGGCAAAAGAAATAATGGAAGGCGGCTTGCGCGAGTGAAACGAGCCCCAAACACGCTGTCGGACGAAGACACATACGCACCCTATTCTCGCAGCCTTTCTTGAACCGCTTTGCCTGTCAATTCCCGAATGGCGTCGGAGGCAATCCATTTGGCGCCTCTCGAGTCCATTTGTTGGATCTCTTTGGCAGTCTCAATTGCCTTCCTGT
>CAZHQV010000146.1:0-4752 GCA_964534285.1 uncultured Dehalococcoidales bacterium
TAATAGTACCACTGAGCTTCTGGGCTCACGGTGAGTATTAGACAAAGCGAGTATTAGAAATGGGACGAGTGAGGATAGCAGTAGACGCCATGGGTGGTGATTACGCCCCCCAGGAAATAGTAAAGGGGGCAATTGGGGCAGCCAGCAGCGATGGGATTGAGATCATACTGGTGGGCCCTGAGGATGCTATCCATCGAGAGCTGGAGAAATATGATATCGCTGGCGTCCCCATTCATGTGGTCAATGCTAGCGAGGTTATTGAGGAGGGCGAGTCCCCTGTAGCTGCAATGCGTGAGAAGCCCGACGCCTCCATTCTAGTTGCCACCCGGCTGGTGAAAAGCGGTGAAGCTGATGCTGTGGTCAGTATCGGTTATACCGGCGCAGTTATGGTGGCCGCAATTGAAATCCTGGGAAAGCTGGAAGGTGTGAAACGCCCTAGCGCCGGTGGTCTTCTTTGCAGATTTGCCCCACGTAGTGTGGTTTTTGATATGGGACCAAACGCTGATTGCAAGCCACGAGACCTGTTGAACTTTGCTGTCATAGGCTCTGTTGCCGCCCGGAGGATATTGGGCATCGATAACCCCACAGTAGCCTTGCTCAGCAATGGTAGCGAGGAAGGAAAGGGGAACCTCCTGGTAAAGAAAGCTTATCACTTGTTCAAGCAAAGTCACCTTAACTTCATTGGCAACATAGAGGGAAGTGACATTCCTTTTGGCAGGGCAAATGTCATCGTTTGCGATGGATTCACCGGGAACATCCTGCTAAAGTTCTGTGAGGGTTTGGGTGAAGCTGTCGTTGAGCGAGTGAAGACTGCTCTGGATAAGCGACTTCCTGAGGAGGAAATAGAGATTGTCGCCAGTAGTCTATTTGCCTGGACTCACGCTGCTGAGGAAGGGGCTCCAATTTATGGGGTAGATGGCGTGGTGGTAATCGGGCATGGTCGGTCACATGCTCCACAGCTGGCCAGCGCTATACAAATGGCGAAGTTGGCGATTGAATCGAATTTGGTTGAGGAACTAAAGCTAGAGCTAGGGAAGGTAAAAACTGAAGGTTAGGATTCTAGGGGCACACGGACTGGAGTCGGAGAGAACCAGGTTCATGTCAATACTAGTTGACGGAGTGCTAGCGCTGGACAGCGGTGCCCTGGCATTGAGCTTATCTCTAGCTGCACAGGAGAAGATAAAGGCTGTTCTGCTAACGCATTCACATCTAGATCACACTATGGGACTGGCTAGCCTGTCTATGAATGCCTTTCTTACTGGCGCTACCGTGGAGGTCTATGCCACCAAGGATACCATTGATGCCTGCTCAACCCATGTTTTCAACGGTGTGGTTCACCCAGATTTCACCACAACGCCCTCAGTGGAGAAACCAGCGCTTGGATTTCATGCGCTCGAGACATACAAGCTGCAAACTATTGATGGTTATACTATCCTTGCCTTTCCTGTCCATCACGCTGTTCCTGCTGTGGGCTATGAAGTCACGTCCGAGGATGGGAAGAGCATCTTCTACAGCGGGGATACAGGACCGGGGTTATCATCGAATTGGGAGTATGTCAGTCCCGACTTGCTCATGCTCGACTGTGGAGCCTCAAATAGATTGAGCGGCCAGGCGCCCAGGGTAGGTCATATGACTCCAGCACTGCTGAGGCCAGAGTTGATGGAATTCCGCCAGCAGAAGGGTTATCTTCCTCCTGTTATCCTGGTTCACATGACTCCACCTATGGAGGGTGAAATCAGGGAGGAGGGTACCGAGCTAGCTAGGGAATTGGATGCCAAAATTGACCTTGCCTGTGAAGGGATGGATATCGAGGTGTAGGAGAATGTGGGTGGTGTGAGAATGAGAAACGAGGAGCTTGCTGTACATTGTCAATGAAAAACGTGATCTGGGAGGTGTGTTATGCCAGTTGCCGTAATTGTTGATAGTAGCTCTTGCATTACCAAGGAAGTAGCAGAGGCTTATCAGGTTCGCGTTGTCCCCTTGCATTTGATGTGGGGCAAGAAGGAATATGCTGATTGGGTGGATCTGACCCCGGAGGAATTCTATGCTCGTTTGAAGGTGGAGAAGGAGGTATGGCCTACCACCAGTGGCTCGGTTCAAGGGGAGTTCTTAACCGCGTTTGAAGAGTTGCGGGGCAAGGTTGACGGCGTGGTTGCCATTACACTGAGTCCCGACACCCCTTCAGCAGGCTACCGCTCAGCCATAATGGCGAGAGATATGACTGAAGGTATTCCTATAGAGGTTGTCGACTCCCACTCCACTGTAACAGCTTTGGGGCTGGTAGCTACCGCTGCTGCCAAAGCTGCCAACGCCGGTGCTAGCCTGGAGGAGGTAGTGAAGGCAGCCCAGAGCGTTATCCGTAAAGCGAACGTCTTTTTCAACGTGGGCTCAATAACTTATCTTCTGAAAGGTGGGCGTGTTGGCGAATCGGAGGTAGGCTTAAAGGAAGATAGCTATATCCTTACCATCAAGGAAGGTAAGATTACACCCATTGAGAAATACCCTACCAGGCAGGAGGCACGTCGCCGCCTCAGGGAGCTGGTGAGGGAGAAGGCAAGAGAGGACACGCCACTCCATGCCGCGGTGTTTCATGCCGCGGCCAGGGAAGAGGCTGAGGAATTCAAAAAGGAAATGGCATCCCAGTACAACTGTGCTGAGCTCTGGATAGGAGAAGCCTCTCCTGTGGTAGCAATTCATCTCAGCCCTGATTCGCTGGGGGTTGCTTTCTACAATGAGTGAGTGCGAAATAGCGGTTATTAATGTTCAAATATCCTTCGTGGGAGGTGTGTTATGACAGTTGCGGTAATTGTTGATAGTAGTTCTTGTATTACCAAGGAAGTGGCGGAGGCTTATCAGCTTCGCCTTGTCCCCCTGCATCTGATGTGGGGCAAGAAGGAGTATGCCGACTGGGTGGATATGACCCCCGAGGAATTCTATGGTCGGCTGAAGACAGCGGAGACGCTACCCTCCACCAGTGGCTCGGTTCAAGGGGAGTTCCTCATGGCGTTTGAAGAGTTGCAGGGCAAGGTTGATGGCGTGGTTGCCGTTACGCTTAGCCCCGATACCCCTTCGGCGGGCTACCAGTCAGCCATAATGGCAAAGGAGATGTCTGAAGGTATTCCCATAGAGGTTGTCGACTCTCATCGCACTGTGACAGCTGAGGGGCTGGTAGCCACCGCTGCTGCCCAAGCCGCTGCTGCTGGTGCTAGCCTGGAAGAGGTAGTCAAGGCGGCCCAGAGCGTTATTCCCAAAACACACGTCTTTTTCAATGTTGGATCCATAAGCTATTTCCTACGGCTTGGCCGTATTAGTGAATCAGAGGTAGACCGGAGGGAGGATAGTCATATCATCACCATCACGGAAGCTGGCAAGATTACGCCACTTGAGAAGTATCCCACCCAGGAAGAGGCGCGGCGCCGCCTCAAGGAACTGGTGAAGGAGAAGGCGAGAAAAGACACCCCACTTCATGTCGGGCTATTCCACGCCGCAGCAAGGGACGAGGCCGAGCAGTTCAAGAGGGAGATAGCATCTGAATACAACTGTGCCGAGCTCTGGATAGGAGAGGCTTCTCCAGTAGTGGCAATTCATGTAAGCCCAGATTCGTTGGGAATTGCTTTCTATAATGAGTAAGTCAGGAGGTATTCCATGCCGGTAGTGCAAACGGAGTTAGATGGACAGGGCCTGAAGAGCGCGTTGATAGCAGCCAAAGCCCAGTTGGAGCAGCATATAGATGAAGTCAACGCTCTGAATGTTTTTCCCGTTCCCGATGGTGATACCGGAATAAATATGTTCTTGACTATGGAGTCAGCAGTTGAGGGAATGGAGAAAGCACAGGATATGTCTGCAGCCGCTATCTCTGCTTCGGCAGCCAGGGGAGCTCTACTGGGGGCCAGAGGTAACTCAGGTGTTATCCTTTCGCAAATACTGAGGGGCATTGCTAAAGGGATAGGAGAGAGAAAAAGTTTTTCCTCTCCCGATTTTGCTTACGCCCTTCGCGTTGGCTCGGAAGAGGCATATAAGGTTGTTGCCAGTCCCGTGGAGGGGACTATACTTACCGTCATCAGGGAAGCTTCTGAAGCAGCCTCCAAGACAGCCGAAAGAGGCGTCGGTTTTGCCCATACCATGATGTCGGTGGTGGCACGAGCAAAGAAGACGGTGGAGAGAACGCCGGAGATGCTTCCCGTGCTGAAAGAGGCCGGAGTGGTAGACGCTGGAGCCAAGGGTTTGTATTATGTCTTTGAAGGCATGAAGAATTCTATCTGTAGGAAGCCGGCTCACCGTCCCCTCAGGAAGTCCTCAGGTCGGGTGTGCCGTGGCAAGGAGAAGGAAAGGGTCTATGGATTTGATGTGCAGTTCATACTGGAGGGTGAAAGGCTGCCTTTTGAAGAAATACGGGATACCGTGGCGGCATGTGGTGAATGCCCCTTGGTAGTTGGCGACGAGAGCCTCATAAGGGTGCATGTGCATACTCTCAATCCCGACGATATACTGAACTATGCTCGTACCAAAGGAACGCTGGGAGACGTCATGGTTGAGGACATGGATCTACAGGTTCGGGAAAAAACTGAGAGGGAAGGCACCGTAGTAGACAATGAGCGACCTGACTGATAGAAGAGTGGTAGTCACCGGGGTTGGCGCTGTTACTCCTTTGGCGACTGGGGCCGAAGAGTCGTGGCAGGCACTGTGCCAGGGAAAATCAGGGGTAGGTAGACTCACCAAATTTGATGCTTCGGGTTTCAAGACGCAGATTGC
>CAZHQV010000147.1:0-4745 GCA_964534285.1 uncultured Dehalococcoidales bacterium
GCCTCTTCAAGCAGGTCAGCGGCTTCCATGAGCTTCCTGGCATCTTTGGAAAGCTTCAGTGCCTTCTCTGCCATTTTCTGGGCAGCAGTGTCGTTAGATTGTGATGACGTTCCCAGGGCGCCCTTGGATTCATCGATACTTTCCTTTCTTTTCCCAGAGTATGCTGATTCCTGGGGCCTCCATTCCGTTACATCCTTCAACATTGCTCTTGCATCGGGATAGCGGTCGGTAGGTTCCAGCTTCAGAGCCCGAGATACAATAGAGTCAAGCGCTGGGTCTACCTGAAAGTTGAAGTGGCTTGGCCCGATGTAGGGGCATTCCCAACATTTTCCACTCTTGAAGTCCGCCATGCTGTCTATGGGAAAAGGCAGGCGATCGGTCAGCAAAAGGTAGAATATGGTGCCAATTGCCCACACGTCTCCAGCACAAGAATCCTTATTTGATAGGCATTCTGGAGGCTTAAATGCAGGCGTTCCTGCCGCACTTGCCATGAGAGTCAGCGGGTTCACCCTCTTGGCTAGTCCGAAGTCGGCGACTCGAATGCGCACTCCCCCTGTATCGTAGCCTACCAGGATGTTCGGAGGCTTGATGTCTCGATGGATGATTGGTGGCTGTTCAGCGTGGGCAACAGCCAAACCCAGGCAAATCTGCCGAATAGCCTCCATAGCATCGGAGATAGGGACAAACTTTGCTCCATGAGAGCTCCAGAAAGTCTCTAAATTGCCACCGGCAACGTACTCCATCGTAAAGTACCCACACTGTCCAGCATGGGTCTCCACAACGCCGGCATCAAAGACTCGAATGATATTTGGATGACCAATCCTCGACAAGATTATGGCCTCACTCAGCTTCTGCTCTATTTCCTCTAGCGAGGTGCTAGCTGATTTGAAGACCTTCATAGCTTGCCTGCCGAGGAACTTGTGCTTAACACGATATACCTCAGCAAATGCTCCCTCGCCAAGAAAGCGATCCACTTCGTATGTGTCGCGAATAAATTCACCCTCGTTGAGCAGCATGGAAGTTTCCTACCTTATATGCTTTGCATTGCATGACAGGCTGCTTGGCGTGTAGATTCCTCCTCTTAGCTTCAAATTTGGCACTTCTTGCCCTCTTTCGTTTATATCAGCCCTGCACTATTTCTTCAGCTCTCTCTTTGCTATCACCTTATCAATCAAGCCATATTCCCTGGCTTCCTCAGCACTGAGAAAGAAATCCCTGTCGGTATCTTTTCTGATTACCTCTATGGGTTGGGCAGTGTGGTGGGCTAAGATCTGATTGAGCCTTTCTTTCGTCTTCACTATCTCCTTGGCATGGATTTCTACATCGGAAGCCTGACCTTGAGCTCCACCCAATGGCTGGTGAATCATGATTTTGGCATTGGGCAGAGCCATTCTTTTGCCTGGGGCGCCAGCTGCCAAAAGAAGAGAGCCCATTGAGGCTGCCATGCCGATGCAGATAGTGGCCACATCGCAGGTGATGTATTGCATTGTGTCGTAGATGGCCATTCCAGCGGTTACGGCACCACCTGGGCTATTGATATAGAAATAGATGTCTTTCTCGGGGCCTTCAGATTCCAGGAAGAAAAGCTGAGCTACAATCAAATCTCCCACATGTTCCCCCACTTCGCCCGTAAGAAAGACTATACGATCAGTCAGAAGGCGAGAAAAGATATCAACCTGCCGCTCACCACGGTCAGTCTGCTCAACCACGTAGGGTACTAGAGCCATTAGAAACCTCCTTGTTCTCAAAGATAATCTTGCCCCCTTGAGCTTTGGCTACAATAGTCTGACCGGCAGAGAATCTGTCATTCAAAATCTCGTTAGCCAGAGACACAGAAAGCAGATCCTCGACAGTCCTTTCCATTTCCCTTACCCCATAGGCTTCGCTATAGCCCTTCTCCATCAGTATGTCGTAGACACTCCCCTCAACTTCCAGGTGCAAGGCCCTCTTAACAAGTCGCTCCTTCACTTTGCCCAGCAACTTATCGATAATCTTCCTTGCATCTTCTCTGCCGAGAGGATAGAAGATTATCACCTTACGGATCCTGTTGAATAGTTCCGGGCTAAGAGTTCCTTTCACTGCGGTGAGAATGGTTTGCTGATACCGCTCTCTATCTATGTCACCGGCTCGCTGCGGTTCAGCCCGAGCCGGACTCTCAGAAACGGGGATGCCTATGTGGGGCTTTTGTCTGCCTACACCTGTGGTCCCCAGATTTGAGGTCATTATGACAATGGTATTTCTGAAGTCCGCTCTTCTTCCTTGGGAATCGGTTAGCCTGCCTTCATCAAATATCTGAAGAAAGATATTGGACACATCTGCATGTGCCTTCTCAATCTCGTCAAAAAGGACGACCGAATAGGGATTTGTCCTGACTCTGCTGGTAAGCTGTCCTTCCTCCTCATAGCCTACATAGCCGGGGGGAGCCCCTATCAGCTCAGAGACGGTATGCTTCTCCATGAATTCGGACATATCAAACCTGATCAGTTTGCTTTCGTCGTCGAAAAGGAACTCGGTAAGCGCCTTGGCGAGCTCCGTCTTGCCAGTGCCAGTAGAGCCCAGAAAGAGGAAAACGCCGATGGGCTTTCTCGGGTCCTCCAAGCCTGCTTTGGCAGCTCTCACTGCTTTGCATACCTCGCTAATAGCATGGTCCTGTCCGATTATTCTCTTTCTTAGCCCCTCTTCCATATGAAGTATCCTGTCACTTTCTGCGGTGGTTAGTCTTTCCAATGGTATGCGGCAGCGCTGAGAAACAACCTTGGCAATATCCCCAAAGCCGACCAAGACTTCGATTGTGTTTTCCCCTGGGCTAAAAGTAAGGGATTTCAGTTTCTGTTGAACACAAGCCTGGTCAACGAGGTCAATTGCTTTGTCTGGCAGCCGAAAGTCACTGAGATAGCGCATGGAGAGTTCTACTGCTCCCTGGATTGCCTCATCCGAAATCTTCACCCCATGGTGCGCTTCAAAAGAGCTTTCCAGTCCCTTCATGATTTCAATTGCCTCGTCCTTTGTTGGCTCATCGATCCATACCATCTGAAACCTTCTGGCTAAAGCGGAATCCTTCTCTATGTACTTTCTGTACTCCTGAGTTGTTGTAGCTCCTATGCAGTGAATATCTCCCCGGGCTAGAGCTGGTTTGAGGATGTTAGCAGCATCCATGCTATCACCGGCGCTGCCAGCACCTACAATAGTATGTATTTCATCAATGAAGATAACTATGTCCTCACCGCTTTTTGCCTCATCGAGCATCTTCTGTAATCGCTCTTCAAACTCTCCCCGGTACTTAGTACCAGCTACCAATGAACTCATACTTATCTCGACTATTCGCTTATCCTTGATTTCGGGAGCCGCTCCTGGGTCAATGACTTTCTGGGCCAAGCCCTCTACAACGCAGGTCTTACCGACGCCAGCATCCCCCACTAGAATAGGGTTATTCTTCCTCTTCTGGCATAGAATTTGGGCGACTTTCTTCATCTCCTCTCGTCTGCCTATGACTGGGTCAAGCTTACCCTCTCTCGCTAAGTGAGTCAGGTCTCGACCATGTTTGTTCAGCAGAGGTGTTTTGGAGACTTTGGGTTCTATCTTCTCTTCTTCGCCTTCGGCTGGAGCCTTGGCCTTTCCTTTCTCAGTGCCGGTAGGGATTCCTCTGGCTTCCGCTCCTTCCTCTCGAGGTTTGGCTTCCATTCTCTCTGCAATCGAAGATTGCAGCTTTCGTAGGTCGACGCCTTCTGCCATAATTAACTCACAGGCTTTGTTATTGCCTTGAACAACTGTGGCTAGAAGAAGATCTAACAATTCCATGGTTGCACTTCCTCTAGCCTGGCAAGTCCTCAACGCTGTTTCGAATACATCCTTGCAGGATGAAGCCCTATGCATTGTCTGGCCAGAGAATTCTACGCTGCCCATCCCCATCCTCCTCCGCAGAGCTCGCCTCACGTGAACCGGATCGATATCGAATTCCTCGAAGATACCACCGAGTTTGCGTATTTCGGCTTCAACATCGCTGATCTTACCTGTATCCATCTGAAGCTTAGTCATGAGCTCCTCTAGAGGAAAATCACCAATCTTGCAAAGCCCTATGAATATGTGCTCAGTCTCGATGAACTCGTGGCTGGAATTGGCTGCCTCATTGGCAGCGATGATCCATGCCATCTGAGAAGCCTGTGACAAATGTCCCATTATTGATTACCTCCCCAAAATTGCCACCTCTCCCGGAGACCACAGTTGGAGCTGAGATTGCCTCCTCTTTCATACCTCCCACCAGCTTTGCGTAGCCTATAGGGCATGACGATATTGGCCTTTGCGAAATACCAGGGTTGTCCCCTCGACGTTCTCAGCATGACAACGGTTCCATTGGCCCTGGATCGTCATCCCATACCACATACCAATCCCTCCCGCAATGTGGGCAAGTCAGCCTAAGCGTATAGTTGCCAGGTTCTTTCTGGTAGTAGAAAGCGACGTAATCTCCATTGACCGGCCATACCTTCGTCCCATGTGCCTTCCAACAATGCTGGCAGTGAAGGTCGTTCGCAAACTCTGAGATATGCATACTCCCTCCTTTCTCATTCCGGCACTACCTCTTAGCGTTGGCCTCGCAACTTTGTCGCCCAAATGATGAAGACAACAGCCATCACCATATTGCTCAGCAGTGCCAGTGTCCTTCCCTCAGCTATCACGACATCCGTCACCGCTGCCCTTCTGGGTTAGTATCACGCCGTTCCTTCTGTTCTGTCAACCCCCTGTACCCA
>CAZHQV010000148.1:0-4734 GCA_964534285.1 uncultured Dehalococcoidales bacterium
TGGATGATACTTGTGTGGGAAGCAGGGCATATTGGGGAGATGTGAAGCTCACCGATGATCCGCTCGATGGTTTAGCTACTCACTATTTGGTGGACATCAAATGCCCACGTACCTTCAGTGAACCTCCTCTTGTAGGAATGCAAAAGGATTATATGGCAGACTTGCAAACCAGATTTTCATACCTTAGGGATTATGTCAAGGAATGGGCTGCCGATGGAGTAATACTCCAATCCGTGAAGTATTGCGACACCCATGGTTATGAAGTGCCAGGGCTTGCGGATTATTTCGATAGCCTTGGTCTTCCCACCACCTACTTGGAGCACGATTATAGTGAGGGCTCTTTGGCACCGCTCAGGACCAGAACCCAAGCCTTCTTAGAGGTGATTGGCTGAAAGGCAAGGAGATGCTTGATGTGGCAGAATTGGTAAGGCTAGCTATGCAGCAAAGAAGGAGGTGGGGAGTCCATTGGCCGGTCGCCTATCCCCGTATTGAGCAGTACAGAATCATGATCTGTAGGATAAACGGATAGAGAAGTTGATGGAAGCCGAAGCGGCAGGCAAATTTCAACGTGCCAACGCCACCGTGTTTTCCTAAGCTGAATACGGTCTACTGGGGCCTTCTTCTTTTTGCCGTCGCTCACATACTCATCTTTCTTGTCACTTCCCGTATGGATCCATTCCTGGATGAAAAGAACATATATGTACCGAGCCAGCCACCCGTGACGGTATCCTTGTGGCCCGGGGAAGTGACACTACCCGATGGAGAAGTTACCGAAGTACCAGCGCATTCATCGTTAGGACCAGTTCTAATCTATGTTCTCGCTGCAGCGGGCGTGCTTGGAATCACGCTCTCCCTGATTCCACTTACAGCTTTAAAGCTTATTCTTAGACTCTTGTTTGCCCTTCTGTTCAGTTGGGGCGCATTCATCGCAACCGTCTTCTACTTACCCCTTCCATTCGCTATCGCCATCGCTGTCGCGTTTGGAACATCCTGGTTCTTGATACCCCTTATCTGGTTACATGACCTAGTATTGATTCTGGCAGTCAGTAGTCTGGGGGCAGTTTTCGGTCGCTTTATCACGCCGTGGACAGCGATGGCTATTATATTGGCGCTCGCCGTCTATGACCTCCTGGCGGTGCGTTTCAGATTTATGCTCTGGATGGCAGACAGGTTATCGCAAATAAATGCCTTGCCGGCACTAATCATTCCAAGAAAGTATTCTGAGTGGAGCTTAAACTTGAAAAGACACGGAAAGAAGGTAATAGAGGTCAATCCCGCCGATAGGGAATACTCCATACTGGGCGGTGGCGACATTGCCTTCCCCTGTCTGCTTACAGCCTCCGTTTATTTTGCCCAAGGTCTAGCTCCAGGGGCTATTATTGCAGTGCTAGGGTCACTGGGATTGGTTAGCGTCTATGCGATTCAAGCGATATTCTTAAAGGGGAAACCAATAGCGGCTCTGCCACCCATCGCTGCCTTTACATTGGTTGGATTATTGATTATCTCGTGACACAACAATATAGCGTTTTGTGCAGGACGTAAATTGATGCCTCCAAATTCCAAAGTCTTAAGTTATTCCTATCCTATTTGGCATGTAGACTAATATGAGTCAGCGGGTCAGATGGATGCTGGCGAGCTGATGGACGCAAAACTCGGTTGGGAACCGAAGAGCTATTAAGCCGACCCGTTTCTTGCATGGAAGCCTCAGTTTTTTCTACTTCAAAATCTGCCCATCGAACTCCCGAATAGGATAAATGATAACCATATTTGTTCGCTATGTGTTCTACAGCCACCATATTTTCCATTCTATTGTCAGGATGAGAAATCCAAAACCTCAAAGGAATGGATGAATGTTTCGATATTTGCTCAAAGCTAGAAATTAGTTGTTTGGAGTAGCCCCTTCCTCGATATTTCGGCTTTACAAAGAGTTCCTCCACATTTAAGCAGCCATCGTATTGAAGGGCAAACCCCCATGCTTTGCGCTCATCCAATTTTGAATCGCGGATTTCTATGCCATAGATAATATCATGCAATACCGAGGGTAGACACCACTCCATCGCGATACCACCGGTAGCTTTATAAGACTGAGTATAGGGAGCAATATCGTGAAGTTTAGGCCTTACGTCTACCCATGCCTCCGTTAGAAAGAGGTCAAAATATTCATAAGGAAGATAACCATAACCCTTATCACCCCAATCCACGCCCCAAGAATTTACGAACCTGAACTTCTTTGTACGGTCATCGTAGCCTATCATCAGAATGCCATGCCCAGCTATTATCTCGTCTTCTGTTTTTGGCAGAGGTATCTCTCCATTGATAGCATTGAACCAAGATTTTGTTATATCTACTGACACCAGAATGCCACCTGCTTTAAGTCTAAACATTGCCTCTTTGCATTCACCAACAGAGCGTATTCGTTGATAAGCGAATATTCTATTTTCTTTAGCGTACTGGTCAACATGAGCGGGTTCTTTAGGTGGCCATGATTCCGCAGAACCATTATATGGCCATCTTTCTTCGCCTGGGTTGCCCCACCCTCGTTCAATTCTCAGTGAAGTAATAGGCCAACAACCTATAGTCGGGTCGTCGTTATATGTACCCTCCAGTTGTCGAGAGCGAACGTAGCCGTACATTACACTGTAACCTTTTGACAACCTAACCCTCCTTCTGATAACTATTGTAGCATTTAGAAAAGCGTATTTTGGCTCGTTTTCCTAAATGACGTATACCACCCGATTACAAGTTTGTCAAAAACTTAATTGCCATTGTCAACCAACTAAAGGGCGGAATGTGACCGATAAACTTCGTAACAAAGGAGCGTTCCGATGACAGTGAAGAATCTTAGCAAGCCTTTCACTTGCCCGTTGTGCCAGCAGTGCAAGCCATGGGGAAACATGGTTAAGCATATTGCATATGCCGGTGACTGGAAACACGAACAGTGGCGAATAAGTCACGGCTTCCCAGCAAGGATAGCTTTTGGGAGTTTGAAGAAGTACGAACCAGCGTTACGGATTGCGGTCGTGAGAGAGTTTCCCCAATAAGGTGAGGAAATGCTCGTTACCTCATCTGCGTGCACAACTGGAAGTAACGAGAGTCCATCATGTGCCCGCAAGACACATACCGAATGGGCCTGCATTCGCCGTCTTTCGGGCCCCCCTTCTTTTATGAAACCACAGCGTGATATGCGCTGTTGACTCAGGAGTACCCTCAATTCATTCCGCAGACCCTTCTCTGGACGAAAGGACGCCGTCGAGCCGAAAAGTTTGTATCTGAGGCTTGCTAGCGGCCTGTGCTCCTTCTGTGCTAGCTTGCCGCTTGGCATATGGTCTATCATCGTACGTTACCATAGTGGGTTAACCGTGCCATCCGTGCCGTGCCGAGCCGTGCCGTCACGGAAAAAAGGGAAAACGGAATGGACAGAAACACCAACAAGCTACCTAAGGGCACCACGCTGGCCCTCAAGGTCGGTATGGATGGGGACTGTACTGAGCGCATAAGCTAATAAGTAACCATGAAGAGGACTCACCGAGCGGAGCACGGCACGGATGGCACGGGTAGCTCGGTATGACAGTCACCAAGGTGCGCCACTATCTATCGCTGCACGGGGATGTGACCGGCGGACAGCCAAGGGTGAATGCACAACGTGAAAGAAGCAGGAGGCAACGATTAGGTTGGGGTACGGTAGTGGTATTAGCACCAGGAAAAAGGGACAGAAATCGGACACAAATCTGTTAACAGAAAACTGTTGCCTAGGTGAACAGAGCAGGGAACCTGAACAACTCGAATCGGAGGGGGAGTTGACATTGCCAGAAACAAGATGTGCATTTTGTGTCAGGTCACATTTGCCTGAGGGTTGCTGATCTCCCTCTGCCAGCCCTTGATCTTAGGTCTCCAGATCTCCTATACTATTCGAAAGGAGGCAAGCGGTCTCCGCCTTTTATCGAGGCTAAATGGGGTTCAGGTGGTCGGAGGTTCAAATCCTCTCACCCCGACTTTCTTGAGCGACGCAAGACTCAGTCTCTTGGCTGCGCCATTCACCTTTACGATGATTTGAGCCGACAACTCCTCGAGGGTAGACTACCATCGGTTTGGACATCTCCTTTTCGCTTTCGTGAAGACTATTTATTTCAGGCCAATAGGCAAAAGCAAACCAGCCGATGGTCCTGGATAGGCCAGGGAGGACTTGTAGCGGGAAACGCCAGGAAAACAGATAGCTGGTGGTTATGCATAAGCTGTGATTCACGGGCACCAGTTACTAAATGCATTGTCATCGCTATGATCACTTAGAGGCAGCCCAAAGGGCAGGTGAAGCTGCGATAGGACCCATTGGCAGCGAAAGGAGCAGGTGAATCATGGCTAAGATGGATACCGGTGTGAAGATCGTCACCACTACATGCGCCTATGACTGCGGGGGCAGATGTCCTCTCCAAGTGCACGTGAAAGATGGGGTAATCGTAAGGGTTGAGCCAATGGAGGGAGAAAAGGTTCGTAAACCTTGCCTAAAGGGACGCGCCCTTCGTCAAATGGTCTATAACCCCAATCGCCTCAAGTATCCCTTGAAAAGAGTGGGGGCCAGGGGAGAGGGGAAATTCGAGCGCATTTCCTGGGATGAAGCGTTGGACAAAGTAGCCAGCGAACTGATAAAGGTCAAGGAGAAGTATGGGAACTCGGCCATCTTAGATGTAAACTCTGGCGGGAACCAAGGCGTACTGCATAATCAGCGTACTGTCTATA
>CAZHQV010000149.1:0-4724 GCA_964534285.1 uncultured Dehalococcoidales bacterium
TCAGCAGCATAGCCACCGGGCACGATAATGGCGTCAAAATCCTCTGCCTTGACCTTATCAGCAGTAGCATCAACTCTTACAGTGGCAGTGCCCCTTTTGCCCCTATAAACTTCCTGGGAACCACTGCCGACGATCACCACTTTGGCACCGGCATTCTTCATTGCCCTCATGGGTTCGATGAGTTCCGAGTCCTCAAAGTCCTCTTCAGCCAAGATGGCAATCTTCTTTCCGTCAAGCATGCTTTTACTCTCCTCTGTTAGTCTAGGCTGGCTACTTTCCTTTACTTGGAGTCTTAACCTTTCCCCTCCCCTCCTTTACACCACGAGCCTGTTGCTGCCCCAACTCAACTATGTCTATTAGGTCGCGCCCGTAGCCACACTGGATGCAGTCCTCATACCAGCCATACTGCTCTCTATCAATAAACATATCACCATCACATCGAGGACAGCTTTTGAACTTCCACCATGCCATATGTATCACCCCCTTCACCAACGCTTACCTGCTTTCTGCAGCTAAGACGGCCATCAGGTTTCAGCATTCCTGTGCCATCTCCTCTGCCGATAGAGTCTGACCTCTTGCTGGTGCCAAGCTAGCTTACTTTGAAACGTTTACACTAACAATAATAATGGGCCAGCAATAACGAAGTCATAAAATGAAAGGAGAAAAAGTTACAGAATTATGACATTATGAGATGGAGCCTGCGAGGAAGGCTTACAATATCAATTAGAATCCTTGGAAGTGGAACTTCCTGAAGCTATTCAGGCCGAGGGCTGGTCTATGATGTAGCCTGTCTTGGGGATAGTACGAATCAGCTTGGGATTGTTGGGGTCGCTTTCTAGCTTGTTTCTTAGCCGGCTGATCCATGTCCTGAGGATTTGGACATCATCTCGGTATTCCGGTCCCCAGATCCGGCTCAGGAGGTCCTCATAGAGCATGAGACGACCAGCATTATTGACAAGCTGGCTGAGCAGAAGCCACTCCATTCGGGTCAGGTATTTTCCCTCACCACTGACAAGCACGGTACGCTTCTTAAAATCGATGGTTACATGCCCTAAATTGACCACCTCCGGGATTTTGCGTCTTTCGCTGGGTTCAAGCCGGCGCCTGACCGCCTCGATCCTAGCTACCAGTTCATCAGGGTTGAAGGGCTTGGGCAGGTAGTCATCGGCCCCTAGTTGGAGCCCTTTGATTCTGTCAGCATCAGCACCTTTGGCAGTAAGAATAATAACCGGCACCACTGAGAAACTGCGTAACTCCTTAAGCATCTCCAAGCCGTCCATTTTAGGCATGAGGAGGTCAAGCACAATCAGGTCAGGCTCTTGAGCCTGAGCCTGCTCCAGGCCCTCAAGACCGTTGTTAGCAGTCAATACCTCATAGCCTGAAGCTTTCAACTTGGATCTGAGGAAGTTTATAATCCGTTCCTCGTCGTCAACTACGAGTATGCGAAATTGCCTCACAGAAGTATCTCCGAGCTTATCTGCTCTAAGTCAGAATAATAGTTCCAAATTCAGCGGATGTCAAAGTCTCTTCATATATGGATAGTGCTTGACTAGACTATTGGCTGAAACTAAAATGTTAAGACATCGTCGTATAAATTCGGTGTTTCGGTACAAAGACTTGTGAGGAGCATCCCAGTGAGCATCTCCAAGAAGAATCGAAGGGTAGCACGGGAAACATCAAATAGCTCACCCAAGGTTGGCTTGAGGAGTACAACTGCATCCGTGAAAGCGGAAAGGGATTTGCTTACCAGCGTCTTGGAGACATTGAGCCAGAGCCGGCAGGTGAACGAATACCTAGAGCGGCTCGTCAAGCAAGTTAAGAAATATTCAGGATGCCGCTGTGTGGGCATCCGTCTCTTGGACGACGATGGGAATATTTTCTACGTTTCATATACCGGATTCAGCCGCGAGTTTTTCGAGAGTGAAAACCCTCTATGTATTAAGTCGGACAAATGCATGTGCGTTAATGTGATAATGGGAAATACTGAGTCTGGGCTTCCCTCTTATACCAAGGGCGGCTCCTTCCTCAGCAACGGCACGACAAAGCTTCTGGCCTCAGTTCCTGAGGAGACTAGGGGGCAAACCAGGAATTTGTGTAACCAGTACGGCTACGAATCGGTGGCCCTGGTACCGATGAAACATAAAGGCAAAATCCTGGGCTTAATTCATCTGGCTGATGAAAGCGAAAATAAGATCCCTCTAGAAAGGGTCCGATTCTTGGAGCAAGTGGGGGGCTATATCGGCGAAGGCCTTCACACATTCATGGCTGAGGAGGCGCTTCACGAAAGCGAAAAGCGTTACCGAGACCTCTACAATGAAGCACCCAATGCTTACTTCTCGGTTGGGGCCGACGGCTGCATTATGCGGGCTAACCATAGTGCTACGGAACTGCTTGGCTATAGCCTGGATGAGCTGGTTGGGCGGCCGGTGTTCGACTTGTATGCCGATACGCCAAACGGGAAAGATAAGGCACAGGGGGTGTTTCAGAGGTTTCTTACTGGCGAGGAGATCCGTGACGAGGAGTTAGAGATGTGCCGAGCCAACGGCAGTAAGGTGTGGATTAGCTTATCAGTGCGGCCGATGCGTGATAAAGAAGGACGAGTGGTGGCCAGTCGGTCGGTGGTAGTGGATATCACCGAGCACAAAAGGCTTGACCAGCTAAAAGACGAGTTCATTGGCCTTGTCTCCCATGAGCTCCGTAGCCCCCTGACTGTTATTACAGGAGCTGTCAATACCGCTCTAACCGAAGGAGAACGTCTATCCCCAGAAGAAACACGTCAACTGCTCAAGGACGCAGCTTTTGAAGCAGAATCACTGTCCCATATGTTGGGGAATCTCTTGGAGCTGTCCAGAGTGCAGGCAAACCGCCTGTTCCTTCATGCCGAAGCAATCAGTGTCAGAAAAGTGGTTCAAGGCACCGTCGAGGAAATAAAGCGGCAGTCTTTGGCACATCAGTTTGTTGTGGACCTCCCGAAGAAACTGCCCCCGGTTTATGCTGACGAATTGAGACTGGAGCGTATCCTTTACAATCTCCTCGAAAACGCAGTTAAGTATTCCCCGCAAGGAGGAGAGATACGAGTCTCCGCCAGGCCAGAGGAGGAGCACTTGGTTGTCGGGATTAGTGACCAGGGGATCGGCATATCTCCCTCTGATCAGGCCAAGCTATTTGAGCCCTTCCAGCGCCTTGAAGAGTCCAGACCTGATGGAGTTGGAGGGGTAGGACTAGGACTATTGGTGTGTCGCAGACTAGTGGAAGCGCACGGCGGCCAGATATGGGTTGAATCGGAACCCGGCCGGGGTTCCATCTTCTTCTTTACCATGCCTTTGAGCCATGGTTAACCTAGCAAGCGACATCCGGGAGTCCAAGCAGTAACAATCCCTTTAATCTTTGACCGTCCCTTTTTGCCATCGGCATATGTCCAACACCATATCTCTCTAAGTTTCTAGCTACATCCCCTACTGACTGGGATATTTTACTGCTTTTGGTCAGCATACTCTATACTTTTGGAGAATTGACAAGTACGAAAAGAGGATCATAATGATATTGTTAGCCTTCCTCCGAGACTATATCTCGTAATGTCATAATTTTGTAACTTTTTCTCCTTTCATTTTATGACTTCGTTATTGCCAGCTCGCTATTATAGTTGGTGTACACGTTTTCAAGGAAGCTCCATTGGCAATAACAATTTGACAAAGAGAGGGGTAGAAATGTTTCCCAGTGAAGCGGTAATCTTGATGACTATCGCGGTGAACAAAGACTCAGGTAAAAAACTAATAAATCGCTCGATGGATGTTACCAGCGAATATATTGGTCATCTATGCGATTCACTCATTAGCCGTGGTTATCTAAAGGGAAACAGGGCAAAAGGATATCAGCTCACATCAATGGGCATGGGGACCCTTGTGGAGTTCCTGCAGGAGAGTGAAACTAGAGTCAAGGACACGATAAGAAAGTTAGAACAGCTAGGTGTTGAGTATAGTCAAGAGATAGATAAGCCGCGAAAGGAATAGTTGGGGTCAAGTAAAGAAGCAAAACACTCCCTGTCAGCTCTCTCTACCAAATAGCGAAGCACAGGAAGGGGCTTGCCTGTGCGCCCCCTTTTCAGTGAGCTATGCGGTGGATAACAAGGGCACTGGAACCGTTAATTTGTGGCGGTTGCGAGCGAAGGGGGCAAATACGTTAAAACACGTTTATAAGGGGCTGGCTGCTCTGGTACTTGTAGTGTTGGTAGCAGTGTTTGCTGCTAGATACAGACTGAGCACTTTGCTATCAAATATAGCAATAATCATGCAACAAAAGGAGGCGCCTATGAAAAAAGCAATAGTGGCAGCATTGGTGGTGGTACTTTTAACCTCGGGACTGGTGGTGGGCTGTCAAGGAGTCGCAGTAAAAGGCTCTGGAAACCTAGCAACCGAAAACTACAATTTGAGTGACTTCACCCGTGTTGAGGCAGGAACTGCATTTGAGGTCGAAGTTGTCCAGTCTGGTTCCTATAGCGTCGAAGTTACCGTTGACGATAACCTGTTTAAATATGTCGACGTTTCTAAGGCGGGCGAGACATTAAAGATAGGCCTAACGGCAGTCACTCTATTGGGGCCTACAACCTTGAAAGCTAAAGTTGCCATGCCTGAGCTTCGTGGCTTGGATCTTTCTGGGGCGACACGGGGTACTGTTTCTGGCTTCAGTTCCACGGAGAATCTTGACATTGAAGTGTCAGGAGCAAG
>CAZHQV010000150.1:0-4702 GCA_964534285.1 uncultured Dehalococcoidales bacterium
CTGCACGGCCCACAAGGTCCTGAATCACCGGCAGGGCCCCAGAAATTGTCCTCTTCGCCAAATCGCAGTATCCTCTCTGAAGGAACTCCAATCTGCCGCCAATAGGCAGAAGCCTCATCATCGTCAAGGTAGACAGTCACCCATAGCCGCTCCTCAGGCAACTTCAGCCGTTGAGTGACAAACTCCCATGCCCAGGAGATGGCTTCTTTCTTGAAATAGTCACCCACACTGAAGTTTCCCAGCATTTCAAAGAACGTGAGATGTTTGTTGTCGCCCACCAGGTCTATGTCGGTGGTGCGAAAGCATTTCTGACAGGAAGCCAACCGCGGGCTCGGTGGGACCTCTAATCCCAAGAAGTATGGCTTGATCTGCACCATCCCGGCACTAGTCAACAACAAAGTGGGGTCTCCATGTGGAATCAACGAGGAACTCGGGATAGTCTTATGCCCTCTCTCTTCGAAGAACCTCAAAAAAGCTTGCCTTACTTCGTCGCCGGTCACGTGCTACCTTGGCAGGATTTTAGAGGATGATAGCTTAGGTGTCAATTCCATCAATCACAATCGAGACCGGGCAACCCCCGCAAGCTTTTCCATGTATTGTTTTTTCATAAGAGCTTGTACAATACGAAGTCAAGTCCCATAATCAGCAAAGGAGGCTAAGAGAACATGGGTTTGCGAAGCGGAGCAGAATACATTGAGAGTCTGAAGAAAAGGAAGCCGACTATCTATTGTCTCGGCGAGAAGGTGGATGACGTCTTGGAGCATCCGGTCCTGAGAAGCACTATCGCTACAGTTGCCAGGACCTTCGATTTAGCAAAGAATCCAGAGTATGAAGACCTGCTGACTGTAGAGTCTCCACTCTTAGGCGGCGAGAGGGTCAATCGGTTTCTTCAACCCTTCTTCACCGTCGATCACCTGGTGAAGCGACAGCATCAAATAAGGTTCCTACAACGCCGGCTTGGTAGCTGCGCCCTACGCTGCACTGGTCTCGGAATGGTCAACAGTCTATGGGAAACGACCTACCAGATAGACAAGGCAAAGGGCACACACTATCTTGGTAGGCTTGAGGACTGGCTCAAGCATATTCAGAAATACGATATCTACGAGACTGGTTGTATGATGGATGTCAAAGGCCACAGAGGTCTGAGGCCAAGCAAGCAACCAGACCCCGACATGTACCTGCATATAGTGGAAAGGAGACCGAATGGCATCGTGGTGAGAGGGGCCAAAGCATCCCAGAGTGGCCCGGCAATCTCCAATGAGACTGCGGTGATTCCATCCGTTTATGGGCACGATGAGGCTGACGAACCATATGCTGTAGCATTTGCTGTCCCCACCGATGAAAAGGGGATAACATACATCATGCAGCATAATACCGCCGACGCCATTGCCTACACCGGAGATGACAGGGATTTGGGCAATCCCAGATATGGGGGTGGCTTTGGCTCGACTTCCCTCATGATATTTGACGATGTATTCATCCCCAACGAGAGGGTGTTCATGGCAGGCGAGTGGGAGTTCAGCGCCACCATAGTCCGCGCTATGGGTTTGATGGCGAGAATGTGGCAATGCGGGTGTAGGCCAGCCCTGATGGAGCTTTTGACCGGTGCTGCCGCTTTTGCTGCTCAGGCCAATGGAGTAGCAAACGCTGCCCATATCAGGAGCAAGCTCAATGACATGACAATTCATTCCCAGACCGCTTGGGGACTAGCTTTGTCAGCAGCTTACCAGGGGAAGCCCTCTCCATCCGGTTCCGGGATAGTATTGCCTGACTCCTTAACGATTAACGTAGGCAAATACCGCTCGGTGGAAGGCTACTGGGAATGCTGCAAGCTCGCTAACGATATTGCCGGTGGCTTAGCAACGACTGTGCCCTCCTTTAAGGACTATGACAACCCTGAGACCCATGGGTGGATGGAGAAGTATCTCCGGGCTAACCCAGATGTTCCCACAGAGCATAGAATGCGCATAATGAGGCTAATCCAATGCATGGTGGAAGGACCCATGGCCGGCGGCATTCATCAAAGCGGTGGACCATTGGAGAATCAGAAGATTATCGTCGAGCGAGATGGCGAGTACCGAGAGAAGATTCACGACGCCAAGGTTCTTTGTGGAATCCTGCCGGAGGAGGATTAACCTGAGATGCCTCATACTGTAAGGCCACTTCTTCTGGGTAAGTATCTAGCGACTAAGGGACAATTCACCTATTTTGTTGACTGGGAGAAACAGATCTGGGTGGCTAATGCCTTTTGGTATGTCAAAGCTGGACACAAGAATGTGTTAGTAGATACGGGCATTTCGCAGGCCGACATGCAAAAGTACCTGTACGGGCAACCTTACGAGCACATCAGGTCTTTCAGCGAAGCACTGGATTTGATAGGCATCACACCCGCTGATATTGATATTGTCATCCAAACCCATCTTCATTTCGACCACTGTGGTCATACCGCCCTATGCCAAAAGGCGAAGGTAATTGTTCAGGAAGCAGAACTGAGATTTGCCTATTCTCCTCATGCCCTTTTCTTCGGCTCCTATAATGTGAGTTTCTTGAAAGACCTTCGCCTCCACATAGTCACTGGGGATTGCCAAATCCTCCCGGGCCTAAGGGTGCTCGAGGCGCCCGGACATAGTCCGGGAACGCAAGCAGTGGCTATAGATACGAAAGACGGCGTTGCCATTATCAGCGGCTTCTGTTCCATCAAGGAAAACTTCTGCCCACCAGAGAAGATGCGCACAAGATGGCCAGTTCTGGCACCCGGCGTGTCCGTCAATTCCCTTCAGGCCTTTGATAGTGCCCTCAAGATTAGAGGACTTGCTGATATCATAATCCCCAACCATGACCTTGAGACCGCCGAGAGGACAGAAATACCCTGAGGAGCCACACACAATCAGAGTGGTCTACCGGCAGAGTGCAAGACATAGGTGGCAGCACCTGGCACTCCGGCATTATCCCATACAAGCGAGACATGGCCCCTGATACGATAAGCAGCTCCGGCGTGCTCATGCCTGGCAGGTACTAGGGGCGTGCTTCATGTCTACCAATGGCCGGCACCTGAATCGACAGGGATTCAAAGATGTTTTCTGGCAGTGGCGCTTTGCCCAGAGCAGAGCTTGGCTAGTGTAAGAGGCCTACAGGCTATCAATTCGGGTTGCCCGCAGGGTGGCACAGTCAGTTCTCGGCATGAGACATGGCAATTGGCAGTGCAGCACGGGATAGGCTCGAACCTACCATCGGCTTGTTTTCGACCAAACGGGAGCGGCAAGCCCTCGCAGTGAGGAATGCCTTTGGAATCGCCTTGCCCAGCAGACAGCTCTTGACAGGTAGCATAGGTCATTCCTCTAGCTTCAACCAGTTGCCTCACTTTGTGGTGAAAAGCAAGCCTCAAGTCGTTGCGTAGACGGTAACCTTTCCCTGGCCAGTTTGCTTCGTAGACATATTCCTGCTCGAACTTCTTTGCTGCCTGGGGCGACTTGTTATTGATGGCTTCGTATACTCGTTGCCATATACTTGCGCTCTCGGGATTGGCAGACTGACTGCGCTTCTTAGACAGTCTTCCTGTGCTGGCGATGATGTGCTTGGCTCCTGTGGAGGCGAAGACATCCATGAGCTCAGCTATTCTGGCAAGCCAGAAATCACCATAAAGGGCTTGGAAAAGATGAACAAACACAGGGTCGAAGCGGATGACAGTATCTACGCCTAATTCCGACAGCTTGCGGATGGTAGCCACTCTAGCATCAAATGGTGGTGCTCCAGGTGAAAGGAGCTTAAGTATCTCAGGAGTCCCCTCAACAGTTGTGGCTATGAATTTAGGCTTATATTCGATAAAGCCTGGTAATTCCACAAGAAACGATGGGTCGCCCTTGGTGGTAATGAAAAAGGAAACGCGGTAGTCCATCAAAAGCCTTATCAGTCGCTCTACCTGCTGCTTCAATTCTCGTATGTCCTGGCAGGGGTCGGAGACATTAGATAGGGAAATCGGCGGACATAGGGTTAGCCTCTTGAGGTCTCTCTCAACCAATTCAGGAAGATTGCCATAAACTAGAGTGTCCTCGGCGTAGTTGGAGTAGATAGCTTCCCTGGCATAGCAGTAGATGCAACTATGCAGGCATTGGTTTGGTCCAGGCGGCGTGACATTGATAATCCAGCAGTGAAAGCACTTCCGCTCCGGGCCGGAATAAGGGAAATCATGGAAAGTGGAGCCCTTCTTGGCAATCAACCTCGTTAACACAAGTGTATTCTATCATTCCTTTGCTTCTCCCAAACAAAAGGGCACAATCCACGGACTTCTGTCTTGAAAATAGCGGTTTGTATTAACCAGGAGAGGAACGACACACGAACACAAAGAACTTGGGTGCACACCCCTACCGTGACGAATCTGAATGTTACGCTGCCACCTCTGAACAATTCGCCAATTTGTTACTAATTAGGCGACGTAGTGTGGCAGTAATCGATAAATCACGTCATCAATGTCCAGTAAAGATTATTGGGTTTTCGTTGTGGCGTTCTTCTTACTAACAGAGCTAGGCTATTTATTTGCAAATTGGGCCGCTTTAGTGTATGCTGTATCTAGTAGTTTCAGTTTAGGGCGTTACATACTTAAATCACCTCAGGTTTCCGCAAGTGTTGGATGACCCGAGCTCGAACTAGAATCTTGAAGAAAGGAGGTCATCCAATGAGTTTTCAGGACAAGTCCATCCAGTGT
>CAZHQV010000151.1:0-4688 GCA_964534285.1 uncultured Dehalococcoidales bacterium
GTTTCTACTTTTTAACTTCCGCTATTATACCCTGCTTTGCCGGTATTTTTAACAGAAGCACCAACCTCCCGTGTCATTGCGAGCCCCGATAAGTCGGGGCGTGGCAATCTCTGGTATTCCGCAGATTGCCCCGAAGCATAATTGAGGACATCGCGCCTGCCTAAACTTTTTGCCGAAATATGTTGTTTAGTAAGTCATGCTTTGCCCAGTTCACTCAAGTTCGCCTCAAGAGCAATGATACTCTGAAGTTACGTACATGCGTATTGACTATTTGCAGACGAAATAGTAGCATATAATCAGTAACATACTTGGGCGCAGCACTAGGTCGTTATGTAGGAGGTTAGACAGGGCACATGCCGCCTGTAGTTATTGAGAATCCCATACTTAATTCCCCCTTTGGAGAGCCCACACGCCACTTCAAATTCTCTGACGAAGGCATAACTAACGAAATCGTTGAAGCCCGCCGGGTAAGCTCCTATTTTATCCCAATCGCCAAACCTAAGAAGAAGGGTAAGGCCACTCAACTGGTATTTGATACAGAATGGACCAAAGACCGTATCGAAGAAAATGTTTTTATCAACCGTATCCGCAGTAGGGTTTCTTTATGGCGGAAGGGCAACTACGAAGGAACCACTAAGACAACCCGCCGCCTTTTGGAATACTGGACCAATCCCGAGCGGGAAAGAAAGCTATTTTTTTGTCAGATTGAAGCTGCGGAAACAGCTATTTACTTGACTGAGGTAGCCAACAAGTATGGCGATTCTTGGATTGAGAACAGTCTCAGGCAATTCAATGATGATGCAAATCCGGAGCTTTATCGCCTAGCCTTCAAGATGGCAACAGGCAGCGGCAAGACTGTTGTCATGGCTATGCTTATTGCCTGGCATGTATTGAATAAGCAGGCGAATCCGCAAGATGCCCGCTTCTCAGATGCTTTTCTCATTGTTACACCAGGAATCACCATACGAGACCGGTTACGTGTCTTGCTACCCAACGACCCTCAAAACTATTATCGCCAAAGGGATATATTGCCATCAGAGTGGATGGAAGACCTGGGGAAGGCAAAAATCATCATCACCAACTTCCATGCCTTCAAGCCTCGTGAACTGGTAAGCGCTGGCAAGCTCACTAAGAATATTCTGGCAAAAGGTCAGAATAACTCGCTTACGGAAACCCCTGACCAGATGGTGCGGCGGGTTTGCCGTGAACTGGGGAACAAGAAGAACATCATTGTCATCAGTGATGAAGCTCACCACTGTTACCGCCGGCGTGTTAGTGGTGAGGATATTAAGCTAGTCGGAGACGAGCGAAAAGAGGCTGAGAAGCGGGATGAAGAAGCCCGGATCTGGATATCTGGGCTGGAAGCGGTGAAGAAGAAGATTGGCACAAAGGCAATATATGACCTCTCGGCCACGCCATTTTTCCTGCGTGGCTCAGGGTATCCGGAAGCCACATTGTTCCCTTGGGTGGTCTCGGACTTCTCACTTATTGATGCCATTGAGTGCGGCATTGTAAAAGTGCCCCGTGTTCCCGTTGCGGATGATTCGATGCAAGGCGAACAACCCACTTACCGCAATATCTGGCTACGTATACGAGAACATTTGCCGAAAAAAGGACGTGGCACGAAGGACGAAAGCAGTGGGGAACCAAAACTCCCGGTGGAATTGGAGGGGGCTCTCCACAGTCTTTATGGAAACTACGAAAAATACTATCGACAGTGGGAGCAAAACACTGAAGCCCGGGCCAAAGGTTTGACTCCACCGGTTTTCATAGTTGTCTGCAATAATACCAATGTCTCTAAGCTAGTTTATGATTACATTTCCGGCTGGCAGAAGTCTTTGCCAGATGGTTCTAATATTGTTGTTCCCGGCGAGCTCCAAATCTTCCGTAATGATGACGGCAATGGTCATTGGCTACCTCGGCCGAACACCGTTCTTATTGATAGTGAACAACTTGAATCTGGCGAGGCTATGAGCAAGGAATTTAAGAAAATCGCTGCCCTCGCCATCGAAGAGTTTAAGACCGAATATCGCATCCGCTGGGGACGTGATGCTAGCAAACTGACTGACGAAGACCTATTGCGTGAAGTGATGAATACCGTGGGTAAACCAGGAAAACTTGGTGAAAATGTTAGGTGTGTGGTATCTGTTTCTATGCTAACTGAAGGGTGGGATGCTAATACTGTTACCCATATCATGGGGGTGCGTGCATTTGGAACGCAATTGCTCTGTGAGCAGGTGGTGGGGCGTGGCCTGCGGCGAATGGATTATGTTGCCAATGAGCAAGGCTTCTTTGAACCTGAATACGCCGAAGTCTATGGCGTGCCATTCTCCTTTATCCCATGCTCCGGTTCCAACCCCGAGCCAAAGCCTGGCCCCATGCCTACCCGTGTGCGAGCTCTGGAAGAGCGTATTGCCTGTGAGATTACATTTCCCCGTCTGGTGGGCTACCGCTATGACCTCCCCAAGGAACGTCTGACCGCTCGCTTTACAGAGGATTCGAAAATGGCAATCTCCACATCCGATGTTCCGACTAAGACCGAAAATGCTCCTATTATTGGAGAGATTAGCCTGCACACACTCTATGGTCTGAGTCAACGCCGTGAGCAAGAGGTTGTTTTCCTTTTAGCTAAGCTTATTTTAGAAGAGTATTTCCGTGACGATGACGGCAACCTGAAGCAGTGGTTATTTCCTCAATTGCTCACCATTACCCATTGCTGGCTGAAGGAGTGCGTTACCCTAAAGGATAACACTTTCATCCAGATGCTACTCCTCAGAGAGTTAGCCTGCGGTGCCGCCGACCGTATTTACAATGCTATCGTCGCTTCCGAGGAAGGACCTAAATACTTGAAGCCAATCCTAAGACCGTATGATTATATAGGCTCTACCCGATATGTAGATTTCGACACTACACGTCCAGTCTATCCCACAGATCCAGCTAAATGCCACATTTCTCATGTAGTGGCTGATACCGAGTCCTGGGAGCAGAAGATGGCACAGGCTCTGGAGGAAATGGACGAGGTGCTCTGTTACGCCAAAAACCACAACCTCAGCTTCACCATTCCCTACATACTCAACAGTGAGGAGAAGAACTACATCCCCGACTTCCTGGTATGCATTAGGGATAGAGCCGATGACCCACTGAATCTGCTTATTGAAGTCACTGGCGAGAGGACAAAAGACAAAGCCGCCAAGGTGTCCACTGCCCGTAACCTCTGGGTGCCAGCGATAAATAACCACGGCGGTTTCGGCCGATGGGCATTTCTGGAGATATCTGACCCCTGGGATGCCCAAAATACCATTAGGGCATTTGTTAGAAAAAAGGAGAGTGAGCAGTGAAGTCATTTGCCTATGATGAAATAGGCTACTGGTCCGAAATCAAACTTGATATTGTGCGGAAATACGCAAGCGCCTACTCGACGATTATGAGTGCTCAGACATCCATTAGAAAGCATATCTACATTGATGCGTTTGCCGGTGCGGGAAAGCATCTCTCCAAGCGTACGGGTGAGTTCGTGCCCGGAAGCCCTCTAAATGCGCTGGAAGTTGCTCCTCCTTTTAGAGAAATCCATTTGATCGATCTGCATGGCGGCAAAGTTGCTGAACTTCAACGGCACGTTGCCTCACGCCAGGATGTTTTCATATACGAGGGTGATGCCAACAAGCTTCTTCTCGACACGGTCCTCCCCTGTTGCCGATACGAAGACTTCAACAGGGCGTTGTGCCTTCTAGACCCTTATGCACTGAATGTCGATTGGAATGTTCTCCAAACTGCAGGCCAGATGGGCTCTGTAGAGATCTTCTACAACTTCATGATAATGGACGCCAATATGAACGTCTTATGGCGTAAACCAGATAGTGTGGCTCCAGCGCAGGTTACACGCATGGACAAAGTCTGGGGTGACCATTCTTGGCGAGTATCGGCATATGTGGAAAAGCCGACTCTTTGGGGCGACAAAGTCGACGAAAAAGCGCGGAATGAAGCCATCGCGGAAGTATTTCGCAAGCGGCTGGAAAATGTCGCTGGATTTAAGTATGTCCCAAGGCCCGTACCAATGCGAAACAAAAAAGGAGCAACTGTATATTACCTTTTCTTTGCCTCACCTAATAGGACCGGCGCTAGCATCGTTGAAGATATATTCAATACCTATCGTATCAGGGGAAGCGCATAATGGCAGCAAATTCTCCCATTGAATGGACTAAATCAACGTGGAATCCGGTTACAGGTTGCACTAAGGTCAGTACTGGGTGCAAGCACTGCTATGCCGAGCGGATGGCTCTCCGCTTGCAGTCAATGGGGCAACCCAATTATGTGGAAGGCTTCAAGTTGGCCATACACCGCCAAGTGCTTGACCTGCCATTGAGGTGGAAGAGGCCACAGACTATTTTTGTCAACTCCATGAGCGACCTGTTCCACGAGGAAATTCCCTTGTCGTTTATAATTGAGGTATTTGATGTAATGAGGTGTGCGACATGGCACAATTTCCAAATACTTACCAAACGTTCTAGACGTCTCATGGAACTAAGCCCAGAGCTAGAGTGGCCGGAAAACGTATGGATGGGGGTGAGTGTTGAAAACATCGATTACATTTACCGCATCCATCATCTCCGTTCAACTGGGGCGTCAGTCAAGTTTCTATCGTTGGAACCCCTGCTGGGACCGCTACAAAACCTTTACCTTTCCGGGAT
>CAZHQV010000152.1:0-4681 GCA_964534285.1 uncultured Dehalococcoidales bacterium
GGCCGGCATCAACGGGGGCGGCGGCGCCCACCGCTTCCGCCACTACTTCGCCACCCGCTACCTTGAGGCCGGCGGCGACCTGAACACCCTGCGGCTGCTCCTGGGCCACTCCACCCTGGCCATGGTGCTGAAGTACTCCGGGTTTGTCGACGTCAGGAAGGCCCTGACCACCCATGAGCAGTTTAGCCCGCTGGACAGGCTCTACCGGGGGCAAACAAACGGCCGGAGGGGCTGGCGCTACTAAGATAAAAACCAGCACTATGAGAGTGACGAGATATCCAACGATTCAACCAAATCTTCCTGTGTGAAGGAAGAAACACTCTCGTATACGTCGCTAAGCCGACGTTTGAGGGATTCATTTATTTCATTTATTGTCTTTACATCCCAATCAGGAACCTCGATTGAGGAGGCTTCTGAGCGGCGGTAATGCCGCTTGGTTTTGCATCCTTCCGAAATATCTATCCACGCATTGCCCTTGATAACCAGTTGCGGAAAACTCTTCCGTTCAAATGCCAAATATATATTCCTTTGGATGCCATTCTTTTCCCAGCTAAGGATTCTATTGGGTTCATCTGAGTGCCAAGGTATCACTTCTGCATCGTACTCTTTGGCAAAGCCGTAGATAACAGAATCAATTATCCTAAACAGGTTCTTCCAGTATTCTCCATACTTTTTCCAACGTTCGTAATAACTTGTCATGACTATCCTTCCTTCATACACCCAATTTAAGTCACCCAAATTGAACCTAGAAATCATATATATCGAATAACCTAACTTCCTTAGACGTTGCTCCTTGTACTCCGCCTCCTGGTTTGTTAGGGTCGATAAAATCTACTGGACGCAGTCGTACTGCATCAAAATCTGGCATCTCATCACTTGGTATAGGCCCAATTCGACACTCAGGTACCCAGTCGAGGGCTAGTTTCCTTCTTGCTTCCTGAGCATCATGATATATATCGGGACTAAAATAAGTCACCCCACTGCGTGACCTTATTACTTTCTCTTTGATTACAACGTCTGCCTCGGCTCGGCAGACATATCGATAAAACTGTACCTCTCCCATTAATTCCCTCCCATCTAAGTGTATTTCCTCTAGGTCTGCTCCTCAATAGCTCAAAAGTCACTTTTCCCTCTTTCACATAAGCATCACCTCCTTTTCCAGGCTCACGCACTGTGCGACTGCTTTTCCATCTCAGGCCATCTATAGTCTATCTCCCCAGAGTGTAGAATCTATTACACATTGTAAATACCGATATACAGCCCTGTCAAATTCTTTTGCACGCAGGATTCTTTGCACACAGAATTGCCATCTGGCAAATTAATTATATGGGGAAATTGATATTTTGTCAAGGAGAGTTTACACTGGAATTGACAAAATGTTAATATCCAGATACAGAGCTTGTGGAGGTGAATGATGAAAAGAAGACTGAGAAGTATTAAGGCACGTTATCCGGGGCTTGGCTTCTGGTGGCCTGTTTTCGGGATCATTGCCCTTTTGTGCTTTGCGCTTACACTGGGGCTGCCTAATGTTGAAGGGATGGCCATGGTTGCTGTTGCCTTTATTACCCTGCTCTATGTGATATTTACGAAAGGAATCCTAGATGAAATGAGGCAGCAAAGACTTAGCGCTTCGCGTGAGTTCGAAATGAGACTCAGACCTTATGTTAATATCACTGAGGTTCGTACAGTTTGGAAGCGGCGGGGACAAGAAGTTTATGATTTGACGATAGCTATTTATTTGAAGAATTTTGGGCATATACCTGCGAAGAATATACAATTCTCATTAGCGGTGACAAGCTCTGGTTCACAATCGCAAGGGTCAGTGGGATGCTCATTGTTTCCCGGCGAAGAGAAAAGGGACGCAATCACCTTTTGTCCCTTAGGAATGGCTGAAATCTCGCAATCCCCTGCTAGTTACCGTTTAAGCATAGAAATCGATTATGAAGGAATCAATACCAAGTACAATACGAGGGCGAGTGTGCGCTTTAGAGATCCTGACCCCCGAGGTAAAGACCGTTCTATCCCCCTTACACCCCAACAAGCATGGGTAGGGGTTGATTTTTTAGATAGTTCATGGACTTAGGGTTCTCCCCAAAGGTCATGCTCCGGAAGGAGAAGGGATAATCATGTTGCATGGAGCTGGGATAATGCGTGGACGATATCCCTGTCCGTGGATGGATAATGGCAGAGAGTTGGGATAATGCGTGGATAATGTACCTGTCCGGGGATGGATGGGAGAGCTTTAATGCAGAGCGTTTAATTTGCATTAAAGGGTTGACAAATGCCTAAGGGTACAGCTTTAGAAATCAACGAATAGTTGCGCACTACTGCTACTGGAGAAGCTCTATGGAGTGTTTAATAGGAATACCTTTGGGAATGAAGAGAAGCCAGCCACGGAGGTGCCCCGGCAATGATGGCTGGGGTTGGCAGGGATGAACGCAGACAAACGGCAGGAGGGGATGGCGTAACCCTATCAATACCCTACCAATAGGGTATCCTCATACCCTGTACCAGTGGATACCGGAGTACTGCCTCAGATACTTGGCAAGGAGCAGGGCTTCCAGCATGCTTCTTTCCGGCAGGCTAATGTCGGCGATTCGAGTTCTCTGTAGTCTGAATAGCACATCTCCAGCGACTTTCAGTCTCTCCTCCAACCTCATGACTAGGTCACTTACGAACTCAACATCCTCGCGGAAGATGGTCCTCCTCGCTTCTTGAATAGTGCGCAGGACATTTTCCCACTTCATCATTTTGGCCTCGGTGGGGTCGCTGAATAGCATGAAGAAGGCGCTTTGCTCGGTGAAGGTCACCTTGAGGGGATGGTCCGAAACAAAAGAAATGTCCAAGAACGGAATCTCGTCTAGCAGTCGCTGAGAGGCACCAAGGGAGAACAAGTCTTGACTGCGCACAATGTGGTTCGTGGCATAGTATGTGGAGTATCCTGTGTCAGCAAGTTCCTTGAGGTTGTCAAACTGCGCATAATCATTTTCGTACCGCCCGGTTGCCTGGGACTTCACAGAGTGTGGGATTCGAAACCTCATGTATGGGCATCCCCAGACTGAGTACTCCCCCCCGCCAGCTCCAAGCAGCTCTGAGAGCTTGTATTGAATAAATAGATTGCATCCCTTATGGTCAGGGTGTGGTGGTGTCGATAGCCAAGGGAAGTAGAACGCCGTATCCCAACCGAGGTCGTGTTCTCTGACTAGACTCACAATTGACGGCGAGTATACTTGCTGTGTTGCAGAGTAAAGCCGCAAGGTGATTTCTGTGTTTATCAGCTGCTGCAATTGGCTTTCGGAGAAATCAGGCATTCGAGTGCTCTCAATACTTTACGGATAATGCTCACTCCTTCGCCTTTAATGTACCTTAAAGGCATGATAAATGTCAATGGGAGTTGACAGAATTAAACAGGTTCGTATACAATAAGACTTAGGGAAATTTGTCCTATCTTTTATCGGTGTCAATAGCGTCACTCAGGGAGATCATGATAATAAAGACCAGGGTCTTTGAACTGGGCGACGGGGGTTACAGGAACCTGTCTGAGTTAGCCCGGGCGATGGGAATATCGGAAAGCCAGATATACCGGGTGCGTGAAGGCAAGCGCAAGATCAACCAGAAATTCATTGTTGGTGCCGTAAAAGCCTTCCCTGGCCGCAAGCTTGAAGACTTATTCTATCTGGCTCCTGAGTAGTCCACCAATAGTCCTTCGCCAGAGGAGATAGAGTTCTGGCCTTCTTTGAGGAGAGCATTCAGGAGTTCGCTAAGGAGGATGTAAGAAAAATGGCTAACGAAAATGCCGGGTTACCTGACGTGCAGCAGGAGGAATTGCCCAAAATACCAACGAAATCTCTTCCCCAGATGATGAAGGAAGTGGAGGACAACATCAAAGCGGCTGTTGAGGCGCTTCTTTAGCGGCGGCACTTGCCCGCTTATACGCTTGACTTGCCATTCTGGCCGCGTTTTCGGCCTCTTGGGCTTTTCTCGTTGACCCCTGAGCCGCTTCGCTCGCTGCTTTAGCCATCTCCTCAGCTTTAGCAGCGGCTTCCCCAGCAGCTATGGCGGTGTTCTCGACAAGCTTATCACCAGCTTTGCGCGTCTCTTCAGCCCTCTTAGCCGCCTCCCCAGACGCCTTAGTTGCTGCTGCGAGAGCCTGTCTGGCCGACTTGGCTGCTTCCCCAGATCTCCCCGCCGGCTGAAGCAGCGGCGAAGGCATCTCTCGACATAGCTAAGAAGGCTAGGGAGGCTGTAGACGCACTCGAAGGAACCGTTGCTCAGTCAGCCAAGAAAGCGGAGGAAGCAAGTGTCGCAGCTAAGGAAGCCGCGGAATTGAAGGCCATGTTTGAAAAATCGAGCGTGGTCACCAAAACTGTTTCTACTAAAAAGAGTAGCTCTTGAGGTACCGTTTAGATAAAATGGCCTCTGTTACCAAAATTCCCTGAAAACTGAGACATTCGGTATAGAGTTACGAAAACCCTCTCAACTCTTACAATCTCTAGGCCTCACCCTTCATCGGAGCAGAGTCCTCCGGACATTCCGCCTCCCTTTTGGTTCCGTATTACCTCAGCCACAACTCCCCCAGGGTCTTCTTTTAAGTAGCCGCGCCGCTTCCATGCTTTGCTCACCTCCTTATCCCCTATCTAGTTTAGCGCAGGCCACCCATACAAGAAGCCTCTTCCAGTAG
>CAZHQV010000153.1:0-4665 GCA_964534285.1 uncultured Dehalococcoidales bacterium
CAGTCCTGTCCCTGTTCCCATTTGCTATCGAACCACCCTTCCAATTGCCGTACCAACTCACTATCGAATGTGGCGAGGTTCAGTTCTGCGTTGCCTATGAGGCCACTCTTGGTGAGATTGCTGGAACCCACTGCTGCGAAGTGTGCCATCTCCCCGGCAAATAGATATGCCTTGGCATGCAATCGTGTACGCGGTGATTGGTAATCCAGTACCTTTCCTTCAGCAATCTTTCCCACATCCGAACCCAGAAAGCGCCGTACTTCCACCCCGTCCTGCTTCAGGAACGAAACTAGCGTACGCACGCGCTCCCACGCACTGAGGTCAAAAACCCCAGCAGATTTATCTTCTCCCCGCTCTAGAAGCTGGATACGCTCCTGATGGGAAAGGAGTAGCCAGGGGTAACCACCTTCTAAGAAAGTGTACCAGTCTACCGACTCGGCTGGACCCTGGAGTTCATCAGCTTCACCAGGATGTGTGAGGATATCACGAGGACCGCGACGATTCATAAAGGGCCGCTCTCCCAGAAGCAGGTGAATTGATTGAGCTCCTTTCAATCCGTCCCGCAGCGACATGAAGCCGTCAGGCGTAAGGTACGCCGTAGCAATACGTACGTATTTTGGTATAACACGCTGCAAGGCCCCCAGAAGGTATTCCTCCATAGAGCCAGTGATGGTGTCATTGGCGATAGGAACTGGGCTATCATTCATTTTCCTCTACCTCTTCGACATCTTCGCTAGTCATGAGGCTAAGGCGAGCCTTCCATTCCCTGAGTTGGGTCATTTCGTCGTTCGAGAGATTATAGACTGCTGCGGCTAAATCGTCTACTTCACGTTCCCTGCTTTCCTCCTCTAAGTCCAACAATGCCGAAAGGCGAGCCTGTATGTCTTTCGGTGGCTCAATTATAGGTAGAGGAGCAACGGTTTGATATATTAGTCGAATATAGCCACCGCGAATGGAAGTGGATATTATCCTACTGACAAATTCTAAGACTGTTGAGTTAAAAAGAGATACAAGCCATTGAGGTCCAACTCCAGCATACGCTGTGTTTGCAAGGTAATATTTGGTGGAATCCCAAGCAAACCGCATCTCACTAGTAATATCGGGCCAAATTATCTTTGACTGTTCAAACTCAGAATAGTAGGCACACGCTCGTAGTTCCCACCAGAATCGGCCTTGGTCCAATCGTGGCCGCAAGCCCTTCATCTTACCTGGTTGCTTAGGGTCAGGGTATTCTTCCCACCATGACAAATGGTCGTAAATTGCAGGATACATCTCTCGGAAGATTTGCCGTGCTTCATTTTCTGAAGAGCTGTTTGCCCAAGGGTTATTGGCATCTGCGTCACTGCTGCTTTGAATAGCAATAACATATAATCCTGCCCAGTCTACCTGCCACCTTTTGATATCTTGACCACGGAGCCAGGGCTTTATCAGCTCAGCACTACGCTGGTCTTCCGCTACCAAGTCATCTCGTTTGGCCTGGTCTATGACAAAAGCCTCGTTCAAACCAGTTAATACTCCGCGGTATATACGCCCCTTTACAAATTGACCTAGCGGCGTACCCTGATTCATGAGTCTCTCAAAGAGACGCACCAGAGCCGGGTCTTCCAGAATCCACCTTTCCTTACGTAAAAGCACCTGTGGATAGTCAGATATCTCGTTATCCACTAGTATACCCCCGAGATCCTCCAGAGCCCACCGGACATTTTCAGGATTAGCCTTCCTCTCTGTTGCCGCCAGAGCTGAGCGGATTGGAATAGTTAGGTCGGCTACGTGCAGCACATTGTCCTCTGAGTATCCATCTTTTCTTCCCACCAGCACCGCTGGATACGATGCCACCGGCTTTCCGTTAGCATCAAATATTGGCAAGTCACCGAAGTCAATCACCCGTTGTACTCTTAGCTGTTGGGTTAGTTGCTCTCGCAGGCCCTCGCCGTAGGCAGCACGCATATATTTGTTGCTAGTAATGAAAGCCAGCCAACCTTCGTTCTTCAGGATTTGCATGGAACGAGCATAGAAGAAGGTCAGGATATCGGCAGTGCCAGCAAACACCTCTTTGAAGGATAGCTTGTAGCTATCCTGATCCTCCGGTGAGAGCTTCTCCTGCCGCACATAGGGCGGGTTCGCTAATACAATGTCAAATCCACCATACTGGAATACCTCTGGGAAGGCTACAGGCCATAAGAAGGGTTTCTGGTAGGCATCTTCTTTACCAAGTTCTTTTAGCAGATGTTCCAGTTGCGCCACGCGTGTTTCTGTGATAGCCACTTTTTTTCTGGCCATCCCCTGTCTGAGTTGGACTTCTTCCCTTGCTTTATCAAGGGCTGTATCAATGTGGAACCGGATAATACGCTTATATGCATTAGCTATGTTGTCCCTGAGTTTACGAAGACGCGCAGGGTTATCCTGGGTGGCCTCAAACTCCCGCCGCCACTGGTCAATCCGCTCTTCTTCATGCTGTACACGTTGGTTAAGCTCCATTGGAATCTGACGACCCTCTCGCGGTAAAGAATCTCTAAAATCAATGTCAGCTACACGGTCAACAAGGGAGTCACCTGCCACAATGCGGAAGTCAAGGTTAGGCAGCGGGTCAACTTCACGTGGATCCACCATATCCAAAATTAAAGAAAGCCATAGTCGTAGCTGGCAGATTTCGACTGCCTCTGGATTGATATCCACTCCGTATAGACTCCATTGGATAGCACGACGCTTCCATGTGGCGACCAATTTATCCTCTTCCGCCGGCTCTATATAGTAATTTCTGCTGTGGAGAATCCCCCGGCGTAGCTGAACAATCTCCTGCATCATTCCTAGCAGGAACGCTCCAGAGCCTACAGCTGGGTCACAGATGCGCCCACCCTCCAGAGCATTAATCAAAGATTCCTCAGTTGCCGGTGGCAGAGGGGACTTCTCTTCCTCTGGTTCGGTAACTTGACGACGCAACCAGTTCAAAGTGTCCTGGTCTATGCCTGCAGTATTACAGAGATAACCGTCCAACACTTGCCTGCACATGAAATGGACAACCTCGCGAGGTGTGTAGTATGTCCCTGTATCATGTCGCTCGTCACCCTGATATAGGTTTTCAAATACCCGACCGAGCAGTTCCGGGTCTGGGTCAACTGACTGGTCGTCGGGTGTTGACTCCC
This sequence comes from uncultured Dehalococcoidales bacterium, assembly GCA_964534285.1. Classification (GTDB taxonomy): domain Bacteria; phylum Chloroflexota; class Dehalococcoidia; order GIF9; family AB-539-J10; genus JADFUX01. The sequence continues at coordinate 3,144 of CAZHQV010000153.1, forward strand.
GTGTAGTGAACCGGTATTGAGAAAGTAAACCCAACACACTCATGTCACCTCGGGGGTCAAATAGCTCGTCCGGCAATGTGACTTCTCCACCGTCATGCACTCGGTCCTCCAAGCGATTCCGTCTGAAGAGACCACCGTTCAAGTAGGGCGTGTACCCAAGTATATTCCGTACCTCTTGCCCTGGATTGCGACGGGCAAGAGCCTCGAAAAAGAGAGGTATAAGCATCCCTCGATAGTAGCCGTCCGTGGCTTGATCACGTTTGGTCCATAGGTCCTGTAGGTAGTTGGGTGAACCCTGGCCGGTGCCATCATATCCCAACCATTGCTTGGCCTGAAGGAACCATAGGAAAAGTATACGCCCCATTTGTCGAGTGGCCCAAGCACGAGCCTCGTCGCTGGTCAACTCACCTACTACGGGATGATCAGCATTCGACACCTTCAATACTTGAGCAAAATAGTCCCGAATCCGCGCATACTCTTGATAGAATAACCTAGTAGCACGCTCGACACTGAAGGCTTTTTGCCATTGCTGTGAGATATCCAGCAAGGAGACGCCCGGCAGCACCGCTATCTCTTTCAGGAGGTCTCGGTGGAACCGTGTTGGTTCCTCCAAGTCAACTAGGGCACGCACTGTGCTGACCGGAGACTCAGACGTACGTTTGCCACGTAGGTCAGCCGTTGAACGCGGTAGTACGAATTCTGCTTCTCGCCGTCTCTGCTCAGCACCAGAGACCATGATAAATATGGACCGGGCATCCTGTGTCTGGTATTCCACAAGAGCGCGAGCAATGCGACGACGAGGACGATCTCGGTCTGAAGAACGCATTCCCCATTCTGTGAGCCCAGCAACATAGAGACCGACCGAGCCAGTGCCTGTGGTCGTTCCGCCTACCCGGTACAGTTGATCCACACCGAATCGGTCAGACCGCGAGTCAAAGAACTGGGTCAGGGGTGTGGTATGTCCCGCTAGCAAATCAGCTGGAGTACTGAACGGCTCAAACCCCAACACAGAAGCCAGGGGGGCTGCTCTCCGTGCATCCCCGTGAAACTGCTTGATTGCCTCCGCAACTTCACCAAGCTCTGGCATACCCTTCCCCCACGGGCTAACGAATTATTCGCTTAAGCGAAGTTTACTAGATTTCCTATAGTTACACAAGGGTTTTAGGTATTACGTGGTCTAGCTGATTGTTCAACTTAGTCAACAATAGCTCAAATTGTTACCTCATTACACTATCTAGCGCTCTGCGGTGATGATGGGCCAGCTACCGTTGAACAATCCTGACATTGAGAAAATGAAACCATGGGTATCCCTAAGCTAAGATATGATAGAGCTTAACTCATCTTAGAAAGGAGATACCGAATGCATTATGTTGGAATGGACTGACATATCACCACTCTGGAATTTGCCGTGGTCAATGAAGCCGGAAATGGGTAAATCTGCGGGGAAATTTAGCTCTGCGAAGGGCTAGGCCCTCACCTGCTGAATCAGCCCCAAATAACCCGAAACAGATGACGCCCTGTA
>CAZHQV010000154.1:0-4655 GCA_964534285.1 uncultured Dehalococcoidales bacterium
TTAATGATGCTGCTGACAGTTTGATTGACGAGGCCAATGACTATCTCAAGGATGGCCATGATGAGGGAAAGTGGTCCCTTGATGTGGACACGGTGGGTGACCAATTGACCTTTGAGGCAGAAGCGACAGCTCTGGACATAACAGGGAGAGTGAAAGATGTGGACATCAGCTTCACGGACACGACAGCATACTTTACTGATGCCGTGCTATCGGTGGCCGGCGGGGAATTGACCTTTTCTCTGAGTTCCAAGTTGGGCTGCTCGAACTACATTCCGAGTGCAGTGGCAAATAGCTTGAGCGTTGGCAACGAGTATCCAGGATTCGAAGACTGGATTGAAGATGTCAATGTCAACGCGGCATTGCGGGACATGCTGGGAGACGCTGTGACGCAGATCGTTGAGGACACCGGACTGCGCTGCCGTATTAGTTGCTTCGACCACATCGGCATTGTTGCTGGGCAACTGAAGATATGGTACACAGCACCTCTACCTCCCCGCGTGCCCACCATGAACCAGTGGGGTATCGTCGCCGTGATAACCCTGTTTGCTGGATTGCTAGCGTGGGCAGTGCAGAGAAGGCGGCTGGAATAACAGGTGGTCAGCCTGAAAATGCAGCATAAACGGGCCTGCTGGCGGTTTCGCCTGCTAATATGCAAGCCGTCTAGATCATAGGCACCGCTTCTACGTTACAGTCACAGCCAGATTGCGGTTCATATCTCGTTGCCTTGTGAATCCGTACCTTAGCGTTAATGATAGAGAATATGCTTTCATAACGGTAGCTGTGTTTCTACTCGTCGCAGTTCTAAGATGTGCCAAACCTGCAAAAAAAGGCGCTAGTTATTTTCAACCTGGATTACCAATATCAAAGTGAGTTAGCGACAGGTTTCCGTGGTAAAGGATGTTTAAATAATCTAGCCCGCCAAAGGAGCTACTCACGGTATCCCTTCCTATGTGTCCACTATGTCCACCTATGCACAGGTACAAATTTCACCAAATCTTGACATTTGACATAAGGGTGATCTTGCAAGAAAAAACGGTTGTCCGCCGGTAGTCCTGAGCGTTTTGCTTTTTGCCTGTGCAGCTATATCTTGTGTCCCAGCGGAGGATAAGGATGTGGTTTCAGCTAACCACCAATGGGGGTACTGAAAGAAATAACTGTAGGTATCAGTGATGACTTCATCATACACAATTGTCAGTTTCACTTACACCAGCAGCTACTTCTAGCAACCGATTCCCAAGATGATTCTCTCTATCTTGGTTACATCCGCCATGTTTGTGGCGCAATCCTGATTGGCATCAGCACAAGCTGTTGACGGGTCTAATGCCAAGATAATCCTCTCCACCTTCGTTACGTCAGCCATGTTTACGATGCTGTCTTTGTTGGCATCGCCCAGTCCACAGACGGTGATATAGTCTGTCTTGGTCTCGATGTCGTTGCCCGGCAGACTATCGCTGACCGCAAGGACGACGGTATAGGTTCCAGCGTCGGGGTACACGCAACTAGGATTCTGGAACGTGCTACTGCCCACGCCATCGCCAAAGTACCACGACCACTCCGCGTAAGGTGGTATGCCTCCAGCGGTCTCATCGGTGAACTGAAATTCGGTGACTCCTGCAATTCCCTCTCTGGGATGCCCTGCGACACCAGAATCCGCAGAGAACTCAGCATCTAGAGGCTCATATACCGTGATATAGTCCACCTTGGTCTCCATATCGCTACTGGCTCCAGGCACTATGTCACTAACCGTTAGCGCAACCGTGTATGTATCGGCATCATCATAAGTCCAGCTTGGATTCTCTTCCGTACTATCTATTATCGCGTCGCTATTGAAATCCCACTCATAGATGCATGAACCTACTCCACCACTGCTCTCATTAGAAAAGTCAAACTCCGTTTCTTCTATGATCCCCTCCAGAGGATGTCCGGCTATGCCAGAGTCAGCATAGAAATCAGCTTCCACAGGCGCGTGCACCGTGATGTATCCCACCTTCGTAGCTGTCTCACTGGCTGGAGAGCTATCGGTCACTGTTAGTGCAACCGTGCAAATCCCTGTATCAGAGTAAGTGTGGCTGGGATTTTCCAGCGTGCTGTCAAATGTCCCATCGTTATCGAAATCCCACTCATAGCTATATGGTGGTATACCACCAACGCTGTCATTGATAAAGGCAAAATCCGTAACACCAGCATAGCCCTCAGTCGGATGTCCAACAATACCTGAGTCTGCTGACAAATCGGCTTCTAAAGGAGCATACACCGTGATATAGCTTACCTTGGTCTCTGTGTCGCTATCGTATATGATGTCGCTATCGGTCACCGTGAGCGCAATAGTATATGTCCCCGCATCTGGATAGGTATAGCTGGGATTCTCCAGCATGCTGGTTCCCACACCATCTCCAAAGTACCACGACCAGGAAGTGTAAGGCGGAGTACCTCCGCTGGTTTCATCGGTGAACTGGAATTCCGTTGCCCCCGCTATCCCTTCCAAAGGATGCCCGGGTATTCCTGAATTCGCCGAGAAGTCGGCTTCCACATGAGCATATACCGTGATGTAGCGAACCTTTGTCTCCGTGTCGCTACTGGCTCCAGGCACTATATCACTAACGCTTAGCGCAACCGTGTATGTATCGGCATCGTCATAAGTCCAGCTTGGATTCTCTTCCGTGCTATCTATTATCGCGTCGCTATTGAAATCCCACTCATAGCTGTATGGACCTACTCCACCACTGCTCTCATCGGTGAACTGGAATTCCGTTCGCCGCGCTATCCCTTCCAGAGGATGTCCGGCTATGCCAGAATCGGCATAGAAATCGGTATCCAGAGCTTCATATACAGTTGTGTAGCCTGTCTTGGTCTCGGCATCGCTCAGGGGTGGGCTACTGCTATCAGTCAGCGTGAGCACAACGGTGTATGTATCGGCACCGCCATAGGTCCAGCTTGGATTCTCTTCCGTGCTGTCAATTGTCCCATCGTTATTGAAATCCCACTCATAGCTGTATGGCCCCATACCCCCACTGCTCTCATCGGTGAACTGGAATTCCGTTCCTCCCGCTATCCCTTCCAGAGGGTGCCCGGCTATACCAGAATCGGCCGAGAAGTCGGTATCCAGAGGAGTATAGGGTACGCACGATATCTCGCCAACAACAACCGAGTGGTAAGATTCAGGGATAAGTTCGGTAACGTCCCACTCCCCGGGCTCCCCTGGTTCGAGCACAACCTGAACCAGCTGGGCGATGACCTCATACTCCCCATAGCTGCTCCCCTCAGGGAAAGTCAATGTCACTCTTTCGTCAACCGTATATTCATCATCCTCCCAACTAGGAAACTCAGGATCCGGGCCGATGCTGGCGCTGTAGCCCGCCCGCAACATTTCGGTTCTACCTGTTTCCTTGTGGCGAGCCACAAAATCCGCGACGCCTTTGGCTTCGTCTATCCCAAACGGTAGCATTTCGATGCACTCGGCGTGTCCCCAGATAACAAGATCGAATGCCTCCCCTATGTCCACTTCGTCATCGCTGAAGCTGACATCATAGTCGATTTCGAAATAGCTGTAGGGATCCCAATCGAAGCCGGACGCTGGCGATGGAGCAACAAGACCGTGAAGAAGCACCAAGGTCAGGACAGCCATAGAAACCCGCAATCCATACCTGAAACCCACTTAGTCCCCCTCGGCCGTCACAGGAAAGGAAACACTACCCCGACGCCACAGCCTGTACCCTAAGGCACCAAATATTAGTACGCCGGCAGCCTGTTTGACAGCAACCGGATCGCTCACCAGGGCAAGAAGCCCACTCATCAACGTGGTGACCGAGTCTCCTTCCCTCTCAGAACCTCAGCGATACAGCGGCCTGAGAAGAGCCTCAGAAGTAAACCGGCATTTCCCATTTCAACTCACAATGAGGTAATCGTCATCCCTAATGGCTCTTAGCACCAATCATGCACCCATAGCACCCGGTTGTAGTCCTTCACATGACCGGTGACAGCGCTCTCCCTGCCCATCACTACCTCGCCTGAAATCATTTGCTGTCCTTTCTTTCTGGTTTGGTCGCTGTCGTTACCTTGCCACAGAATACTGCTAGTCGCCAGTACGAGAGCTGATTGTTCGTTGACGATACATCTTTCGGCCGAGGAAAGCAATAGGACTTTTATCCTACCATGGCAGCTCCCTTTTTTCATCCTAGCGATGGTAGCACACTAGTCTTGGGTGAGATGTCTGATTGAATTCTGAGGTGTTAGCTAGCTATCTAGACGAGAACACTGGTTTGTCAAGCCCTTTGTGCAGCCCTGCATCCGCGATAATCCTGACTCCGTGGGACTCCAGCCTCAGCCGCTTATCGAATTGAAGTTTTAGTGCCTCGTGGCGCTTTTCACCAATTGGGTTGCTGCACTCAGCGCCCTTTGGTGAAGCTAAGCAAGGGGCCTTTCAAGCTAATGTTACAGCGGAGCGTACCTATGTCACCGGTTTGGCATAGCAAATGCAGGTTGGATTGTCTTTCTCTAGTGGAAAGAAGCTGCATGTGTTAAGCTTCGCATGGCAGCAGTAAGTGACGGCAAGGGGCAGTCTTTCCTTCGAATTTCTCGCAAGGGAGGTTGAATAGGTTAGAAATGGAAACAAAAACAGACTGAAGTCTAAGGTGACAGGGATTCCAGAGAGGATG
>CAZHQV010000155.1:0-4652 GCA_964534285.1 uncultured Dehalococcoidales bacterium
GTTACTTCGACGGCACGCACCTCTACGAGCACGAAGACCCCAGGCAGGGAATCCACCCCGACTGGAACAGTTTTATCTTCAACTACGGCTGCAACGAAGTAAGAAGCTTCCTGTTCAGCAGCGCCATCTTCTGGCTGGACAAATACCATGTTGATGGGCTGCGTGTGGATGCGGTGGCTTCCATGCTATATCTGGACTATGGGCGCAAGGAAGGGCAGTGGGTACCAAACAAGTATGGTGGACGTGAGAACATAGAGGCGATTGACTTCTTACGGCGCTTCAACCAAGCGGTCTATCAGGAAAACCCAGACGTGCAGACGATTGCTGAGGAATCCACAGCCTGGCCGATGGTATCAAGACCGGCATACATTGGCGGGCTGGGATTCGGCCTCAAGTGGGACATGGGCTGGATGCACGATACGCTTGATTACATGTCCAAGGATCCCGTCTACCGGAAATATCACCATAACAGCCTGACCTTTCGTATGATATATGCCTTCTTCGAGAACTTCGCCCTGCCGCTGTCCCATGACGAGGTGGTATATGGCAAAGCTTCACTATTGGGCAAGATGCCCGGCGATGACTGGCAGAAGTTCGCCAATCTGAGGCTGCTTTTAGGATACATGTATGCCCAGCCAGGGAAAAAGCTCCTCTTCATGGGTGGTGAGTTTGGTCAATGGCAAGAGTGGGCACATGACGAATGTCTGGAGTGGCACCTGCTCCAGCACCAGCCTCACTCTGGTCTACAGCGCTGGGTCAGCGACTTGAATCGTCTCTACCGCAATCAGCCTGCCCTATACCAGGTGGACTTTGACCAGGCAGGGTTTGAATGGATTGACTGCAATGACGTTGAGCACAGCGTGGTCAGCCTGATGCGCAGGGGGCGTTCACCCGATGATAGCGTTGTTGTCGTGTGTAACTTCACTCCCCTAAGTCATTTCAACTATCGAATCGGAGTGCCGCAATCTGGATTCTGGAGAGAGATACTAAATAGTGACGCGCACGAATATGGAGGCAGTGGTCAGGGCAACTTGGGCGGCGTCGAAGCTGCCCCTATTCCCCTACATGGTCGTCCTTATTCTATGACGTTCACTGTGCCACCACTGGCTGCTGTCTTCTTCAGGCATGCGGAGGCAAAACCATGAGCTCTGCTGCCGGTAACTATAATTTCTTGTTCAAGCCAAGAAGTATAGCTGTCATTGGCGCTTCTCGCCACCCGGGTAAGGTCGGCTATGACACTCTGAAAAACTTGATTGATGACAATTTTGAAGGTAAGGTTTACCCGGTAAACCCGAGCGCCCCTGAGATTCTGGGACTTAAGGCTTATAAAGGCGTAGCGGAGATTGACGACGAGATCGACTTGGCATTGGTTATTGTTCCAGCAGAGCTGGTCATAAACACCTTCAAAGAGTTGATAGACAAAAAGGTAAAGGGCGCCGTCGTCATTACGGCTGGCTTCAGAGAGATAGGCGGAGTAGGGGTGCAAAGAGAAAGAGAGCTGGCCGAAATGTGCCGGGATAGAATCAGGGTTATTGGGCCGAACTGTCTCGGCATAATAGACACTTATTCTAACCTGAATGCCTCCTTCGCTCCAACAATGCCCCGCCAGGGTAAGATTGGGTTTATGTCACAGTCTGGAGCCATGGTTACAGCTATCCTGGACTTCGCTGCTGGTAGAGACATTGGCTTTTCGAAGTTTATCAGCATGGGCAACAAGATGGACCTTAATGAGACGCATTTCCTCGATATTCTGGGGGAGGATGACAGCACCAAGGTCGTAATTGGTTACCTTGAGAGTGTGGTTGATGGTAGAAGTTTTCTTGAGACTGCAGACAGGGTTTCAAGGAAAAAGCCAGTCATTATATTCAAATCCGGGGTGTCAGCCGAAGGAACCAAGGCCGCCTCTTCCCATACCGGGTCCTTATCTGGACTGGATAGAGCCTATGAATGTGCCTTTACCAAATCGGGCGTGATAAGGGCCAGATCAATTGAAGACCTGTTTGACTGGGCGGAGGTATTTGCCTCTCAACCCCTACCGAAAGGCAAGAGAGTCGCCATTATTACAAACGCCGGAGGACCGGGAATAATTGCTACTGATAAAGCTGCCGAAGAGAAACTGACACTTGCCGCTGTGAATACGGCTACTGCTGGGAAATTGAGGGAAGTGCTACCCCCAGCGGCATCGGTTTACAATCCGATTGACGTTCTCGGTGATGCTGACAGTACGCGCTATCAACAAGTTATTGAGTTAGTAGCCCAGGCAGAAGAAGTGGACGGGATAGTCATCATCCTGTCACCTCAGGCGAACACCCAGATTGAAGAAACAGCGAAAATAGTTTCAAACTTTTCTTATACCTCCCCAAAAACAGTAATTACCTCGTTTATGGGTGAAGAAAGGGTTGCCGCTGCCTTCAGCATTTTTAAGCGGGGGAGGGTGGCTAACATCTCATTTCCTGATAGAGCAACGAGAGCTATGGCCGTCATGGCCAACCACAGCTTATGGAAGAAACAACAAAAGCTGGAAGAGTACTATAAAGAGGTGGAGGAGAAGAAGGTTACGAGATTCCTTGAAGCTAAGGCAGAAGAGGGCAAGATCAAGCTAGTTGATTTTGAAGCCAGAGAACTGCTGGAGACGTGCCGAATCCCTACCCTGCCCACAGTTCTTGCCCACACCGCCGATGAAGCAGCGAGTGTCGCTGAGCAGATGGGTTTCCCGGTGGCAATGAAGGTCTATTCACCGGAGATCCTGCACAAGACGGACGTGGGTGGTGTAAGAGTGGGTCTAAGGACTCCCAAGGATATAGTCAAAGCTTTTGATGTGATAATGGTCAGTGTGCGGGGGTTTCTGCCGCAGGTGCCCGTTCTGGGAATCACTGTGCAGAAAATGGTAGAAGGTGGTAAGGAGGTTATCGTCGGTTTTTCTCGCGACCCGCAGTTCGGGCCGCTGATGATGTTTGGCCTGGGAGGTGTGTATGTTGAAGTCCTGAAGGACGTAAACTTCGCTCTCACCCCTCTCAGCAAGAAGGAGATAAGGGAGTTGGTCACCGGGATAAAGTCTTTCCCACTGCTTAGCGGTGTTAGAGGTGAAAAGGAAAAGGACCTTGAAGCCCTGTATGAAGTCATCGCCACTGTTGGTACTATAGGTGAAAAGTTCCCAGAAATAATGGAGATGGAGATTAACCCACTGATGGTGAAGGACAAAGGTGAGGGGGTCTGGGCGATTGACGGAAGACTGATTTTAAGGGGGGACTAGCGATGATTGAATTGTTTATTAGCTCGACAACAAAATACGCTGGCAAAACAATGGCAGTGCTCGGCATACTGGATTTTTGGAAAAGTAGAGGTTCAAAAGTGGGCTACTTTAAGCCTATAGGCAAGAACTTCACCTTGAAGGAAGATGTGAAGGTCGAAGAGGACGTGCTGCTCATCAAAGAGCGTTTCTCACTGGAAGACGACTTGTCGCTGATGTGCCCGTTTTACCTCGGGCATCAGGACTACATTGACTTAGTCCTTGGCAAGCTTGGCGATGCTGAGAGCAAGATCTACAGTGCCTATGAGCAGGTTAAGAAGGGGAAAGATGCAGTTCTCGTTGGAGGTGGTCAAGACCTGTTCGACGGCTTCTCGGTTGGAGTCTCCAACATAGGTTTTATTGAAAGGTTGGACATACCAGCTATACTGGTCGACGCACCAGTATTCGGAGAGGTCAACCTTGATACCATAGTCGCGATGGGTGACAGACTTGGTGACAGGCTGCTCGGCGTTATCTTGAATCGCCTTCCACCGGAAAGCTTGGATTTCATCAAACAATACTTTGTTCCCTTTCTGGGAGGCAAAGGGATCAAGGTCTGGGGTCTAGTACCAGCAAACCCAAAACTTAATTCTCTGAGTGTTGGTGAAATGAGGGATGTGCTCGGAGGAGAGATCATTTGCTGTGAGGATACAAGAGGAGAGGCGGTTGAAAACTTCATGGTTGGTGCCATGAATGTAGAGGGCGCACTGAAGTATTTTCGCTCTCAGGCGAACAAAGCCGTGATAACCGGGGGCGACCGGGCTGATATCCAGCTTGCTGCCCTGGAGACTCCAACCAAAGTCCTTATCCTGACCGGAGGTCTCTATCCAGATAGCTCTGTCATATCTGCAGCGCAGGACAGAAATGTCCCGATAATGGTTGTCGCTGATGATACCATGACAGTGGTAAGTAGGATGGATTCCGCAGTCCGCAAGGTTAGCGTGCGCGGAAAAAGGATCGAAGAGAGTATCTCCACTTTTCACAAATTCGTCGACAAGAAGTATCTTGAAGAGCTGACAAAATGAACCTGTGCTTGAGATATCGCTGGCGGGAGGTGACTCGTGGACCAAGCCAGGGCTAGCGGAATACTACTGCACCCAACATCGCTGCCGGGGCCTTTCGGTATCGGAGATCTGGGGCAGGAAGCGTATAAATTCGTCGATTTCTTAGCCGACACAGGACAAAGCCTCTGGCAAATTCTGCCCTTGGGCCACATAAGCTACGGTAACTCGCCATATATGTGCTTCTCCGCCTTTGGTGGGAGTCCCTATCTCATTAGTCTGGAAAGGCTTGCCGATGAGGGCCTCTTGGACCAGACCGATATTGAGAATCCGCCCGATTTTCCCAAGAATAGAGTGGACTA
>CAZHQV010000156.1:0-4571 GCA_964534285.1 uncultured Dehalococcoidales bacterium
GTGCTAGGTTGACCGTGATACGCCTGGTGGGAAAGCCGTAGTTAGAGTTCCTTATGGCTGCTCTTACCCTTTCCCTGGCCTCTTGGACAGCTTTATCGGGTAATCCTACAATCGTGAAAGAGGGAAGCCCGGGAGAGATATCTACTTCTACCTCGACTACGGCTCCGTCCAAGCCTACCACGGCACAGCTTGTTGTCTTAGCTAGCACGCCGTGCCAATTATAGCAGATGCTTCCATTGGCTGCTTATGGTACAATCGCCCAAGGAGGTTACAATGCATCCATTGATTCCTTTTGGCATTATTTCGATCATCTTCGGCATCTTGATATTCATTCTACCTGACCTTCTCGCTTACTTGGTTGGTGCCTTACTAATCATTCTTGGGGTTCTAGCTCTTTTCGGCGGCATTCGGTCTATTAGATGGTAGCTGATGCGAGCCATTTCCGCATGGCCGCGGCACTGGCACATTGTCTGGTATTACAAAGGATGAGGGGAAACCTTTCGGTTTCGCTTTCTTGCTTTCCTTTCAGCCCAACCGTGAGCCTTGGCCAAGTTTGGCGATAAGCGTGAGACAGGATTTCAATTTCTCGCTGTTGATACCGTTACACGTGAGACCATATGCATTGAACTCCAAACTACGAAAGAAAGGAGGGAGAAGATGAGCCTACGATTTCCGCAGTTGTTCCAGCCCTTTCGGCTGGGGGAACTGGAATTAAGGAACCGCATTGTGATGCCGCCGATGGCGACAAAGTATAGCTCCCACGATGGCTTCGTGACCGACCAGTTAAAGGACTACTACGCCGCGCGTGCTCATGGGGGAGTAGGACTGGTGATCGTCGAGGCCTCCTGCGTTGATGCTCCAACAGGCAAAGGGTTCCAGAGACAACTTCTGGTCGATCACGACAGGTTCGTGGCCGGGCTAGCCGAACTGGTAGACGTGGTCAAACAAGGAGGAGCGAACATTGCAATACAGCTTCACCATGCCGGCTTGGAGGCGAGGTCGAGCATCACCGGGGTACAGCCGGTGGCGCCTTCTGCAATTCCCAAGCCTGGCTATGAGGTTCCCCGCGAGCTCAGCACTGAGGAAGTCAGTGAGCTTGTCCTGTGCTTTGCTCGGGCGGCACAGCGGGCGAAGCACGCTGGCTTTGATGGTGTTGAGATGCATGGAGCGCACGGATACCTGATTGCGCAGTTCCTGTCGTCATTCTTCAACAAGCGCAGCGATGTGTATGGGGTGGGAATAGAGGGTAGGGCCAGGTTTCTGGTCGAAATAATACGCAAAACCAGAGAGCTGGTAGGTAGAGAATACCCGGTTTGGTGTCGCATGAACGGCAGAGAGTTCGGCGCTCAGGGTGGTCTCAGCACCGAGGAGGCGCAGCAGGTGGCTCAAATGGTGCAAAACGCTGGCGCCGACGCCATTGATGTATCCGTGATGGCCTACGGCGTGAGCCCTCGCACAGCACCGCCAATGGCACAACCGCCTGGCAACTTGGTGCGTTTCGCTGAGGCAATCAAGAGCGTGGTCTCCATCCCAGTGATAGCGGTGGGCAGGATCGATCCGCCGACGGCGGAGACGGTAATCGAAGAGGGAAGAGCAGACCTGATAGCAATTGGCCGGGCTCTCATTGCGGACCCTGAACTTCCCAATAAGGCTACAGCTGGGCAGCTAGATGACATAAGACCCTGCATTGGGTGTCAGACGTGCCTGGACTGCGTCACTGCTTGGGATGAATCCGTACGGTGTGTAGTGAACCCCGCGGTGGGCCGGGAGTGGGAGGCTGTCGTCCGGAGAGCTGACAAACCGAAGAAGGTACTTGTGGTTGGCGGTGGACCTGCGGGCATGGAGGCTGCCAGAGTGAGTGCACTGAGAGGACACAGTGTGGTTCTCTACGAAAGAGGGCAGAGCCTGGGCGGGCAGATGCTGCTGGCATCTATCCCACCCTACAAGGAGGCGCTGGAGACCTTTGCCGACTACCAGCGCAGCCAGCTTTCAAGGCTGGGGGTAAAGGTTGAGCTGGGTCAGGAAGTCACGGCATCCTTGGTCGAGGAGGCCAAGCCGGACGCAGTGATTCTGGCGACAGGGGTAAGGCTGGCCATCCCGAAGATTCCTGGAGTGGATAGGGCAAACGTGGTAACGGCGTTCGATGTACTCCTCGACAAGGTTGAGGTGGGTAGCAAGGTGGGTGTCATCGGTGCCGAGGTGGTTGGGTGCGAGACCGCTGAGTTCCTCGCTGACAAGGGCAAAAATGTGACGTTGATGAGGCGAGGCGATGATGTGGCGACAAACCTGAACCCCAGCAGCAGACAACATCTGCTGGCACGACTCGAAGCCAAGGGGGTCACCATACTCACCGGGCTGCATTACGAGGAAATAACTGATGAAGGCGTGGTGATTACCACCAGAGAGGGGCAGAGGCAGACCGTTGAAGTGGACACAGTGGTGCTCGCGGCTGGCAGCCTGCGTGATATTGAGCTATACCAGGCTCTAGAGGGAAAGGTCCCTGAGCTCTATCTCGTCGGCGACTGTGTCGAGCCTCGGAACATAATGGCAGCGGTAGCAGATGGCTACTTCACTGCCATCAAAATATAGTACGCCCCTCGGCCGTTTGGGATTCTGTTGTGCCAAGCTGCAGTTGTCGGACCGTGGCCAGTGAACGGGGGGTGCAACAGAAGTGTACGCCAGGCGCTACACGAGTCTCATTAAGTGGACTGCTACCCTGCTACGACTCACCACTCAGTTCTGGTCAGGTAGCGGGCTAGATAAGAGAATAGCGTCCCTGGCGGGACTCGAACCCACAACCCGCTGCTTAGAAGGCAGCCGCTCTATCCTGTTGAGCTACAGGGACACAAGCCAAGTGTAACATAGGGGCAGCACTGCATAAACAGCGCAGCGACACAAGCTACCTGTGAGCTTGGGCAATATGCCTTCGCCAGCAAGCTACATGCACGTAGACCGCGCAGCGTAGGCTGTGACATAGTCTAGTTCTCGCTTCTTTGCGACAAACAGGGCATTTCACGGCTTAGCTCCTCCTTCATCTTCTTTCTCATCAGCCGTTTTGGCAACGGGCCTCTTCCTTTCCTCCTCTATCCTGGAATCAGTGACATAAAAGCCCGGTCCCTTAAACAAGACAGGGACTGGACAGAAAACGCGAGAAGCGATTGCGTCGCACACGGGACAATTGGCCCTTGCTTCATCTTTGAAGCTCTGCCTCAATTCGAATTGAAGCTTACAATTTGAGCATTGGTACTTGTAGACAGGCATTCGTGATCCTCCTCTAAATATGTGGTAATTCTGGTTCCAGTGAGCTTGCCGGAGATAGCCTTGCCCTAGCGTTCACTAGTTAGCACTCCTGAGCTCTGACTGCTAATTTTAGTGCATCATTGTAACCTTGGCAAGTATTCGTCACTTTTGGCGTTGCCGTCACGTGATTCTTGCACCATCCAAGCGTACTGCGAAAGTGATCGCGGAAAGAAGGTGATCTACCGAACCGAAATACGCTTGAGCGAGCAGGACATGATAGAGGAAGGTTCAAATCTGCAGCATAACTTGCTAGTCCTTAGGATGACGGGCGCCCAAGCCAAGCAGATGCCAAAAGAGAATGCATCTGTTCCCACGATTCAGCGGTGCGGCAGCGCCAGCTGTGAAAGCTGGTCATCCTTGGCACCGGCTTTACGCCCTCTCAAAAGAGAAGGGACGGAAATCATCCCATCCGCCAAGATGAAGAGCCATGGGATGGACTCTGGAAAGTTGGCCTGTTCATTAGGGGCGCATCTTGTTCCCCTATCTTACGTTCCATACAGCCCTCGCTCTTGACCGCGTCCTTAAGGCTGGTGGCACCGTTGGCGGTGTGGCGAGTAGGGGGACATAATCAGAACATATTACGCGGTTGAGACTTTACAATACGGACACAAAGAGGTAATCTAGAGGTGAGAAGGATTCCACCAAAAGCCTCGGTTAGCGCCGGTACTAGAGTAAGTAGTGACGTGATGCAGGAGCAGTGCGCTAGTGAACATCGTGATCGAAAACCCAGGATACATGCAACAGTCAATGTGCCAAGAATAGAGGCCTGAAGGTGCTGAAGAGCACAAAGGTAGAACTCTCGAAGGCAAGCAGGGTGGTTTAGAGTGATTCAGTCGGCGGTTCGGAAGACAACGGTCGGCGTAAGAGAATAACTCGTGGCCGACAGAGTGGGCAATAGCGAGGAGGTGAACTGCGAGTAGGGAAGTGAAAGAGCTCACCGGAATTCTCCAGCAAGAGAGAGGGAGGCTGAGAGTTAGCGAGCCACGCTACGCAACATTCCTGACACTGTGCTTGGCGGAAACATTTCACGGTGATCATAAGGTGCATCCAGAATGATAGAAGCCTGGCAATACGCAACTAGGCATCCAGAAAAGCTGGCGCTGTGGACCCTTGAACACCTGTTAATGGTCTCTGTCGCCATTGTAATAGCAGTCGTTCTTGGAGTGGCTTTAGGGGTCTATATCAGCGGCAGAGGCAAGGAGCACGTAGCAGACACCGTGCTTTACCTGGCGGAGATCATGATGACTGTTCCCAGTATGGCGCTCTTTGGC
>CAZHQV010000157.1:0-4519 GCA_964534285.1 uncultured Dehalococcoidales bacterium
AAGAATAATCAGAGCTGCGAAAGCAATCCAATTGAAAGCATGGATAGCCATGAGAGCTGCAATCAAAAGCAGGCCAACGGTTAATGCAATTATGATCAAATATCCAACTTGTCTGTGCTCATAGCGCTTGATCACGTTTTCTCCCTGCTAGTCTTCATTCTACACTTGTGATTCTCTGGCAACAACGTGCATTTTGGATAAGACTAGGAAATGAACTTTTCGATGAAATGTTACGCTACACGCCACTCTCTACCCTGCGACTCGTTGGAATTGTCCAAGTATTCTTTGCCTTCATGCTTTTGCACGTGAGATCCCCCTTATCGATTCTTGGCTACGGTTGTTGTACCATGACAGTGTCAAGTGGAACCTATACCCGACCTAGCATGGATAGAAACATGGGATATTGCCAGAGGCAGTGGCCTTCTCCTGCTTCAGGGGAACTAGAGCCAGCTAGCCAGTTTACTGCAGAACTAAGGAGGGTAGAATATGAATCAAGCCATACACCAGCAACCAAGGGTGATGAGTCGTGATGAAATGAAGCGTCTTCTTAGGAAACACTCACATGGAAGGTTAGGACTTGCCTTTCAAAATGAGCCCTATGTCGTTCCCGTATCGTACGGATATGACCAAGAGAGGATCTACTTTCATTCCGCCAAGCAAGGAAAGAAAGTGGACTTCATGAAAAGGAATAATAGAGTTTGCTTCGAGGTTGATGAATATCACAAAGGCTGGGCTAGTGTAATTTGCTATGGCACGGCTACCTTGAGGGAAGATATCGAGGCGAAGAAGGAATTTTTTGAGGTCCTCATGGGTGAAAAGCCAAGCGATGAGCAACTGGAAAGTATGGGATTATACATTGGAATCATACAGATAGAGGACATGACAGGAAGATGTAGCGCTGACTTTTCGCCTTAAGTGCAACGGAAATACGGCACATAGTAGAGTCTTATCCGGCTTAGGCATGGACCCCAATCTGATTGTAGCCCCTGGTTTGAGGCCTAAGCTATCTTTCAGCTTAGGGAAATACGGTGGCGTTGGCACCTTCAAATTTGCCTGGCGCTTCGGCTTCCATCAACTCTTCTATCCGCCTATCCTACAGATCGTGATTCTGTACTGCTCAATACGGGGATACGCCACGCGCAACGGACTATCAACAATCTAACGCAAGATTCTACTTTGTGGCTTTTTGTTGTGCTTAGCCTATCCTACAGAGCAAGTCTGTAACGTTGACAGTAGATCAAGGTGGTGAATAGAATCTAGCCATGATAGGAAGGGGAATTCAAGATGCTGATGTGCCGTTTGAAGGAGTTCCTCGAGACAACTCAGGATAGGATTGAGCGGCTATTTGGTCGGAGGAGACTGGCCCATTTGCCACACCACAGCGAATACTGGCGAAAATTCATTGGTCTTCGCTCGGGGAGTCGCTTCCTGCCCTACCGGCTTCAAGTACCAGCCGCAGTAGCAGTCGGAAACCAAATATTGAGATGGCGTGAATAGATATGCGTGAGACATTCTTCACGGTCCTGCCAGAAGGAGATCGGTTATGAAGTGCTCAAAGAAGGCAGTCTGGTTATTCCTCTTCGTCTTCTGCCTGGCTCTGGTGCCAGTCCCCGGCTGCGGCGGGGGAACAGATTACTCGGAGACCATCGAGGAGATGACCGCCTTCATCGAGCAGAAGATGGAAGAGAATCAGGTGACCGGCCTGTCAATCGCCCTGGTTGATGGCCAGGAAGTAGTCTGGGCACAGGGCTTTGGCTATGCTGACCAGAAAAGAGACATACCGGCTACGGCTGAGACTATCTACGAAATCGGGTCCATTTCCAAAACCATGACGGCGATGGCAATTATGCAGCTAGCCGAGCAAGGACTGATAGATATTGACGATCCTTTGACCGAGTATCTCCCTGACTTCTCGATCCAGCCGCCTTTGCGCTCTGGTCCGACCCCTGCCGGTCCGATAACAATCCGGACGATGCTTACGCATCACTCAGGCATTCCTGGCGATCTGTTTAATGGCGCGTTCGCCCGCGAGCCTGATCCTGGCTACAATGAGCGGCTGTTGAATAGCCTGCATGGTGAATACGCTTGCTATCCCACCAACTTGGTCTGGTCTTACTCCAATTCCGCTGTCTCCCTATTGGGGGAGGTTGTGGCCAAGGTTTCGGGTCAGAGTTTTGAGGAGTACACCGAGAGGCTATTTGAAGAGATGGGAATGCAGCATTCCTCCTTTTTCCTTAACAAACCCTTTCTCAAGGAGAATCTGTCTAAGGGGTATTTCAGGCAGGAGGCATTTGACCACTTCTACATCAACATTCCTGCGGCAGGGTCGGTCCTCTCCAATGTCTCAGATATGGCACAGTATATCAAGATCATCCTCGCTGACGGCCAGTCCGCAGGTGGGTCGGTGCTACGTCCGGAGACACTAGCGGAAATGCTTACCCCCCAAAACGACGGCATACCTCTGGATTTCAGCTGGCGTCAGGGGCTGATCTGGATTTTGGGTGATCCCGAACTCGAATATGCTGGGCGGCTATGCTGGCATGACGGAGCGAGCGTTTTTTTCCACAGCCATTTGGAGATACTCCTTGATCATCAACTGGGGGTGGTGGTCCTGTCGAATTCTGCCACCGCCGTCTCTGTCGTCCGGGACGTGGCAAAGCAGGCCCTGAAATTGGCATTGAAGGAAAAGGCTGGCATTGAGCCTGTAGAGCTGTCGGCGCCGCCTTACTCGCCGTATATCACGTGGCCGCAGGAGGAACTCGAGGCTCTGGCCGGAGTTTATGTCACATTTGCCGGCTACGACCTTATCAAGGCCGTGACCGGAGGATTAGAGTGGGTACATGGTGCCGAACCAGCAAAGAAATTGGTGCCCCTGGAAAACGGTTGGTTTTCTGTGGCCGGCTCCCAGGATTTCCAGATTGAGTTCGGTGAGGTTTCTGGACGGGATGTAATGGTTTGG
Source organism: uncultured Dehalococcoidales bacterium (assembly GCA_964534285.1). GTDB lineage: Bacteria > Chloroflexota > Dehalococcoidia > GIF9 > AB-539-J10 > JADFUX01. The sequence continues at coordinate 2,960 of CAZHQV010000157.1, forward strand.
CACGGTGAGTGGACGTATGTGGTGGGCGAAAAGTATAACCCTGTGCCTGTGCCCACAGTCTGGCACGAGCGGTTGGGGAGATACGAAATCACCAATCTCGCCCCTGAAGATTGCTCGCGCTTTGTCCCCAAAGAAGTGCGGATGGTATACCTCTCTATTGAGCTAGAGGAGGAAGATGGGATGCTCGTTATCGAGTTGCGAGATGGATGGGCTGCTCGTCTTCAGTTGGTCATCGAGCCGCTGACTGACACGCTGGGTTTTATTCATGGGTTGGGCCGGCACAAAGGGGGCTCGGTGCAGATTGTGATGGTTGATGGGCAAGAGCAGATCAAGCTCTGGGGGAGCCTATACAGCAAATGATCGAAGCTCATAGAGTGCCAGCGGGAGTAGACGCTCCTTGAAAGCCCTTGGTAGGCGTCCGACGAGATTTCTAATAATGAAAGCCAGAATTCACAATCATCTTGACCCACTAAAGAACCAAGCTGAGCTTTTGCCATGTTGCTTAGATAACTCTGATCCAGATAGATTACTGTGTGCCTACTCATACCACAGCCAATCCCAACACACTTTAGGCTAAGATATAGCCTAAAGGGTTCCGGTGAGGTGCACAATTCGTTGGGGAGTATGATCTGCCCCGTCAATTTGATTGCCTGCCGGCCCTGCAGTGGCCCGATTTAGGAAATTGGGGGGTCCATAGTGGCTAGCCCCGCATCAAGCGCATGAATGGGCAAAGGGTCCGGCCAAGGTTCAACCGAACCCGAATTTACTTAAGGGGGACCCAAAATGATTCGCAGTGTAGGTATCGACTTACACCAGGGGCACCACAGGGCGCGCTGTCTGGATGAGGGAGCACAACCCTGTGATAGCTTCAGCTTTCAGACCACGCCGGAGGGATTGGCCACCCTGGAAGAACGCGTTTTCCGGAACGGGTCTAATCCTACCATAGTCCTTGAACCCGCGGGCTTACCATGGCTGATGGTGGCTGTCTATTTACGATCCCGCCATCCTGATTGCCGGCTGGTGAAAGCCAAGACACAGAAAGTGGCCGCCTTGCGGCGGTATCTGCGAGGACCAGTCAAAAGCGATCGTCTCGATGCCCTTACCTTAGCCAAAATGCCTTTCATCGACCCGGAACAAATGGACGAGATTTACTTACCTCCAGCTGAAATCCATGCTCTACAACGACTTACACGCCAGCGTAAGCGGATGGAATCGGATGTTAGCGGCCGAAAGATCAGGATCTCTGCTATCTTAGATGGTTACCTGCCTGGTGTACGTTGAGCATTCGGTGACGCCTGGTCTTCTCCGGTCAGGGCTTTCCTGAGAGCTCGGATTAACCCCTTTTCTGTGGTCCGTGATGGAGAGGCGGCTCTACAGGCGCACCTGAGCAAGACCAGCCCGCGGAGCAACGTGCAGACCCGGCAGGTCTTTCTAGCTTGTCAGAGCGTGGCTGCTGTAGGTCAGCTTTCGACGGCAGCCGGAACACTTAACGAGGAATTCTTCTCCGAGCTCCAGGATGAGGTAGCCCGGGAGCTAAGGCTGATGGAGGCATCTGAGGCT
>CAZHQV010000158.1:0-4450 GCA_964534285.1 uncultured Dehalococcoidales bacterium
GTTGTAGCCGCCTTGATGGTGGTAAATGCCTTCGGAGACGTTCTTGAACCCAAGACGGGAAGGATCATAGCTGGCACCCGTCACCCACGGCGAAAGTGTTTCCTCAGTACGTCGGAACTGTTCCAGGGTGACCAGTTCAAGAGGGCTCTTATGTTTTCTACTAGTAACACTACTATTGGCGTAGTAGCTACCAATGCCCGCCTTGACAAGGAACAAGCGAACAGACTGGCCAAAATGGCACAGGTTGGAATAGCTCGCACCATTGACCCGTGCTCTAGCTCGTATGATGGTGACGCACTGTTTGCCCTTTCCCTGGGTGAAACAGGGTTACATTTTGACGCTTTGGGTTCAGCAGCCGCTGAGGTGGTAGCTACAGCCGTAACCAGAGCAGTCCTGCAAGCTGAGAGTATTGGCGGTATACCAGCAGCCAGGGACCTAGCGTGGTAAGGATGCTAAAGATCGGCTTTATCGGTGCTGGAACGACGGGCATGGCCTTGGCAGTAAGGCTTTCGCAGAAGGGATATCCAGTCTTGGCTGTATCTAGCCGAAGTCCGGTCTCGGCACAAAGACTGGCTGGACTGGTGGTTGACTGTAGAGCTTGTGAGTCTGCTCAGGAAGTAGCTGATGTTTCCGAGCTAGTGTTCATCACCACCCCCGACGATATCATCGCCAGCGTAGCGCGGGACACCCAGTGGCATGCTGGACAGAGTGTCGTACACTGTAGCGGCGCCCATTCGGTTGACATATTGGAGCCAGCAAGGCAACTTGGCGCCAACGTAGGCTCTTTCCATCCGCTACAGACTTTCGCTGGTGTCAATCAAGCTATAGACAATTTGCCTGGCTCGGCTTTTGCCTTGGAAGCTGAAGAACCATTGCTGTCGACGTTGAAAGAGCTGGCTTCCGTCTTGGATGGCAGTTGGGCGGAACTGAAGCCGGGAGATAAGGCGCTGTATCATGCGGCCGCGGTTTTCGTTTCCAATTACCTGGTAACGCTGGTGAAGTTGGCTTTGGACCTGTGGCAGGATTTCGGAGTGTCACCAAAGGAGGCGACGAAAGCGCTGCTTCCTTTGCTCAAGGGTACTGTGAGCAATATTGAGCACATTGGCTTACCCAATTGTCTCACTGGACCCGTCGCCCGCGGTGATTTGGGCACCATAAACAGGCATTTGGACGTGCTTGAGAGAAGGAACGCTTCATTGCTTAGTGCTTACAAGGAGCTGGGACTTCAGACTATTCCCATTGCTCTGGCCAAAGGCAAGGTTGATGAGAAAAGAGCAGAGGAACTGCGAACTCTGCTTAGGATATGAGCAACTGATGAGGAGGCAGCAAATGAGAGCTATGCTGAAAAGTAAGATTCACCGAGCTCGAGTCACCCACGTCGATTTGGATTACGAAGGCAGCATCACTATTGACAGGTCTCTTATGCAGGCAAGCGACCTTTTGCCTTTTGAGCGGGTAGAGGTGCTGAACATCAATAACGGCGCCAGGTTTAGCACCTATGTTATCGAAGGCGAGGCAAACTCAGGAGTGATTGGCATTAATGGTGCTGCTGCTAGGCTGGCGGCGAAGGGCGACATAGTTATCATCCTTTCCTACTCTGAGGTTCCAGATGACGAGGCGGTGGCTGTGGCGCCGAATATGATTTACGTAGATGACAAGAATAGGCTACTGGCAAGCAAAGAGCCAGTAGCGGCAAAAATGTCGTTCTGAACATCCTTAATCTCGTTGCGGGCGAAGCGAAGCAGTCTCAAATGAAGACGATGGAGGTGCTAAGATGCGGGTTACTATCGCTGAAATAGGGCAGATGAAACAAAGGAAAGAGAGAATACCTATGCTTACCGCTTACGACTATGTGACAGCGAAAATGGTCGATGAAGCGGGCATACCTTTGATATTGGTCGGTGATAGCTTAGGCATGGTCATGTTGGGCTATGAGTCAACCATTCCTGTTACTATGGAGGAGATGTTACACCACACAAGAGCCGTTGTCAGAGGAGCCAGGAGAGCTCTGATAATAGGCGACATGCCCTTCATGACCTATCATATCAGTCTCTCTGACGCCCTACGCAATGCGGCGCGCTTTATCCAGGAGGGCGGAGCGCAAGCCGTGAAGCTGGAAGGGGGCGAGGTCGTCGCTGAGAAGGTCAGGCGCTTTGTTGAGTGCGGCATACCGGTTATGGGGCACATTGGGCTTACCCCACAGTCCATACACCAACTGGGGGGCTTTAAGGTGCAAGGGAAGACGGAGGAGGCGGCTGAAGGCTTGTTCAAAGATGCTTGTGTCTTGGAGGAAGCTGGCGCCTTTGCCATCGTTCTGGAATGCGTTCCGGCGCCTCTTTCCAGGTTGATTACTCAGAGGGTAAGTATCCCCACAATTGGCATCGGTGCCGGGCCCGATTGCGATGGGCAGGTTCAGGTGATAAGCGACATTCTTGGCCTTTATACCGATTTTGTGCCCAAGCATGCCAAGCAGTATGTGAAACTAGCTGAGGAAATAAAGACCGCCGTGGCTGACTACATGGCTGAAGTCAAGTCCGTTAGCTTTCCCACCGCAAAAGAGAGCTATGACATGGATGAAAGCCTCCTTAGACAGCTAATAGCCGATAGCTGACGCTATGCGGGTAGTGAAATCAATTGCCGGGCTAAGGGAATCGCGGCGGCAGTTCAGCGGCTCGGTTGGCTTCGTCCCCACTATGGGTTACCTCCACAAAGGTCACTTGGCTTTGGTGAGGCAAGCAAGAAATGAGAATTCTGCCGTTGTGGCTAGCATCTTTGTCAATCGTACCCAGTTCGGTCCTAGTGAGGATCTGGCCAGCTACCCCCGGGACCTGGAGCGCGATCTGAAGCTACTGGATGAAGAGAACACTGATGTTGTCTTTATCCCCCCGGATGAAGAGGTGTACCCACCTGCGTTTAGTAGCTGGGTGGATGTGGAGAAGGTCACCGAGCGTCTTGAAGAAGCCTCTCGCCCGGGACACTTCAGAGGTGTGGCTACTGTGGTTGCCAAGCTATTCAACATTGTCCAGCCGACCAGGGCTTACTTTGGACAAAAGGATGCCCAGCAGGCAATTGTTATCAAGCGCATGGCGGCGGACCTCAACATGGACTTGGAGATTGTCGTCGTGCCTACGGTGAGGGAGAACGATGGCTTGGCCATGAGCAGTCGCAATACCTACCTCAATCCTGAAGAGCGCCAGGCAGCAACCATCTTGTTCAGAGCTCTAACTCTGGCCAAGGAATTATGGCAAGGGGGGGAAAAGGACGCCGACAAGATCCGCCGCCAAATGGCGTCGCTTATCCAAAAGGAGCCCCTGGCCAGAATAGACTATGTTAGCATTGCTGATGCTGCCACCCTGGAGGAACTCGACGTGATTGACCGCCCGGCACTGGCCTCTCTGGCCGTCAGAATAGGCAAGGCGAGGTTGATAGATAATACACTCCTAGAATAGAAGGGAGGCTTGTAGGCTCCCCTTATCGTTACGAGCCTTGTCTACATGTCATTGCGAGCCGAAGGCGTGGCAATCACAGACGGGACGTAAGGGCTATTCTCTGACCAGCAGCAGCAGTCCTATCATGGCGAGGAAAGCCAGCGCTGCGCCGAATAGAAATGGGGCCGCCGGATTGACCGCTTGCCATAGCCAGCCAGCGATGATGCTTGCCGGGAGCAGAGTAATTCCTACTACGCCATGGAAGAGACCGTAGGCTGTCCCCCTCTTTTCCACAGGCACCAAATCAGCCACAAAAGCGCGGGCTACTCCTTCGGCTAGCCCATAGTAGAGCCCGTAAAGGGCAAACAGCAGCCATGATTGCCATGAGGCTGAAGCCAGGCCAAATCCGAGGTAGACCAGAGCATAAATCACCCAGCCCAGGAGAATGACTCGCCTTCGGCCCAGCCTGTCTGACAAGATACCTGCCGGCGTGGAGACAGAGGCATAAACGAAATTGAATAGCACCAGCATCAGAAGTATGTAAAGGACGGGATTGCCCAGGTTTTGCGCTCGAAGGACAAGGAAGGCATCGCTGGAATTGCCCAGACTGAATAGAAATATTATGCCCAGGAAAATCTTGAATCGGCTATCGAACCCGGACAGCAGACCCCCGGGCCTGGCCCCAGGGGAAGCGTCTGTTGAAGTGTCTCTTTTGGGCTCACGAACGAAGAAGAACATGAATAAGGCCAGTACCGCCGGAATGACGCCAATCAGCACCAGTTGCTGGTATGTGCCTGGCGCCAGTTCCAGGTTTCCCTTCTGTAATACATAGACGACAACTGCCGCTGAGATAATGCCCACAATAGCGCCAAACGTGTCCATGGCGCGGTGAAGCCCGAAACCCTTGCCTCTCTGCTCCGGGGTTAGCGAGTCGGCTATCAAGGCATCACGAGGAGCTGTGCGAATCCCCTTGCCTACTCTATCGGCAAACCTCACGCCGAAAGCTATACCCCAGGTTGTGG
>CAZHQV010000159.1:0-4449 GCA_964534285.1 uncultured Dehalococcoidales bacterium
GGTTAACCAAGAGGGTCAACCCAGACATAGGAGCTAGGCGGCTATCCAACCTCCTCCGGGGTTGGAGCCTTGAGCTTAAGGACATACTGGGTGGCATGGGCATCAATGCTTTGGAAAGCCTCCGTGGCAATCGCCTCCACCTGAGAGGTGTGGGACTCACCGATACCGAGTTGGAAATCCTGGGAGTAAGGATGGCAGGGAGCTAGGATGGCAGAGAATGCTAACAATGAAAGACATAATCGAGTAGTAAGAATGGATGCCAGTGGCGTCTTCTATCGGGAACTGAATGCTACACTTCGGGAAGCAGTAAGGAATGGAAGTGAAAAGGTCGAGCTACGCAATGTTTATGGACAAAGATATATTGGCACAGACTTGGACAAGCCTGTTGAGATTGAGATATTCGGCACACCGGGCAATGATTTGGGAGCCTTCATGGATGGACCCAGGATCATTGTCCATGGCAACGCCCAGGATGGATGTGGCAACACGATGAACAGTGGGGAGATAGTCATCCACGGTCATGCCGGAGACATCCTTGGCTTGTCAGCCAGAGGGGGCAAGATCTTTGTTCGGGAGGATGTGGGCTACCGGGCGGGCATCCATATGAAGGAATATCAGGATAGGAAACCTGTAGTGGTTGTCGGTGGTACTGCCCAGGACTTCCTTGGCGAGTATATGGCAGGCGGAATCCTTATACTCCTTGGGCTAAACCTCAAGGAAGGTGAACATCATAGAGCTAACTTCATCGGCACTGGCATGCATGGTGGCGTTATCTACCTAAGAGGAGACGCTCAAGCTTATCAACTGGGCAAGGAGGTGGGCGTTGCTGAACTTGAGGAAAGGGACTGGTCAGTTGTTGGGAGTCTCGTCGCTGAGTTCGCTGGGCATTTTGGCTACAATGCTGAGGACATACTGAGACACAGGTTTATCAGACTATCCCCCCTTTATCTCCGTCCTTATGGCAGGCTTTACGCCTATTAGGATCCTGATTCTCCGTTTAGCAACATCGAGGTGAGCAGTGGCCCGGAAGGCAAAGTTGGTCCTAGAAGACGGGGCGGTCTACGAAGGTTACTCCTTTGGTGCCGAAGTCCCAGCTTTCGGTGAAGTGGTGTTCACTACCAGTATGACTGGGTATCAGGAGATACTTACAGACCCTTCCTATTCAGGGCAAATAGTGGTTCTCACCTATCCCCTTGTGGGAAACTACGGGGTAAACTCTGAAGATACTGAGTCCAAACAGATCCAAACAAGTGGCTTGGTGGTTCGTGAACATTGCCAGGCGCCAAGCCATTGGCAAGCAACGAAAACGCTGGGCCAATACCTCGTGGAAAACGGCGTCCCCGGCATTAGCGGCGTTGACACACGTGCCCTCACTCGCCGCTTGAGGTCCACAGGCGTGAAGATGGGAGCTATAACGCTGACCGAGTCTGCAAATGAGGTGCTGGAATGGTTGACCAGCTTGGCTCGCTACGATGACGTTGATTTCGTCCGGGGGGTAAGTACCCCAGTTGCATACCATTGGGACAAAGGCCCAGTGTCCTATGACTCGCTGAGTGATGCCGGAACCATTGGTTCGGCACATATCGTTGCCGTTGACTGTGGCCTGAAATACAGCATACTCAGGATCTTGAGGTCGCTCGGCTGTATAGTGACTGCTGTTCCTTGTACATTCGTAGCGGAGGACATCTTGAGGTTGAAGCCAGACGGCATTGTGTTGTCTCCGGGGCCGGGAGACCCAGCTAATCTGGGTTATATGCAAGAGACTGTGAGAAAACTCGTCGGGGTGAAGCCGATTATGGGCATCTGTCTGGGACACCAGCTCATCGGGCGAGCGCTTGGCGGGCAGACGTTCAAGCTCAAATTTGGCCATCGTGGTGCTAATCACCCCGTCCGCGACTTGGAGACAGGCAGGGTTTACATCACAGCACAAAACCATGGCTATGCCATTGATGCTGAAAGTCTCGGTGGTGGGCTTGAGGTGAGCCACGTGAATCTGAATGATGGCACTGTTGAGGGGCTTCGCCATCGGGAGATACCCCTTCTATCCATTCAGTACCATGCCGAAGCATCACCGGGCCCGCGGGATAGTATGTACTTGTTTGAGAGATTCCTCAAGATGGTGGAAAGGGGAAAATGAGAATTCTTCGGAGTATGAAGGCGGCCGAACTTGTAGCTCCCATGTCGTACGCAAGCTTGGCGCTTGGCTTGGAGGCGGGTTAACCTTGTTCAGCTTGGTTATTATAGCCAATGAGACTGAGCAGGCGAGGCGTCTGAGTTCGGAAATCAGCCAGAGGGGTTATGTCTGTTCAGTCAGTCGTGATGATGAGGATACACTTGAACGAGTGATGAGAAAGGCCCCAAGCTTGGTGTGTGTCGACATGGATGGCTTGTTGGACAGAGAGCGTTTCCGTACCCTATGTCAGAAGATCAGGCAGGAGAAGCACATCCCTGTTATTGCAATCATTCCCAGAGAAATGCTTGATAGCCTCAGTTCTGGTATCGACATAGACGACTTCGTTGTTGAACCTTGTGAGGCGACTGAGCTTGCGGCTAGGGTAAGGCGAATTCTGGGGCACAAGGCCAGTGGGGACAATGAGGGGCTAGTTAGGTGCGGCGACTTGGCGATAGACCCAGCCAAATATGAGGTATCTGTTGGTGACCGACAGGTAACGCTGACGTTCAGGGAATACCAGCTTCTTGTGTTTCTGGCAAGCAATGAGGGAAAGGTCTTCACTCGTGAGGCTTTGCTCGACAAGGTGTGGGGGTGGGACTACTATGGCGGCGACAGGACTGTGGATGTGCATATTAGGAGATTGAGAAGCAAGATCGAGGATGGGACTCACTCTTTTATCGAGACTGTGAGAAACATAGGATACAGGTTCAGGGAGATGTAGGCCCATGTGTGGAATCGTGGCAATTTATGGAAACGGTGCTCGGCATTGGGAGCGTAACTTGGATGGCATGTTAGACAAGTTGTCCCACCGCGGTCCTGATGATCGCGGCACATATGTGGATGACAACATCGCCATGGGGCAGACACGGCTTTCCATAGTGGATGTTGCAGGGGGTAAGCAGCCTATATTCAGTGAGGATGGGCGAAAATGTGTTGTATGTAATGGTGAGATTTACAACTACCCTGTTCTGAAGGAGGAACTTCGACGACATCGGTTTCGCACCTGTAGCGACAGCGAAGTAATTATTCACTTATTTGAGGAGGAGGGGTGTGGCTCAGTCTCAAGACTAGATGGGATGTTTGCCTTTGTCCTTTATGATGGCAAAGACATACTTGTCGCTAGGGATCCCTTAGGCATAAAGCCCCTTTATCAAGGGCAAAAGGATGGCTGTCTGTTCTTCGCCTCCGAATTCAAGGCGCTGGATGGACTGGTGGATAATATTCAGGAATTCCCTGCGGGGTATTACTATTCCTCAAAGGATGGTCTGGCTCAATATTATCTTCTTCCAGAAGTTGATGCCTGGGAAGAGAACGTAGATGAGATCACTCAGAAGCTGCGCCAGCTATTGAGCGAAGCGGTGCAGAAGCGGTGGATGTCTGATGTTCCGCTAGGTTGCTTTTTGAGTGGTGGGATTGATAGCAGCCTGATATGCGCCATATCGAGACAGCATTTTGACCACCTGGATACCTTCTCTGTTGGCTTAGAGGGAGCTGCCATCGACCTTGAATATGCCAGAAAAGTGGCTGACTTTCTAGGCACCGACCATCATGAATACACTTACACCAAAGACGAAGTACTGAAGGCGCTACCCCAAGTGATTTATCACTTAGAGTCATTCGATCCTGCCTTGGTGAGAAGCGCAATTCCCTGCTATTTCGTGTCCAGGCTTGCTAGTGATTATGTGAAGGTGATACTTACCGGGGAGGGTTCGGATGAGGTTTTTGCCGGGTACCACTATATCAAGCGATTCAAGAATGAGGAAGACATCTATTGCGAAACCGTTAGGATTCTCACCGGCTTACACAATATGAATCTACAGAGGGTAGATCGTGCCACTATGGCACACTCGATAGAGGGAAGAGTGCCATTTCTCGATATAGACTTTGTGGAATATGTCATGTCCATCGACCCAAGTCTGAAGCAAGCGGGAAAGACATCTAGGATTGAGAAGTGGCTTCTGAGGCAGGCATTCTCCGGCCACCTTCCTGATGAGGTTCTATGGAGACCTAAGGCGGAATTTGCTGCTGGCTGCGGCTCAGAGCGTTTGATCACCAATTTGGCTGAGAGCGAGATCTCGGATGCCGAATTTGAGAAGGAGAAAGAGCTATTGCAGGATGTCGAGATTTCGTCCAAAGAAGAGCTTTATTACCTAAGGATATTCAAGAGTTTTTTCAACACTGGTGGCGAGGTTGAAGCCATTGGTAGGTGGAGGGGCGGTTTTGCCTCCGAAGGCGCTTATCTGTAACCTAATCCATTTAGCCTTTCTTTTGTAACA
>CAZHQV010000160.1:0-4398 GCA_964534285.1 uncultured Dehalococcoidales bacterium
CAACAATTCTTTCGGTAGGCAGCAACCGGGCGAACCTGGAACTCCTGTCGCAGCAACTTGTCAAAGAAGGCTACGAGACATTGAGTGCTGCCAGTCTAGAAGAGCTGGATAGTTCTATGCAGGAGAAAGCGGATATTGCCCTGTCACTCATAGACCTTTCAGGTTTTGACCAGCGTATCTGGGAGCGCTGCGAGGCGTTGCGCAAGGCAAAGATACCATTTATTGTCATTTCTCCGCAGCGCAGCCCCATTATTCAGAAGGACAGCATGAAACACGGCGCCAGCAGCCTGCTGGTAAAGCCGGATATGAAGGAACTGATGGAATATATACATACATTACTGGGCGAGTAAGATATGACGAGAAGAAATAGAGAATCATGGCAAGTCGGCGATGACCCGTTATGGTACAAGGATGCCATAATCTACGAGCTTCACGTGCGGGCATTTGCCGACAGCGACGAGGATGGCGTGGGGGACTTTCGGGGTCTTATTGACAAGCTGGACTATCTTATGGATCTTGGAGTCACGGCAATCTGGATGCTCCCTTTTTACCCTTCACCACTGAAGGACGATGGCTATGATATTTCCGACTTTACCAGTATACAGCCAGTCTACGGCGATATGCAGGATTTCAAGACCTTTGTTGACGAAGCGCACCGTCGCAGTATACGGGTCATTACAGAGCTAGTGGTAAACCACACCTCCGACCGGCATCCCTGGTTCCAGAGAGCACGAAAATCACCACCGGGAAGCCGCCACCGTGATTTCTACCTGTGGAGTAATACTGCGGATAAATACAGAGATGCCCGCATCATTTTCAAGGATTTTGAATATTCCAACTGGACCTGGGATCATCTGGCCAAAGCATACTACTGGCACCGCTTCTATTCTCACCAGCCTGACCTCAACTATGATAACTCTGCTGTTCGTCAGGCCGTATTCAAGGCAATGCAGTTCTGGCTCAAACTCGGTGTTGATGGTCTGCGATGTGATGCTGTGCCATACCTCTATGAAAGGGAGGGAACCAGCTGCGAGAACCTTCCGGAGACCCACACTTTCCTGAAAGAGCTGCGTGTCCGCATTGATAAGAAATTCAAGAACCGTATGCTTCTGGCTGAAGCTAATCAGTGGCCCGAAGATGCTGTGCCCTATTTCGGCAATGGAGACGAGTTCCACATGTGTTTCCATTTCCCACTTATGCCGCGGTTATTCATGGCAATACGAATGGAGGACCGTTTTCCTATCATAGACATACTGCGTCAGACGCCGCCAATCCCGGAGACATGCCAGTGGGCCATATTCTTGAGAAACCATGATGAGCTGACGCTGGAGATGGTCACCGATGAAGAACGTGACTATATGTACCGGGTCTATGCCAGTGACCCATCGGCCAGGATAAATCTCGGCATACGTCGGCGTCTCGCCCCGCTCTTAAACAATGACCGCAAAAAGATTGAATTGATGAATGCGTTGCTCTTCTCCCTGCCGGGGACGCCAGTCATCTACTATGGTGATGAAATCGGCATGGGCGACAACTTCTATCTTGGCGACCGAAATGGAGTTCGTACACCTATGCAGTGGAGCCCAGATAGAAACGCAGGGTTTTCCCATGCCAATCCTCAGAGGCTATATCTCCCACCAATCATTGACCCAGAGTACCACTACGAGGCAGTCAATGTTGAAACCCAGCAGAACAACTCCGACTCTCTGCTTTGGTGGATGAAGCGTATGATTGCCTTGAGGAAACGTTTCAAGGCTTTGGGCCGAGGTAGTCTGGAGTTCCTTCTGCCAGAAAACCGCAAGGTTCTGGCTTTCCTGCGCCGTTATGAGGAAGAGACAATTCTGATAGTGGCAAATCTATCCCACTTGGCACAGCAGACTAAGCTTGACCTTTCGCAATTTGTGGGATGGCGGCCAGTTGACCTCTTTGGCAGGATACAATTTGACCCGATTACCGACGGCAAGTATTACTTTACCTTAGGTCCCTACGGGTTCTACTGGTTCTCTCTCGAACCGCAGCCTGCCGAAGCGCTGGGTGTCCGTGCTCTGCCCTCCGATGAAGTAGGCGCTGTGCCGACTATAGCCCGCGGAAAAGACGAGCTTTTTGAGAGGGATAACTGGTTTCTCCTGGAGAGGACTTTACGTGACTATATGAAAGGGCGACGCTGGTTCCGCGGCAAAGCACGGGACATGCGATCAGCCGATATTAAGGACGTTATAGCGATGCGCTTCGGTCAATCAACTACCTGCATTGTCCTAATTCAGGTTGAGTATACTGAAGGCGAGCCGCAGACTTACGTGGTTCCTCTTACCACTGCGGTTAGTGATAAGTCTGGCGAGCTTATGAAAGAATATCCACATGCGCTCGTCGCCAACTTGAAGCCTCGTAATACAGACAGCCAATGGATACTTTACGACGCCCTGGTGGATAAAGGCTTCAGCAAGTTCCTCCTGCAAGCGATCGGGAGAAAACGTCGCTTCAAAGGGGAAATGGGCGAGATATCAGCTTCACCAACCAAGGTCTTTCGAAACGCCCGTGGCCCATATTCAGATGCTCTGGAACCTACTCCTATGAAGGTTGAGCAGAGCAATACGTCAGTGGTCTATGGAGACCGGTTGATCCTTAAGCTATTTCGCCGGCTTGAAGAGGGGATTAACCCAGACCTCGAAATCGGTCGATTTCTAACCGAAAAGACGTCATTTGAGCATATTTCTCAGGTTGCCGGCTCACTGGAGTACAAGCGCAGAAGAAGTAAACCGATGAGTCTGGCCATCCTGCAGAGCTTCGTAGCCAACGAAGGCGACGCCTGGCAGTATACCCTGGACTCGTTGGAACGCTACCTTCAGGATGTATTATCACATCCTACGGTTCAATCGCCACCTATTCCTCTGAAGCACATGTTATCCCTGCCTAAGGAACCGCCTCCTCTGGCCAAAGAGACCATTGGCCCCTTTTTGACCTCCGCACAGCTACTGGGACAGCGCACCGCCGAGCTACATTTAGCCTTAGCATCAGGGTTGGATGACCCGGACTTTGCTCCAGATTTTTTTACGCACATGTATCAAACGTCTCTCTATCAATCTATGCGGAGCTTCACCATCAGGACTCTACAATTACTGCGAGAACGCCTGCCGAATATCCCCGAGAAACTTCAGGAAGACGCCCAGCAGGTGCTGGATCTAGAGAAGGAAATAATCGAACGCTACCAGCCGATACGAAGACAAAGGATTTCGGCAGCCCGTATCCGCTGCCACGGTGATTATCACCTCGGGCAGGTGCTGTTTACCGGAAAAGACTTCGTCATTATAGACTTTGAGGGTGAGCCGGCCCGCTCCCTGAGTGAGCGCCGTCTGAAGCGTTCGCCTTTGCTGGATGTTGCTGGCATGATACGGTCATTTCACTATGCTGCCCACAGTGCCTTAATCCGCCAGGCACCTCTGGCACCGAGGCCAGAGGATGATTTGCCGCTACTACAGCACTGGGCACAGTACTGGTATGTCTGGGTTTCGGTGGCTTTCCTGACTTCATACCTAGACATCCTTAAGCCAGTCGGCTTACTACCCGAGGACCCGGAGCATCTGAGAATTCTGCTCGATGCCCATATTCTGGAGAAGGCAATATATGAGATCGGGTATGAACTTAACAACCGGCCCGACTGGGTGAAAGTACCTCTGCAGGGAATATTGCAGTTGATGGAAGCCGGAAGCTAACAAGGAATGAGTTTGGCTGAGGTGAACAGGCTGAAATGGCAGAGCACAAAGGTAAAAAGGCAAAGCAAACTGAGGAAGTCCAAACGGTGAGCCACGATGTGACGCTGCTCTCCGATGATGACCTTTACCTCTTCAATGAGGGGTCCCACTACAGACTCTATGAAAAGCTGGGAGCCCATCCTACCAGTGTAGGCGGAGTTGAAGGAACCTATTTTGCCGTTTGGGCACCAAATGCCAGGCAGGTCAGCGTTGTCGGGGAATTTAATGGTTGGAACAAGTCGAGTCACCAGCTCCGTCCCAAAGGGCAATCGGGCATTTGGGAAGGCTTCATCCCCGGCATCGGCAACGGCACGCTATATAAATACTACATCGTCTCCCATCACCGCAACTACCGGGTTGAAAAGGCTGACCCATTCGCCTGCTTCAACGAGATACCTCCGAAGACAGCTTCAATCATATGGGATTTGGACTATAGCTGGGAAGATAGAGAATGGATGGAAAAGCGCCGGGAGAAGAATGCCCTTGACGCCCCCATGGCTATCTACGAGATACATCTTGGCTCCTGGCGGCGGGTGCCAGAGGAGGAGAACCGCTCTCTCAGCTACCGAGAGCTAGCCCCTCAGCTGGCTGAGTATGTTCAGCAAATGGGTTTTACCCACGTTGAGTTTCTGCCGGTTATGGAGCATCC
>CAZHQV010000161.1:0-4393 GCA_964534285.1 uncultured Dehalococcoidales bacterium
CGTGAAAGGTGTAGAAATTGGTGCTGGCTTTGCTCTGGCTGGACTGAGAGGCTCCCAGGCTCATGATATTGTCGAACCCAGGCCCACTGGCATTGCCAGCCGAAGCTCCGAGCGGAGCGAGGATGCAGCGAAGCAATCTTTGCCCTGGCATCATGCTACCAATCGTGCTGGTGGCATCGAGGGTGGCATGAGCAATGGCGAAGATATAGTAGTTACGGCTGTGGTCAAGCCCATTGCTACGCTGGCCAAGCCATTGCCTTCGGTAGACCTCCGGAGCGGTGAGATGGTCAATGCCCACTATGAGCGTAGCGATGTTTGTGTCGTTCCTGCCGCCGGAGTAATTGGTGAAGCGATGCTGGCTATCGTCTTGGCCGATTCCTGCCTGCAGAAATTCGGCGGCGACAACCTAAAGGAGACCTTAGCCAACTATCGCCATTACCTATCCTCTTATCTGGTTTCTGATGGCGGACCATGATCATTCGGATTCATAGGCTGGGCAAACTTGAACCAGCTACCGTTTTCACCAAAGATGAAGGCACTTAGATGGTAACCGAGCACAACAATCATGACTGAGCACGAGGTTAACATCGTCCTCACCGGCTTTTCGGGCACTGGCAAGTCCCTTGTGGGTGAAGCAATAGCTCAAAGGTTGAATTGGAATCTCATCGACACGGATAGCGAGATAGTCAGGTTGGCGGGCAAACCTATCGCTGATATTTTTGAGCAAGATGGGGAGGCTAGGTTCAGAGAGCTGGAACGCGAGGTAATACGGAGGTCCTGCCAGCAGAAACGAAGGGTTATAGCTATTGGTGGCGGTGCTATTGTTGACCGTCATAACTATGAACACCTTGCCCAACATGGGTTGATCATTTGCCTCGAAGCTAAGCCTGAGACAATCTATCAACGCCTATTCCAAAACGCTGCCTATGGCTCTGAGGCCGAAGTCCGCCCTCTGCTAGCCGATAATGACTCTCTGGAGCGCATCAGGAAACTCAAGGCTTCTCGACAGCCTTACTACGCCAGTGTTGACTGGACGGTCCATACTGACGAATTGAACATTGCTCAAGTGGCCGAGGAGGCGATACGAGCTTGGAGATTGCTTCGTCGCTACGGTCGTCGCAATGACGGAGCGAAGGGCCTTAGTAACAGGGACAAGGATGCTGCCTGTTGGGTGGAGACTGCCACACAGAGTTACCCCGTCTTTGTTGGTCATGGCCTCTTGAATAGACTGGCGGAGAAGATAAAGGGTGCTGGTCTATCTGGTACGGCCGTGGTGATTAGCGATGAAACTGTCTTTTCACTTTATGGCAGCAAAGTTGAAAGGATTCTTGAAGATGCTGGTTTTGTAGCTAGGTGCTTGGTAGTGCCGCCAGGTGAAGCAACGAAGAACATCGACTCTGCTGTCAACATCTATGACTTCTTGGTAGAGCATCGAGCAGAGCGAGATGACATTATCATTGCCTTGGGTGGTGGAATGGTAGGCGACTTGGCTGGTTTTGTGGCTGCAACTTTTTTGCGGGGTATGCCCTGGATACAGGTGCCGACTAGTTTAGTGGCCATGGTCGATGCCAGCATTGGAGGCAAAGTGGGCATTAACCATCCTCACGGGAAGAATCTCATTGGCTCTTTCTACCAGCCTAGTTTTGTCCTTGCCGATGTTCAGACTTTAAGTAGTTTGCCTCAGCGTGAGCTGACGTCGGGATGGGCTGAAGTTATTAAGCATGGGTTGATTCTAGATGAGGAATATACTAGGTTCCTTGAGATTAATGCTAATGAGCTGACGAAACTAGCGCCGGTTATGCTTACAAAAGCTATTGCCCGCAGTGCCTCTATCAAGGCACAGGTTGTTGGTGAGGATGAAAAGGAGAGGGAGGGTAAACGCACAATCTTAAATTATGGGCACACTATCGCTCACGGGCTAGAGGCGGCTACAGGATATAAGCGATTTCTTCATGGCGAGGCAGTAGCCATTGGTATGGTGGGAGCCGCCAAGCTTAGCCTGCGGTTAGGTCTCTTATCTCCAGCCGCAGTGGAACGGCAGCGGTCTCTATTGCAGAAATTCGGCTTGCCCACGTCATTGCGAGCGAAGCGAAGCAATCTCAAGTTGAGCCTTGCCGAGGTAACTGGAGCTATGGAGCTGGATAAGAAGACGAGGGGGAAAGCAATTCGCTGGGTTCTTCTAAAAGATATTGGCGAGGCAGTAATCCGCAGTGATGTCCCTCAGCAGGATGTAGTGGATGTTCTTCAGGAGTTATAGTCAATGGCAGAACCTCTTGACTGCCTAACCACCTTGACTTACAAAATCACAAAATCCTCTGGGGTTCATTAACCAGGCGATTCGCAGGGGAAGTTCTGACAGCAGGGCACATCTCATAGGGGCGATAAAGGCCTTTCTCTCCCCCTTGAGCGAAGGAGCACCCCCTTTTACATGGACAAAAACGGCGGAACAGATCCTGACAAAGCTTGTCAGATGGTTAAGCCTGATTGTGAGACTAGTCACTAGCTTATCTATCCAGGGGGCTTATCACGCCGGATATGTTTTTCGTGGCCACATGGGTATAGATCATGGTGGTCTGGAGATTTCGGTGTCCAAGCAACTCCTGGACCGTCCTGATGTCATAGCCGTTTTCCAGCAGATGCGTGGCAAAACTGTGCCTCAACGTGTGAACAGAAACCTGTTTCAATATTCCTGCTTGTTGCACTGCTGTCTTGAATGCCCTCTGAAGAGATGCGGGATGCATATGGTGACGCCGCACAGTAAGTGTGCGGGGGTCTACGGAAAGAGATGGCGAGGGGAAAAGCCAGAACCACCCCACTCCTTGCCCGCATTCGGATACTTTCTCTCGAGAGCATCGGGTAGATAAATGCCGTTGAGCCCTTGCTCCCGATCTTTTTCATATACCGACCGCACGGAGGCGATGTATCGAATAAGGTCATCCTTAAGGCGTTCGGGAAGGATTGTTCGTCTGTCTTTGTCTCCTTTGCCTGCCCTGACAATGATAACACCCCGCTCCAGGTCAATTTCCTTTATACGCAGGCTGAGGCACTCAGTCAAGCGCAGACCGCATCCATATATTAGCATTGCCATAAGCCGGTGAATGCAGGACATTTTGTCAAAGATTTGCTCTACCTCCTGAACGGTCAGCACGACAGGGAGCCGGCGCTTATGCCTGGCTCTAACTGCATCAATCACATTCTCAATATCCTTGTCCAGTACGTGAGGGTAAACAAAAACAATGGCATTCAAAGCCTGACTCTAGGTGGCGGAAGAGACCCTTCTTTCAACCGCAAGATGTGTAAGGAAATTCTGGAGGTCCATGCCTTCGAGCTCCCGGGGACTTTTCGGTTCGACAAATCCTTGGAACTGTCTGAGCCAGATGATGTAGGACTTTTCGGTGCTTAACGATAGATGTCTGAGGCGAAGGACCTTTCTGGTTTCATCCTCTACCATAATCCATTCTTTTTCGATGACTGCCGAGCCAGATGACGGCTGTTTGTCCTGGCGGGAAAGAAAGAAATCGTAAAGCCTGAGCGAATAGTCAGCCTGTTTAACCTGCCAGTCTTCATTGCTCCTGGACATATGGCGGAGGAATTGCTATTTGCCCTCTGAGCTTATCTTTTGTTCAAGAGACTCACCAAGGTGCGCATAGCATTCTGATATCCATTTCAAATAGTAGGGGATGTACTTGGTCTGAGTGCGGGCGTCTTCTACAAGATAGCGTCTGAATTGGTCGAGCATAATTCATGTGAAGTCTATATTTCTGCAATTGAATACTCAATTCCGAATACTTATACTGCGCTTATTGGTGTCTTGTCAGGGGTTTTCCTCAAGATTATGTCTTGACAAGTTGCGAAAGACACAATACAGTCTCATTGGTCAGTACAATAATATAAAAAACAATGTTATACGGACACAGGAAATGAACCATGCTTACAAAATACAGCATAGTCTGTCAGGTTTCCGGTGCTGAGCCCTACACAGTATGCCCGTACAGTGGCACAGATTTATCCCAAGTTCTTGGCATCACCCAAGCCGATATGCCTGATGGCCATTATGGGTGGATACAGGAATGCGGCGAGGTGGCTATTACGGTCAGCGGCCAAATACAATCTGCCTATGCTGACTTCAGTCCCAATGCAGCGAAGCGTCGCCTGAGCGAGGAATCGTCGAAGGGCTCACAGAAGCGTCTCACAGAACCGCCTTCTGGCGCGATGGATGAGGAGTCCTTCGCTCATCATAAAGACCAGAGGCTTGCTCAACTACCCCCTCTGCTCATAGAGGTCGGTCCTTATTGTAAGCTCCTTAGGGAGGCGAGAGATGTATTTGTCGACGGACACTTCTATGCTTGCGTCGCAATGTGCGGGATCTCGTTTGAGAGGTTTCAGCGGGACA
>CAZHQV010000162.1:0-4343 GCA_964534285.1 uncultured Dehalococcoidales bacterium
GCATGAAGCACTTTCTTTCCCTCAGGAAGAGAAACGACTCGAGCCGCAGACAATACTCTTTTGAGATCTCCGGGGCGAACCAGCCTGTCATCACGTGGGATGGCCACCACTCCTCGATTATTGATACTGCTTATGTGCCTGCCCGTAACACCAACGCAGGCGGACTCCACGCGCACTCCACTTATTCTTTGTGCTTCCTTCATCGAGTCAGCAATGGATGCCTTAGCTTCATCCATGTTGACCACGACTCCTTTGTGCAGACCATGGCTCGGAACAACTCCCACTCCCAGGACTTCGATGTCGTTTTCTGCTTTCACATTAGCTACGATTGTGGCTATTTTGGTAGTGCCTACATCGATAGCGGAAACGATCTTCTTTGCCATTTTCACCTCCTTATGTATGTAGAACTGTCTGCTTACTTCAGGCGCTCAGCTATTCTCATCCTGGCGCTGCGACTGCGAGGGTTAGACTGTATCTCCCCCAGAGTAGGTTTGATGACTTTCTTCGATATGGACTTCAGTGTAGGCACATGCCCACAGCGGCATAACGCAGTTCCTGGTGGACATATGCAGCTACTAGCTTCCCGTCGCACAAATTCCTTGACGATACGGTCTTCAAGAGAATGATAGCTTATGACCACCAATCTACCCCGGAAGCGAAGAAGGTTAACAGTTTGTTCGAGAGCCAGTTTCAAGTTCTCCAACTCCCTGTTAACAGCAATGCGAAGTGCCATAAAGGTTCTTGTGGCTGGGTGGATTTTGGTATGCTTGCTGCCAAGAACCTGCTCCACCACTTGGGCAAGCGCCAAGGTAGTAGTGATGGGACGGCTTTGCACGATGTGCCGAGCTATTCGCCTACTGTGGCGCTCCTCGCTATTCTGCCAGATAATACGGGCTAGTTCTCCTTCGGGAAATGAGTTCACGATGTCGCCGGCAGTCAGCCCGTAGCTGGGGTCGAACCTCATGTCTAGAGGAGCATCACGTTGAAAGCTAAAGCCGCGCTGGGCTGTATCCAGTTGAAGCGAGGAGGCACCGAGATCAAAAAGAATGCCATCAACTGAATAGAAATTGCATTTGTCACAAATAGCCTCAAGGTTAGCGAAGTTGTCATTAACTAGAGTCACTGCTTCACCATAATGTGCAAGCTTGGACTTGGCTATTTCAATAACCTCAGGGTCGGCATCGACGCCTAGAAGCCTTCCCGCGGGTGAAATCTTCTCCAGGATCCCTGCAGCATGTCCGCCCGAACCTACAGTGCAATCGATAAAGCATCCCCCAGGTTGAACCGCGAGCCCTTCTATAGTTTCTTTGACTAGAACGGGGCTATGGACGGATGAATACGAGGCCAGACTCATCTACTGTGCTCCAAGACTCTCTATAATGTCTACCACCTGTTCTCCAGAAGATGCTGCTTCTGCCCTCCAGAGTTCCTCATTCCACAGTTCAACACGAGCATTAGCACCTACGACCATTACGGTATCACCAATCTCGGCATAGCTGCGTAGTGGGAGGGGTAGGGTTATCCTGCCTTGCCCGTCGAAAGAAACACTGAAAGCAGAGCCGAAGACAGCCCGGTTTAACCTCCTCAAGCTAGCCGGGGTTATCACCTTGGCCGCCAAGGTATCAGCCAGCCTCTTCCACTCACTCAGGGGATAAACGTCGATGCATTTCTCTATTCCTTTGGTCAATATCACACCGTCCCTCATTTCGCGCCTGAATTTCGGAGGTAGGGGCAATCTTCCTTTTTCATCAACCTTGTATTGATACTCACCAAAGAACACCCTTGTCTCACCCCCTCAAGCTGCTAGCTTCCCACCTTTCCCCACTTTTCCCCACAATACTATAATGCTTCCACGAACAAGATTTGTCAATACCTTTTTCCCTACTTTTGCATATTTTCCTAGCTTTGATGTTTGTCGGTTCTTGTTTCACCAGGGCTGAAGTGACCTGAATCCCCTTCGCCAGAGTGAGAAGCACCGAGAAAGGGCAGCTTTTTTTCATAGTGTCACTATGATAATATGCATAGCTTGGAAGACGGCTGTTAGGAAAGCTCAATGCGCATTGACATATTGTGCCTTTTCCCCGAGATGTTCGTTTCGCCATTTGAACAGAGTATTGTGAAGCGAGCCAAAGAACGGGCGATAGTCGATATCGTCATTCACAATATTCGTGACCATACGCACGATAAACACCTTAGTGTGGATGACTATTCCTGTGGAGGCGGACCAGGGATGGTGCTTAAGCCTGAGCCCATATTTGAGGCAGTGGAGGCAATAAGAGAATCGATTGATGCAGGCGGAATTCCTATTATTCTGCTTACCCCTCAGGGCAGGCTTTTCACGCAACAAGTTGCCCGGGAGCTGTCTTCTTGTGCCCATCTGGTGTTGATTTGTGGCCATTACGAGGGCGTGGATGAGAGGGTGCGTGAACATCTGGCTACCGACGAAATCAGCATTGGCGATTATGTGCTTAGTGGCGGCGAGCTGGCGGCCATGGTGATGGTCGATGCTATTGTTAGGCTTGTGCCAGGTGCGCTGGGCTCGCAGATGTCGTTGACTACTGATTCCCATACCGATGGACTGTTAGAGTATCCCCAATACACCAGGCCCCAAACATATCGCGGCTGGTCAGTGCCTGCGGTCTTGCTTTCGGGAAATCACGGCAAAATTGCTGTCTGGAGGCGTCGTGAGGCTATTCTGCGAACAGCAAAGCGGAGGCCTGACCTGTTGACAAAAGCAATTCTATCTACTGAGGAGAGGAAATGGATATTAGAGAGCTTGTCAGGCCAAAAGTGAATCCAAATGTTCCTCAACTTTCCCCCGGTGACACAGTTAGGGTCAACTTCAAAATCACCGAGGGAGATAAGGAGCGCCTTCAGCATTTTCAAGGAGTAGTCATCAGGACAAGAAAGGGTGTTGATGGCGGAAGCTTCACCGTAAGACAGGTGATCTACGGTATCGGTGTGGAAAGGACTTTCCCCCTGCAATCGCCTGTGCTTCAAGGTGTGGAGGTGCTCAAGCATGGCAAAGTGCGCCGAGCTAGGCTCTACTATATACGGGAACTCAGTGCCAGGCGCGCTCGACTTAAGGAGAGAACAAGGAAGGTTAGTGCAAAAGCTATGCCTCTCGAGGAGGAGGCAGAATCCCCACAGGTGTCCTAGGTGGTGCTGAGCAGTGTGGAAACAGTCTAAGAAATGGGAATCGAAAGAGGGAATTCCTTCCTTAGCGGGGTGAAGAAGGCAGAAGTAGGGTTGAAAAAGCCCCCGGGACTGTGCCGAAAGGTATTTGCTCGTTTCGAGACACGCCCTGTGAATAGTCCCCATCCTCGGGTTCAGCTACCCCTTAGTCCCGACTCTGGGCATTCGCTTGACTTTCCACAGCGGTAGTCGGCGCGATACACTTAGCGGGGCTGGTAGATGAAATACGCTGAGGTAGCGGTCAACTCCCCAGGAAGCCAGTCTACATTCTGCTACTCCATTCCAGCTGAACTGGATATTGTGGTGGGACAGGCAGTATGGGTTCCCTTTGGTTCTAGAATCGTTCAGGGGATTGTCTCCCGACTAAGCGACCAGCCCTCGGTGGAAGTGACCAAGGAAATAGCCGGTGTAATCACCGGTGATCCTTTGCTCTCCCCAATACAAATTGAACTCGCCCAGTGGATAAGCGACTATTATCTTTCTCCGTTGTTTGATGCCGCGGCCTTGATGCTGCCCCCAGGCTTTGAGCGCAAGCTCGGTACTTATTTCCGATTGGCAGACCCCGATGGGCATTTGTTGTCTCTCACACCAGAGCAAAGACATGTTATGCACCTCATAAGGGGAAAGGGGAAAACGAGCCTACGGGAGGTGGAGAAATTAGTCGGCATAAAGAAAGCCAAACAAATCACTGACATCTTGCTGCGTCGCCGCTTAATCGCAAAAACTCAGGAACTGGAGAAAGCAAGGATAAACCCAAAAACACTTCCTTATCTTGAGCTAGCTGTTGGTAAGGATAGGGTTACGACTGAGATAGGCTTCCTGAAGGAAGCTAGAGCCTACAAGCAAGCGGAGCTTCTGGAATTCTTGAGCCAGCAAACGGAACCCATCTCCGTTAGTGAGGTGAGAAGCCGCCTCAATTGCTCCCTTAGTACAGTAAAAGCTTTGCAAAGGCGAAATCTGCTTTCTGTAAAGCTGGTCGCTGTCAGACGAGACCCATTGTCTCGCCTCCACCTTGCACCCTCTTGGCCACCAGTTTTCACCCCCTCTCAAGAAGCGGCTTGGAAATCGATCGACGACAGCTGGTCTCAGTCACGGGTTTTCCTCCTCTTTGGCGTTACCGGCAGTGGCAAAACTGAGATATACCTGCG
>CAZHQV010000163.1:0-4332 GCA_964534285.1 uncultured Dehalococcoidales bacterium
GTTCATCAGAACCCCGACACCGGCCAACTGGAGATTCTCCATCAATCACCTGCGGCAACCTGGTCACTGAGTGACCTCCTTGTTCATCAGAACTCCGACATTCAGGCTCCTGGTACCCCTATCGAGCGATTGCTCGATTTCGACCAGGGCGCCGCCACTACCGTCACTGCCACGGAAGAGGATGACCTGAACCAACGGCGCCTACAGTCGTTGCAGGAAGAGCTCACCACAGCAGTCCTCAATTTGATTCGAGACGAGCATTTCGAGTATGGAATGGGTACCAAGGCCGATGTCCTTGTCAAAGATCAGTTGAGCGTAAACAGACTCGCCACCAAGAGCTGGCTAAACTCCATCTTCGTCGAGAACTTCCACGACCCTGCCATTCTAGTTGGCTTGCTCCGCGTCATTGCTAGATTGGACTATCTCGACATATGTCCCGAAGGCCCGATAATGGCGTTGGCAGCTCTTGCTCACGCCAATACGCAAGTCCAAGAATGTGGGATCAGAGCATTCGAGAGTTGGGCAACGGTGGAGAGCCTTCACGTGCTTCAGAATGTGACTGGCTCCACTCGTCGTCTACAACAGTACATCGCTCAAGTCATCAAGGACCTGCGCAAGGAGCACAATGTCACTGTGGGTTCGAAAGATTGACCCGGCCAACTGGTCGGCAGTAGACGTCCTCAGCGGCGCAGACATCCCCGCGGACGCCATCACCAACTGTCTCAAGACAAGGAGCAATAGACTGAGCTTCTGGGAAGTTGATTCTCTGGATCAGGTCGATGATGCTGTGCTCGCCATAGTCGCGGCACACAAGCACCTTGAGACCTTCGACGTGGTGGTCATGGACCCGCAGCCCATCCTCGACAGCGGCGTCGATTGCTGCCCGACTACGGGCGGCACCCCTGTTCATGACCTTGCGGATACCCATAGGGAGTTGGTCAAGCTGACCTACCCCAGGCTCGGTATGGTTGCAAACAACATTGTAGAGTCATTTGGGCGGGGTCACGTATATAAACGTACTGAGGGCCAACTCAAAGACTTGCTGCGGCAAGCCATCGCCAGCAGCCGTCTCCGCCTTGATGCACTCAGCGAATCACTCAGCAAGAAGCTATAGGGCTCTGACAGGCGACCTCGTCACTTGAAGACCATTTTCGCGAATGGCGTTCCCGACGTCCAGTTAGTAGGGTAGGACGTTGCTTTGGCAGCAGGTATCCCCGAGCCCCCGGCTTGGTACCTTGCATTGCCGTCCCCCTCACCGTCGAATGGGTAGGCGAATGGATCCGCTACTGGAAGAAGCAGGTCGCGATCTGACCAGCTCTGCAACCATAGTCTCGTAAGGCCCTGTGTGCCCCAACACGCGCCTCTAGAACGAGAGGCCTTCCGATTCCTCTCCTGTAACGTCTCTATTTCTTCTTTTCGAGTGTCCCATCTCTTGCCCTCCTGCCGTGTCGCAGCAAGGTGAGACGGCATCCTACCGCCCGTCAGGCAATTTGGCACGGAACCTCCTATATCAATACTCCGGATTATTTGGCTCAAACTGACCCGGCTAATACCTATTTATGAACTCTTGGTAGGCAATTTTCAATTGTTTATACAGACGGTCTCTTTGCCTCACTTTCAAATCACCTGTGAAGGTTTTGTTACGGCTGGAATAGGCGTGAGCAACGAAACTGGATGACCTTAGATCATGACACCTATCGCAAACGGCTGCTAGGCTTGGGAAATTGTTTCTTAACAAGTTCGAGGAAAGAGAGCCAAACACCCCGTCCATATCTACTCTGACACCCAGCTTCTTCATAGTCACAAACAACAGGATTTGGTTAAAGTTATCCATTTGGGTCACCCAAAACGCTCGCTGGGTGGCAAAACCGCCCTCAGCTTGATCTAGATGGGTTAGAGCCTGTTTGTATTGACCTCGGTCAAATACTTTCCTAAAACCAAAGTTAGGCGGCAAGTTGATGTCATACCTTTTCTTAAGGATGTCTCCAATTCTATCGCCCATAATTCGTTTCCTAGTTAAGCCGTATTTTGTTAAAACAGGGGTTGCCCAAGCGTTCAAAGTCGCAGCGTTCCCCAATAGTTTTAGGTTTTCGCTAGTTAACAGGTATGCGGAGGTCAACGCGACATCAACATCCTCTACTCTCACAAACTCATTAAATAGCTTCTCCTTATCTGATGGGGGTAAAGCATTGTTAAGAGCAAACAATAGATGCTCTATGAAATATACATCAGTGCTACTAGAGACTATTCTCTGGAGAGCCATTGTGTGGATTTTCCTGAGACCAAGTATCTTGGCTGCTGTGCACCTCAAAATTATCTGCTGTTTAGCTGATAGAAAACTGACACAGAGCTTACGAAGTCGACTATATTGCCCCCTGCTACAACTTGTATGTAGGGTCTCAAGACAATTAGCAGAAACGAAAGCATACATTGGATTGCTTTCTAAGTAGTTAAATAGAAAGCTACAGATACTCATGTTCTTACTGTATTGGCGAAGGTAATAATTCGCTGCATCACCTACACTGGGTATTGTGTTAAGCAGGTTGAGAACCTTGGCTAGAATCCTCTTGTCAGGTTTCATTCTAAAAAGCGAGTATCTCAACTTACTAACTAGCTGCCTTTCCTCACTCCTCAACTTACTCCCACGAAAACAACCAAGGAATATCTTCCTAGCGGCATCGTTTTGTGCTTTTTGCATAGATGGTGGAAAATCAGAGCTACTCTGAACGGGGCTGGGTTCTTCAACTAGCAAATCTTCAAGGCTATTCAATTTCTGAATTGACCTCTTGACTTGAGGAACTAATGCAAGCTCTCTGCATGCAATTTCTGCCCTTGCGAAACTCATCGTGGCGTCTTGCTCACTAGTTGACATTATTGTGATGTCATCAACATACCTGAAATATATGGTATTGCCGAGTTTAGTCATCATTTTGTCTAAGGGATGTAGACAGCATTCAGACAAGAATGAAGAAGGCAACGGACCCTGAGGAATCCCGTGACCGTGTGCATATCCGCTTGGGTGAACCGTCCATTTTTGAAGGCATGAGAACAACAGATTTAGGATATCGTTATCATCATAGAATTCAGCAAGTGTTTGTCGCAGGAGATAATGGTCGACTACATCATAGAATGAAGCGAGGTCAAGCTCGCCTACCCAAATATACCCCTGATTAAAAGCCTGCTTCCTAGCTAAATCTAGTTTTCCGTAACCATACTTCCAGTTTCTGTAGAAGGATGGATAAGTTAGTGGCATTGTCAGGATATTACTGAATACGGTTTTGAAATAGTATGGACTGTGTCGCCGGCGTGCCTTTGCTGCCATCACATCTGCTATTGCCTGATAAATGATTGTATCCCTAATCCGGAGTATCGATATGGGTCTAAGAAGTCCAGATGGTTTCGGCAAGTATACTTTCGTAGTGTTGTTCGGAGAAAATATGCCTTCACTAAGCTCTTTCTGGAGTTGCAGCAAATTCTCCTCTTCTGCCCAGGCAAATGCATCAAGCTCGCCCCTTTGGAGATTGCGGTATTCACTGTTCTCTCCACTTAAAGTGCGTATCCATGCCAACTTGATGTTCTGAAAAGAGTCCAATATAAGCATTTTAGCTACCCGACTCTGGTATCCCTCAGAGCGATTTCCGACTCAAGATCATGTTTACGGTATTTGGCTACAAGCTGGGCAGGATTCTTTGAAGCGGCATGGCTTGCACTTACGGCTATTGCCCGCTGGTTGAGGACTTTCGGTGCCACCGAGTATCGCTCGAATCCTGTCAGCCGTCATTGTAACCAGCATCGCATGGTCTTTCAAGAACTCTTCAAACCAAACAATATCACCAGTTGAGGTGGACCCCATCCTTAGGACAGGATAGGAGCTGTATTAAGAGTGGGTTCCGCTGTCCTTATGGGGCCTGCTGGTATTAAGGATTGTACCGGACCTCCATGGATAGTTTCCACCGGGCTTGAGATGAATACCTCGGCCGGTGTTCGATAGCCCAGGGTCTGATGGGGACGCTCGGTGTTATAGAACCGGAAGTAGTCACCAATCCCGACCCTGGCATCTCTTCCATACACGTATCTGGCTCGGGTGAACCTCAAACCTGCTGGCCAGTTCGGCGCTTGTCTCCTCGCCCTTTAGCGTTTCCAGGGCTACTTTGGCCTTGAATGATGGACTGTGTTTCCCGCGACTCTGTTTCATGTCTGCTCCTCCTTCTCGGTCTTTACCATTCTAGGAGCAGAACCCGCTCTTAACAACCTGTCCAAATTTCGGGGACCACCTCAACCAACGCACAAACATCGGGATGTCTGCCCAATGATGCGTATAGCTATTTGATA
>CAZHQV010000164.1:0-4284 GCA_964534285.1 uncultured Dehalococcoidales bacterium
TGCGATGATAACCCGTGACACTTGCGAACTCGTCCAGAATCCTTCCCTTCTCCTTCTTCGAGGCTCGGAAGTAGCGCCCTCGTAGTGCCTCAGTGTATTCGGCTATGCTGCCTCTTGTCATTCTCTCCCCTTTCAGTAACAGTCTTTTCGAAAGAACGATACAACTTTCGGTAACAGAAATCATGAGTCAATTCGGGAGGCTTGATAAGCATCGCTGAATACGATAGAATTCGCGCTGCGGGTTGTGGATAGGAAAGGAGCACCTGTCGCGAAGCGAGGACGAGGTGTTTCCTGTGAAAGTGAGGTCGTAGGGTCGTTTGCAGTGGTGGCTATTATTCTGGTGTTTGTATGGGCGTAGGAAGCCTGATTGCAACAGTCAGATGAAACGAGGCCAGATTGAAGGTGGATACGCGAACTTGCGGGTTCTTGCATCTTGGTAGTGAAGGGTTGTGAGACTCCGACTTGGGTCTTGAAGGCACCGGGGGAAGATGTTCGACAAGTGGAAGGCAACCGAGAAAACGGGTAAGACGCTTAAAAGGCGCTCGCTTTGAGAGAAAAGGAGTTCCCCTAAGGATTCTCGTACTGTAGAGGGTGAAAGTCGTCAGCTCAGCATGTCTTGAGCCTTTGATAGGGCTTGTTGTTGCCAACCCAGTTTCAGGCATGAACCATCCTACCTAATGTGATGAGGATTCAAGGATGAATAGGGAAGAAGAGTTGGAGAGAATGCGACATTCTGCCACCCATTTGATGGCTGAGGCAGTGCAGTCGCTTTTCGTCGGAGTCAAGTTTGGAATTGGGCCAGCTATCGAAGACGGCTTCTACTATGATTTTGAGCTACCACGCCCGCTAACGCCAGAAGACTTGCCGGCAATTGAGAATAGGATGAAGGAGATTATCGATGCCGATTACCCTTTTATCAGGGAAGAAGTAGGCAAAGAGGAGGCCTGCCGGCTGTTCGCTGATCAACCCTATAAGCTGGAGCTCATTGATGAGTTTCCAGACGATAGAGTAAGCATCTATAAGCAAGGCTCATTTACCGATTTGTGCCGTGGTCCTCATGTGGCTTCTACAAGCCAGATCAAGGCCTTCAAGCTAACTCATATAGCTGGAGCGTACTGGCGCGGAGATGAAAAACGCCCGATGCTGCAAAGAATTTATGGGGTGGCTTTTGATAGTCAAGCGGAGCTTGAAGACTATTTGGGGCGTCAGGCTGAAGCCATGAAACGAGACCACAGAAAGCTGGGCAGAGAGCTCGATATCTTCAGAATCCACGAGGAAATTGGCCCCGGCTTGGTTTGTTGGCATCCTAGAGGTGCTCTGATTCGGCAGATAATCGAGGATTTTTGGAAAGCAGAGCACGCAAAGCGAGGATATGATGTGGTTTACACTCCTCATATTGCCAAGCTGGACCTGTGGAAAACCAGTGGGCACTGGGACTTCTATCGGGACTATCTGTATTCGCCAATTGAAGTCGAGGGGCAGCAATACATATTAAGGCCCATGAATTGCCTGGGGCACATCCTAATTTACAAGAGTCAGCTGCGGAGCTATCGCGATTTGCCCCTGAGATATGCGGAGCTAGGTACAGTGTATCGGTATGAGCGGACTGGCGGGTTGCATGGTATGGCCAGGGTTCGAGGATTCACTCAAGATGATGCGCATATCTTCTGCCGGCCCGATCAAATCGAGGCAGAAGTAGCAGGGGTTGTGAAGTTGGCGCAGTTCATGATGTCTACTTTTGGCTTCAGTCATTATGAACTGCTGCTGTCTACACGGCCGGAGAGATACGTGGGGGCCATCCAAATGTGGGACGAAGCTACGAGATCTCTAGCGAACGTCATGGAAAACCTTGGGCTACCTTATGACATAGACCCGGGCGAGGGAGTCTTCTATGGACCCAAAATAGATATCAAACTCAGAGATGCCTTAGGGCACGCCTGGCAAGGTCCTACCATTCAGGTTGATTTCAACTTGCCAGAGCGATTTGATGTTTGTTACATTGGTGATGACGGCGCAGAACACCCTGTAGTCATGATACATCGTACTGTCTTAGGTAGTATGGAGCGCTTCGTCGCGTGTCTTATTGAGCACTATGGCGGCGTTTTTCCAGTGTGGCTATCGCCCGTTCAGGCAATTATAATTCCCGTAGCGGACCGCCATATTGGCTACGCTCAGCAGATACAAAAGGAGCTGGAGGCAGATGGTGTTCGTAGTCGAGTCGATGAGCGCACAGAGAGGATGAACTTGAAGATAAGGGAAGCCCAACTACAAAAGATCCCGTACATGCTTGTAGTTGGGGATAAAGAGGTGGCTTCGTCCAACGTCTCGTTTCGCTTAAGGAGCGGGGGGAACATTGGCACGCGGAGCCTGCCGGAGGTTAAGGAGCTAGTAAAGGCGGCTATAGAGGCCAGATGTTAGATTCTTGCTGAGGAGGAGGGCATATAGTCAAAGAATTACGAATAAACAGGCGGATTAGAGCCAGTGAGGTGAGGGTTATAGGGGAGAAGGGGGAGCAGCTAGGGATGTTGCCCTTGCAACGGGCACTGCAGATGGCGTGGGAACGCGGTCTGGACTTGGTGGAAGTGGCACCGACAGCGACTCCGCCTGTATGTCGGATTCTCGATTATGGGAAGTACAAGTATGAGCAGGCTAGAAAAGAAAGGAGAGTGAAGAAGGGCCAGAGAGTCGGCTTGCTAAAAGAAATCCGCCTAAGGCCTAGCATCGGTGAGCACGATTTGCAATCGAAGATTAGAACGACCAAGAAACTGCTACAGGAGGGTAGCAAAGTAAAAGTGGTGGTGAGATTCAGAGGGCGTGAGGTTATTTATCCCGAATTAGGCAGGCAAGTGCTGAAGAGGGTAACAGGGGCTTTGAAGGAAATAGCGACCACAGGCGACCACCTTAAAGAGGAGGCGAGAAGTATAGCTTTGATTCTTTACCCCGTTTCTACAGGAAAACCTAAAGAGGAAAAATCAGATGCCCAAGATCAAGACTCATAAAGGGGCGAAGAAACGCTTTCATGTGACAGGCGGAGGCAAGCTCATGCGCGCCAAGTGTGGCAAGAGCCATCTAAGGAGGAGAAAGGCTCCCAGGACGAAGCGCCTCTATGATGAATTGCTGCCAGTGTCTGCGCCAGATAGGAAGCGGATCAAGAAGCTCCTGCCTTACGCATAACGTAGAGGATAAGGATGGAGTGGGGCATTTGGATTCACATTGCTGTGATAGTGTTTAGCTGTGGAATGGCATTGCTAGCAATTCATAGCGAGCGTAAGAAAGGCATGGCTTTGATTGAAAAGGGCTATACCAGCCAAACCAACGCTTGGGTTATCTTGATTGCGGGATCATCGGTCGCAAGTTATCTGGTGACCGGCATAGCCCATTCTATCAGTGTTTCTTCTTTTCGACATAGACAGAATGGTTGGCATTCCTGGGCCTGCCTGCTTTTCTGTTGGCGCTGCATTAGTAGGCCATTCCCTTGTCTGGGAGAAAAAGGGGCTGTCCAGAAACCAAGATTGAGGAGGGATGACATTGCCAAGGTCTAGAAGCGGAAAGGTCAGTCACCGGCGGCACAAAAAGGTGCTTGAGCTAACCAAAGGACATCGGGCTACAAGGCACAAGCTATATCGTGACGCTCACGAATCGATGCTGCATGCTTTGGATTACGCGTATTGCCATCGTCGTGAACGCAAAGGCGATTTCAGGAGGCTATGGATTACTCGCATTAACGCTGCATCGCGGGCTAGCGGACTTTCCTACAGCCAGCTAATGTCTGGATTGAGGAAAGCAGATGCAAGGATAAATCGCAAGATGCTTGCTGAGATGGCGGTTAGGGACCCTGAAAGCTTTGCTAGACTGGTGGCTTCGATAGGAGCTGGAGACCAGTCTTGCCTCGAATAATGCTACAACAGCTAGAAGAGCTTCATGTTCAGGCTTTGGACGAGCTGAACAGAATTAGCGAGCCCGATGAACTCGAGTTGTGGCGTGTTCGTTATCTTGGCAAGAAAGGCGGGGTGACTCAAGTCTTGCGCTCTCTGGCTACCTTGCCTTTGGAGGAGCGGCGGAAGGTGGGAGCGCGGGCCAACCAAGTCAAGAGTGCCTTGGAGTCATGCTTAGGTGAAAAAAGGAGGATTGTGGAAGAAGTCCACCTCATTTCTGCTTTGGAGCAGAAAAGGTTGGACGTTACGCTGCCGGGCAGGCCCGTCTCCACGGGACGGTATCACGTTATCACGCAGACACTGGGAGAGATCTGTGATATTTTCAAGAGCATGGGCTTTCAGGTTTTTG
>CAZHQV010000165.1:0-4283 GCA_964534285.1 uncultured Dehalococcoidales bacterium
GAGCTACCTCGGCTGGACAAATATTCTAGGTTTTCCGTCCTTTGAGTGTCAAGACAGCCACGCCTTGGCGCCCTGCTTAACACTGCCTGCCCGGTCTCTTCCTGTTGTTGGCTGCGACAGGTAGCCTGCTGTACCTCCTGATTCCCTGCCTGACTGTTTGAAACACTTCTGTCTCATGATTTGGCTGCCTGACTAGCCGGGGTTGGCTTGGAGTTGATTTCGCATCGGGCATCTTGTGGGGCGTCTCTCTTTCCTCCGGTCGTTGCCTAATAGATTGGTATGGGGAGGATGGCCAAATCCTCATTTGTCGGAGCCGCAGGGAATGAACCGCTGGCAAATTCAGTATCAAGCATCCGGAGCAAATAATGGAAGGCACTGTTCATGAGCATTCGGAGGCTACCTTAGAACAAACAGGCAACTGTATCGAAGTCACCGGGCACCCAGTACAGAATAGCTCCAGACTGCCGCGGCTAAGCAGTTCTTCGACCTTAGCAAGAGCATGTTGGAGACATGCCCCGACCAATTGTGCCCGGATGGACTTCCTGACCAACGTTATCGGATCCTTGCTGCTGCCTTGCTCGTGGTTCTGCGTCATCCTGTCTATACCGGTTCCTTAGCGTCCCATTCGATTTCACGGCCTCCAGCAAAGCATACTTCTTCCACGAGCGCATTCCACGAATCCCTTTCAATTAGGAGACCAACAGTTACGCCATTTATGACCAACTCACCACTGCTACCAGATCTCTGACTGTGCTCATGCGAGGATGCTCGCTTAAGCCACTCCACCAGCTTCTTAGCTTGAGCTTTGGCTACTGCTTGTCTCATACCCAATACTGATGCGTGGTAGTCGCCTGTGGCAAAGGGGTGGTACTTCCTGTAGTGAAGTTTTGCCTCCGTCTCGGCCCTATTCATCTCGTCTTCTGTCAATAGCCATTCCATTACCTGACCTCCATGTTCCTTCATCTATTATTTTACCTGATATCCGTAGCTTTATCCAATAGCACCAAAGTCGAATCGTTGTTATCTGGCTCACATCTGTGCTGAGCATTCGTTGTCCCTTCTTGTGGAGATGCTCTGGCCTGCAATGTTGGCCCTACATAGATGTTCTGCTATTGCCGACCTCAAATCTGGACTGTTCAGAACCAGGATTCTCTCCTTTGGTTGGCCAATTATCTAGTCTGACTATCTGTGACTATCGTCAGTTGTGCATTCTTAATCCAACTCCGCTGAGATTGGGCGCAAGGCTGGCCTTTGCCGTTGAGCCAAGTTGTTGCTACCTCCAGCAAGGTCAATGCCAATGATGGGACTCATGCTGTAGCGCTAGCGCTGCAGCGAGGGCTTATCTCACCGGCCGACGTAACAGCAGCCAAGACCATCGCAATATGGGCACGCCCGTTGTGATATCTTCCATTTCAGTTCGGCTTGATATGTGATTGAGGTTGAGCCATGGCTGAAAGGCGCGGTACCGAGGGCTGACTTTGTAACGCTAGCTCGAGCGAGGTGTGAACGAGTTCCTGCAGCGTGTTTCGCTGGCCAGGACCACTTGGAAGGTGGTCAGCCGTGAGGGTGAACAGCAACGGAGCAGGTGGCGACGCATACCGAAGTTGTGGGAATCGGTGTGGAGGCTGATGCACTTGGCCTGGTCAGCCTGCTCTAACAAATGTCAAAGGGGGCTCAATATGGCGTTCAAAGTATTGAAGCGCAAGGAGAAGGTTTTCGCCTGCGGCCTAGGGCACAACAGGGAAGCATTTGCGAGGTTTGAGTTCTGCCCTGACTGCGGTAGGAAAATTGGACAGGAGGAAATAGAGGTGGAAGAGCTGTGCTGTGACCGGTGTCTTTCCCCTGTGAGCCCAGCTTGGAATTTCTGCCCGCACTGTGGTGTGCCACGTGGGCCCTTTTAGCGATGCCAGCGGCGGCACTGCTGATTCCGCGATTGCTGCTGACCAGGCGGCTACGGATGTAAGTGCGGAGGCGATCCTGGTGCAGCAAATGCTATAATGGCGACGGCTTGTTGGCTGTGCCTTTGCCTGACGGGTAGTTGAGCGGAGCGGACTGGGAGGCAATTGTCTCAGGCACCGAAGGGAGACCTGCACAGTGATCGGTATAGCCTCCTTGCTGGGGATCTTCAAAAGGCTTCAGCCACCTTGATTTTGCCGTGTGATGTAGTGTACCGACCCGATTCTCCGCCACTGAGGGGATGCCACCAACAGTAGCTCAGAATTCTCTGACAGTTTTGCGTTCAGCAGGTATTATCGGTGCGCTGCTCTGCCACTGAGTTACCTCCAGTCCGCAAATATTCTAGGTCTTCCCTATGTTCGGCGGTGGCCGACTAGCTTTGACCACCGGGCTTGGTCAATGGGATGTGGGCGGCGCAAAGAGGGCATTCTTGAGGCGAATAGACTGTAGTTGGAGCTCGGATGCAAGTGAAGAGGGGTGCTCCAAGATCTATCTGTTCAGCGCTGCGGTTGACGAGTACTCCAATTCCAATGACGAGCCCACCAAGTTTCCCTATGGCACTTATTGTCTCCTTGATTGATGTCCCGGTAGTCAGGACATCGTCAACGACGAGAATCCTTTCATCAGGCGCGATGTCGAAATCGCGTCGAAATGTCCTTGTCTCTCCCGTTTTTTCTGCAAAGGCACTCCTTACTCCTAGTTGCCGCGCGGTCTCAAAAGCAAGAACAATCCCGCCCGTGGTCGGTCCCACAACCAGTTCTATTCTCTCATCTTTGAAATGTTGGACAATGAGGCGACACAGCCGCTCAGTGTACCCGGGGTATTGTAGGATGCGGAACTTCTCCCAATATATCGGTGAGTGTAGGCCAGAGGCGAGCAGGAAGTGTCCTTCCTTTATCGCTCCGCTCATTCTGAATAGCTTTAGTGAGTCATTGGCCAACTTACCGCCGAATCGGGTCCAGAAGCATTGCCTCTGCCGCCACCTCTTGGTTCAGTTCGGGGTAGCTATAGTGTTCTACTGGTCCCCATGTGTTCGGTGGCCAGTAGACAAACCATGCTTCGCCAATGATGGTTTCGCGAGGCACTGTCCAGCCAGCGTGTGAATCATTGGCGTTATTACGGTTATCACCGAGTACGAAGTATTCGCCTTGCGGTATTACCATAGGGGCCATAGTGTACCTGGGTGGCTCTTTAATATACTCTTCTACTAAGGGAATGCCATCGATGAGAACCTTCCCATCCCTGACCTCAACGGTCTCACCAGGAAGGCCGATAACTCGCTTGATATAGGGGAATTGAGAGCTAACTGGTGGGTCAAAGATGATTACGTCGCCCCGTTCGGGATCTGAGAAGAAGTAGCTTGCCTTGCTGACCATTAACCATTCACCCTCTTCAATGCTTGGGATCATACAAGAATATCGCACAGTGTAGGCTTGCACAGTAACTCGAAGAAGAGCGAAAATAGCTATGGCTATGAGGATGGTTATACCAATTTCACGAAGGATTTTCATTTGTGGACTGTATTCTACCACTGGAAGTAAACGAAAAGCCAACCTATTCGTTTACTATAACGTAATAAATACTCTGTGGGAGGACATAATCTTATGAGTGAGTGCTGGAGACGCTCTTGGTGGCTTGACACACAGTGCAAAGAAAGGAGGTCTAGATGAAGAAGACTTGGTGGGTAATTCCCTGCTTGGTAGTAGTGTTGGCATTGGGCGCTGTTGGTTGCGCCCGGGGAGGTAGCGTTACTGTCGCGCCGCAGCAGCAAACTGGAATATGGGTTACTGGCCAAGGGGAAGTGATGGCGGTTCCCGACGTAGCTGAGTTGCGCCTTGGTGTTGAGGTGCAGGCTGATACAGTGGCTGAGGCTCAAGCACAGGCAAGCGATGCAATGGACAAAGTGCAGCAGGCATTGAAAGACAACGGCGTAGCTGAGAAAGATATCCAGACACAGCAGTTCAGCATCTCTCCGGTGACGAAATGGATCAGCGACAGAGATGAGCAGGAGACTGTTGGCTATCGAGTGACTAACATAGTAGTTGCCAAGATAAGGGAGATTGACAAGGCGGGTGCCGTTGTTGATGCTGTGGCCGAGGCTGGGGGTGACTATACGAGGATTCAGGGCATAAGCTTCGACGTGGAGGACCGAGCCCGGTACTATGAGGAGGCACGCGGCAAGGCGTTGGAGGATGCCGAAAACAAAGCAAAGCAATTGGCTGACCTAGCTGGGGTTGGGCTAGGCAAAGCGAGTTTTCTTGCTGAAGGCGGCGTCTATTTGCCTTCGCGCAACACGGATTTGTTTGCCGAAGGTGCTGCTCCCACTC
>CAZHQV010000166.1:0-4245 GCA_964534285.1 uncultured Dehalococcoidales bacterium
GGCGGCATGGGTACTTTGCCGTACTTGGTGCGATGATAGTCATAGGTGTCTCGCTGATAATCCATTTCAGAAGGAAAAAATGGCTCTAGACCTACTTGGGCTAGGGGATGGGGGGCCCGATGCACCTATGTTTGGGGGCCTATGTGCCTTCTGAGGAACAGGTCTGCCATGAGGGAAGCTGGGGGTTGTGGGGCACAGATAGGGTTGTGATTATTGGGTATACGGAAACGGTGAGGCGACTTTGGCGTTGAGCAGTGATACGGAGATAATATGAGAAGAGCGTTGAGTTACCATGCTGGGGAATAATCGAGTCCGATGTAGATGTCCGAAGTACCATTCCACGTACGAAGGAGGATAGGGATGAAGATTCTTCTTGCCGTTGATGCGTCGCGGTACTCTGAAGTCGCGATAGGCCTCCTTAAGGCTCTAAGAATAGGTAGAGGAGCCGAAGTAACGGTCCTAACCGTCATCCCGGAGCATGTCTTTTTGGGGGGGCATACCCTGGCTGACCTTGTGGGTCGCTCCGCTGCGCTCAAGGCTCAGGCGCGGAAAGCCGGGGAAGAAAGAGCACTGGAGTTACTTTCCAAACTGTCGAAGTCGCTTGGTAAACGGGGTATGACAGTCGAGAAGATGGTCCGTAGAGGAAGCCCTGCCGACGAAATCATAAAGACATGTCGCAACATTCAGGCAGACCTTAGCATTGTGGGGCTCAAGGGCACCGGCGAGGCCCCGGAGTTCTTGCTAGGCGGCGTTGCTCAGAAGGTGATGAAATACGCACCATGCAGCGTGCTGATAGCAAAAAAAGAGACCAAAACCGTCAGTAGAGTACTAGCGCCACTTGACGGTTCAAGACACTCTGATGAAGTGGTGCAGTTCCTGCTGCAAATGCCGCTCCCGCACCGTGCGGAAGTCCTTCTCATGACGGTAGTGCAGTCTTTTGCGGCAGCATTTGTTAGGACATACACCTTGGATAGGGAACGCGATCGACAGATACTTGCCCAACTGCAAAAGGCCGAGGAAGAAGCCGGAGAGCGATTGATGATGGCGGCTGAGGGCGAATTCCGCAAAGCCAGCTACAGGGTACTAACCACAGTCGCACGTGGTGACCCTTCTCGAGAGATCCTGCGAGAGGCTGCCCGGCAAGACGTGGACCTGATTGCCCTTGGTGCCAAAGGTCTTTCTGGAGTCCGCGGTTTCCTTCTTGGGAGCGTGGCCCAGCGTGTAGCCAGATATGCCAAATCCTCAGTGCTCATAGTAAGGCCACCACGAGTATAGAGGGGCACTTCTCCGGGGAAGGCATAGTATGGGAGCGGTAACTAGTTTTTTCAGAGAGCCATCACTCTCGTTCATTCCCGTCTATATGTGCATGGATGCGCTTGAAGTACTTCCCTACGAGCCAGGTTTTCTTTCCTCTTTCCGGGAAGGTACATTGACGCTGCCCAGCGACAAGCCTGGCACTACTCACCAGCCAGCTACCCGCATGTCTATTCGTAGGATCAACTCCTGCAGGCAGAACCTAGCAAAGCTAGGGAAATCAGCATAGACGACTCTTTCTTCGGCAACGTCGCGCGTGGACAGAAGATGTCAACAACCATGTCTTCAAGGTCATTGAGCAGTTCAACAAACAAGGAGGCGGCATTTTCTCTCTCCCGGCAGTGTTGGGTCAGGTCATTGCAACAGCAAATCTTGGGTTTTGGACGACGGCTCCATGATCTCCTGTTCAGAGTCGCTGGGCTTCTATTGACGACCAAACAGATTACGGGTGTCTGATACCCCTTTCTGTTTTACTTGCTATGGCCTCGTCGATATGTGTATTATTCAATCGAAAGCGGGCTTGCGGATGGCAAGAAGAAGGCGGCAGGAACAGGAAAAGACCTAGTATACACAGGACGGGAAGGAGAGAGGAAGATATATGGCATCAGAAAGTGCTGGTAAGAAGGAGAGAAAGTCCGAAGTGATTATCAGGCAGATGGAGATAGATGACATTGGCTCCGTCTATCACTTGGGGGAGAAGCTTTTCACCAGCGAGGAGTTCCCGATCCTGTACCGCACTTGGGACCCTTATGAAGTAACTGACTATTTCACCTCGGATCCAGACTATTGCCTGGTTGCTGAAGTACAAGGAAGGGTGGCTGGCTTTGTTCTGGCCAATACTATTGAGAAAGAAGGCACTGCTTGGAAGAGGTACGGGTACGTCAGCTGGATAGGGGTTGAGGATGCTTTTCAGCGCAACAACTTGGGTCGCCGGCTCTATAAGAAGCTGGAAGAGAGGCTGCACGAGGATGGGGTGAGGATGGTCATAGCCGATACTGAGGCTGACAATGAGGGAGCCATCGCCTTTTTTAAGATGCTGGGCTTCTCGCTCCGAGGCGAGCATGTGTGGCTGACCAAGACGCTGAAACGACCAATCAAACGAGTGCTAGCAAGCCGAGGCGTACGCGGGTGATCAACTGTAGCTTGCGACGGACTCAGCGATGACAGAAGCTGGTAGACTGATAGTCTTGTTCCGAGCGAAAGGGGGTTCAGCGGTGCCGAGCAAGCGTGTGCCTGACAGTGAGTCTCCTAGCGTGTCAGCCTCTACACAAAGGATGTGGTCCATAGCGGGAATAGGAGAGTAGAGGCGGTTTTTGGGAAGTCAATGGATGTGCAGCCTGATAGGGTAAGAAATCTTCTCAAGTCTCTTGTGGATATATATAGTCCCACGGGCAAGGAAGAAGGAGTTCTCAAGCTTGTCGAAAGGTACCTGAAGAACCAAGGCCTGGCGTCAATCAAACAAGAAGTCGATGAGAACCGTTTTAACTTGTTAGTGCTGCCCAATGGGAGAGAGCAGGTGGACCTTTGTTTTG
This sequence comes from uncultured Dehalococcoidales bacterium, assembly GCA_964534285.1. Lineage (GTDB taxonomy): Bacteria > Chloroflexota > Dehalococcoidia > GIF9 > AB-539-J10 > JADFUX01. The sequence goes on from CAZHQV010000166.1 coordinate 2,847, forward strand.
TGGGACACTTAGATACTGTCACTGCTTACGAGCTGGAGGATTATAGCTTTCACGAGGAAGGAGACACAGTTTTCGGCCTGGGAAGTGCCGATATGAAGGCAGGTTGCGCTGCCGCGATAGAAGCATTCACTGTACTTGCTAATCGAGGCGGCAGTTTCCCACCTGTGGGCCTTGCTCTCGTTGTTGGCGAAGAAGAAGACAACGATGGTGCCAAGACCTTGGTGCGGGAATACAGTTTCCCCTGGGCGGTGGTTGGCGAGCCCACCAATCTACAACCCTGCCTGGGGCATTATGGCTATCTAGAAGTCCTCCTGCGTACCCGGGGTAAGAGGGCTCATTCTTCTATGCCACAGCTTGGGGAAAATGCTATCGAGACCATGCTGAAGCTGCTCTTGCAGGTCACAGAGCACATTCGGTCTGGATCGCAGGGGTTAGTTTACAACATTAGAGAGCTTTCGGGTTTTCCTGGCGGTTTTGTGGTACCCGATATTTGTGAAGCTTATCTAGACATTCACCTGCCACCCAATTCAAGGATTGATGTGGTGAGGACTGAATTGGAACAGCTGGTGCAAGCGGCAGGCGACAGCATCCCTGGCCTCGATGTATACCTCAGGTTTGAAGACACGTACTCGGGCTACCGAATCTCCCAAGAGAGACCCCTGGTAAAGAAGCTGGAAGGCGTGTTCAGCGAGATGTCTCTCCCTTGGCAGCCTGAAGACTTCAGCAGCCATTCTGATGGAAATGTGCTCTGGGCTGCCGGGGTGGATCCTATTATCCTGGGCCCGGGGCGGTTGGAGACGGCCCACACTCCCGGGGAGTCAGTGTCCTTCCATCAGGTGGTACAGGCGGCCAGACTCTACCTGAATTTTGCCCTCTCTCTATGAGGCCTACTCGTTGTTCCCCCATATCTGCCCAGGCGAGGGCTCCTCGGTGTTACTCACAAATCTGGCGCGGAACAGGGTTCTCCGCGGTTCAGGGGAGGAGAGGTGTGTCTTGCTGCAATCGCAGCTAGCTCGTTTCAACCTGCGTCAGCATCGCCATGTGGAGTGCCTGGCTTCAACAGCACAATGAAAGGACTTGATGCCGATACGGATACTCTACCGCAGTAGCCATAACAACGGTAGTCACTGTCTTGCGATCAGCTCATTTCAGGAAGAGATATTGAGACTAAATGGTGTGTGTGGTGGACTTTGAAGGGTGCGGGTGCTTTTGGATGACTTTGTACTATAGAAAAGAGGACTGGTTATCCCTATGCTGTAAGACGTGGGCTCCCTATGTCTATAGGATAAACAGGCGGTCAGCTATCTTGTTCCGAAGGTCCCGGGCAGTTACAAGCTTCTGGTGCAATTCACTTTTTACATTTCCATCGGCCCCGCTCGTGTTTACAGCTCGGTAGGCA
>CAZHQV010000167.1:0-4226 GCA_964534285.1 uncultured Dehalococcoidales bacterium
TGGATGTTTCTTGCCAGAACCAGAATGGTAGCAAAGTGCTGGTTGGTTCCGCTACTGGCGTGGTAGGAGCGGTGAACCTGCCCAAGAACCAGCCGAATGTACCAGCAGGTGGTGGCGAAAGAAAGGGTGATGTGGAAGCTAGCCCTAGCCTTGAGCCTCTGGAATTCGTAGTCCCTCCGGAGCTCAACCAGCAGTACCTCTACGCCGTGGAAGACTTCCGGTCGTGCTATATTGAGGAGACCGAGCTTGGTCCACCGATTGCCCATCCGGCATTGTTACTTAACATGAGCAATGGCACGAGAAGCCCATCATACAGCCAACCATCCGGGCGGGCTGGTTTCCATGCACGCGACGAAACGTTCTTCTACAATCCTGCCAGGTTAGGGAAAAAGCTCAGGGTAACATGGAACCCGGCGGGTAGCTATGAGAAGCGGGGCCGACCCTACACCGTCAACGATACCCTGATAGTTGATGAAGATGGCCTGGAGGTCCTTAGAAGATTAAATCATAGTACTGTTGCATCTCAGGAATACAGAAAAGACTACCAGATGTAAACAGGGTGCCGAACTATACGGTGACGAAACGGCCCAGCAGGAACACCATAGCGATAGCGGTCACACCTACCATTGTAGCGGCAAAAAGTCCTACATAGAACGGCTTGATACCGAGTCCTTTCATGCTCTTGAAGGATGTGCCCAGTCCCACTCCGGCCATAGCTGTTGCCAGGATGTATCCTGACCATTGCTTTATCCCTTTGGTTATTCCTACCCACTGTTCTTCGTCCCAAAGACCCATGGCCAGACCGCTGCCTTGAAGGCCGGCATCACCGATTGACCTGAGGATTGCCATAAACAAGAAACCGAGTATGAACAGGGGGAACAGCTTGAGAGCCTTCTTGTAACCTCGTGCTGAGGGGTCCTGCACCTCCCCCACTCGCCTTGCATAGACGAAGGTCATCACTGGAATTACGATAGCCATCATCGCATTCCTGACCAGCTTGGTGACCATGGCAACATCAGCAGTAGTAGGATTAGATGTTGTGCCGAAGGTTTGGTCATAAATGAGGCCGGATGCCGCGACCTGGGCGGTTTCGTGTATAGACGTTCCGGTAAATAGCCCTGCCATGATAGTATCACCACTGAACATCCAGTGCGAGAGAAAAGGGTAAGCAATCAGGGCGATGATGCCGAAGACAGTGATGTTGGCTACAGCGTAAGTTACCTCCTCGTCTTTGGCATTGATGCCAGGGGCGGTAGCTACAATGGCTGAAGCTCCACAGATACCGGTGCCCACAGCGATCAGGGTGGCTAACCTGTCTGGCAGCTTCAGCAGACGGCCAAAGTAGCTGGTAATCACCAGGCCCGCCAGCACGCAGACTACCACTATGGGTATGCCCCAAGCACCTATTTCCAGGACAGCGAAGATACTCAAGCGAATGCCCATAAGCATGATGCCCAGTCTCAGCAATTTCTTCAGACAGAAGCTGATACCGGGGTTGAATATTGCTGGCACAGCTAAAATATTGCGGATTAGTATCCCGGCAACAATAACCATCAAAATATAGCTAAGCAGTCCCTTAAAACCGAGGGTAGCATTGATGAGGTCAGTCAACCAGACAAACAGAGCCACCAGAGCTGCGGCCAGGAGAACCCCCGGTATCAGCCTGGGAACATCCTGTACTGTGCACCCGAGAAGGAGGTTCTCAATGGTATTCGGCTTGCGAGCTGGTTTATCCTGTTTCTTGTCTTCAGTCATCCATACGCCCACGTTATTAGATTGTTTGCCAACTTTGTCACTCTACTCTTCCTGTTCAATTATTTGCCTTGAAACTCAGGCTCTCGTTTGTCAAGGAAGGCTTGAATCCCTTCCTTGAAGTCATCAGTCTGCTGTACCTGCCGGCCGATCATGTTAGCAATCTGCATCTTCTGCCTTATGGGTACATCTCTACCGAGCTGCATTGCCTGCTTCATACCCCAGACTGCTGATGGAGAATTAGCCAGTATCTGCTTGGCTACTGCTTCGGCTTCCTCCATTAGCTTATCTTCCGGGACAATTTTGTTTATCAGGTGCAAACGGAGAGCCTCTTCGGTTTCAACAAACCTGGCGGTGAAGAGTAATTCATTGACCACTTTTAGCGGCAGGTGGAACACACCCAAAGATGGACCACTGGTAGAAGAAATCCCTCGTTTAGCCTGTGGCCAGCCAAATCTGGTGCCTTCGGCGGCTAGTACGATATCACAGGAGAGCGCTATCCCGTCTCCCTGTGCCAGACAGTATCCATGAACCGCAGCAATCATTGGCTTCCTGGCCATCAAGATATCGTAATAGAGTTCATCGGTACTTCTTATCCTGCGGCTGGTACCGGAGCCGATGCCGCTGAGGTCGGCTCCAGTGCAGAAAGCCCTTCCCTTGCCAGAGACGATTGCCACCCATGCGTCCGGGTTTTGATTGAAGTCGTGGACAGCATCGAGTATCCCCTCAATGACCTCCTGGTTGACCGCATTAAGCTTGTCGGGTCGGTTAAGTGTTATATAGGCTATCCTGTCCTTTACCTCATACTCTACAACTGCCATTCTGCTTGCCTCCTTCTATAGCGTTCTAATATTTACTAGGCTTCTTGATTGTCACTGTTACTTCTCTTTAATTAGGCTATCACCCCCTGCTCTTTGAACTGGGCAATATCATCCCAGGTGTAACCATATTCCAGGAGGATTTCTTCGGTGTGCTGCCCAAACTCAGGGGCTGGCCTTCGCACACTCGCCGGGGTCTTACTGAGGTGCGCTGGGTTTGCCACTATCTCTATTGGGCCGTAGGTAGGGTGTTCATAGGCAGCAAAAAAATTATTAGCCCTGGCCTGTGGGTCAGAGATAACCTCCGGGAGACTGGCCACCGGGGCCCAGGGCAAACCGGCATTGGTCAGTCGAACCTTCCAGTCATCCAATGTCCTGCTCAGGAATGTATCCTCCAAAATCTTGAAAAGGGCGATATGATTCTCTATCCTAGACTCAAATGAATTTAACCTGGGGTCATGCTCCAGGTCGCCCAGCTCCAGGGCAGCACAGACCCTTGACCAGTAGCGGTCAGGCTGATTTATCGCAATTCGCAACCATCTACCGTCCTTTGTCTTGTAGGAACCAAGCAATACGTTACCAAGGTCCTCGCGGTCGACATTCTGCCTGTCCCGTCCGGTAACAAGAGCACCACCTATATCATTGGCATTGACGAAAACCCCGGTGTTGAACAGAGATACATCTACCTCCTGCCCTACCCCGGTCCTCTCACGCACAAATAGCGCCGTCATTATCCCACAGGCGAAAGCCAGTGCTGCCACGCGGTCTCCCAGAGCCATCGGAGTAGTGGGTGGAATCATGTCGGGTGTCAGCAGCACGCGAAGAATGCCGGTCCTTGCCCAGAAGGCATTAAAATCATAACCGGGCAGGTCCTGGTCGGGCCCCTTCCTGCCGTACCCGGTAACATTAGCATAGATGAGCCCGGGGTTGATTCTACTCAGGGTATCATATTCCAGATTAAACTTCTTCAGCTCACGTGGGCGAAAATTCATAAGGAGAACATCTGTCTTCTCCAACATTCTGTAGAGGATTTCCTGACCATTCTCTTGGGACAGATCGAGGGTCATGCCCCTCTTGTTGCAGTTGTGGTTCTCCACGCTGTAATTGATATCAGACGGTATCCTTCTACCACTCGTTGCCTTAGCATAGAGAGTACCCAATAGCCGCCGGGCATCACGTCCCATATCGCCCCTTATCGGGTGCTCAATATGGATGACATCTGCCCCCCAATCACCGAGAAGTCGACCAGCCATTGGCCCGGCCATACCCGATGCCGTTTCTATAACCCTGATACCCTCAAGTGCAAGAGCCATCTCTTTCATCCGCGTGTTTTATGTTGTGCGCTCCTTCAATCTATCTATGCTGGTTTTTTAAATAGGAATACCTGTGTGTTGATGCTCTTCCTAATTATCTCACTTAAAATTTCTTGATCGCATAATCACTACTGGCGAAGTAAGTGTCAACGTACTAGCGCAACTACGTGTTGACCATAGTCATTGTAATATCTGTAGCTATGGGATTCAAATATCGGCGCCAGGCTCATTACAAAGGCTATATCATTATGGTAAATTCGCAGCATTAGTCTATGACCATCTTGTAGGAATGTCAAGAGGTGTTAGATTATGATCTGTACTTTAGTAGTGCTCCTCTCTTCTC
>CAZHQV010000168.1:0-4224 GCA_964534285.1 uncultured Dehalococcoidales bacterium
GAAATAGACGATTAAAAACTTGCTATCTCCTACGAGGCTAGAGAAGTACCTTCCGAAGAAATAAAGAGTCATCATGTTAGCGATGAGATGCCACAAGCTGCTATGTATGAACAGGTTGGTCACTATAGTCCACGGCTGACTTAAGAATATTGCTGGCACCAACCCAAGAAGTAGTGTGATTCTTGGAGATATAAAGGTAACTACAAGCATCAGTAAGTTTATAACTATTATTATTAATATAGGGTTTAGGTTAAATCCTTGGTATCTTCTATATCTCATTGCTTCGCTTCCCCTTCCTCACCTCTGCCGGGAAACATACTCTGCCTCGAATACTAGTCTGTTAAGTTCCTATCAATCATAGCAGTATCTACCTCTTCAAACACCATTTTATCTTATACGCGAGATCTTAACAAAATAGCGGATTGTGACTTGAGTTAAAAAGGTTCCTTTTTATCTTGGAGGTAACAAAACGAGCTTTTGTTGACCCCTCATCTGCATTACTGTCAGAGATCTTATCTCACGATACTCTTGGCAAGGCTCTTTAGTATGGCGAGGATCCCGATGACAGCACGTTGCACCTCTAAGGGCTCCTCCGCCAGTACTTTAGCCACATATGGATCCAATCCCAAAACGGTTCCTCCATGTTTCCTTTTTGCTTCTTCAGCAGGGATTGGAGACAAGAAGCCGGCTAAAGTAAATAGTTCGTTCTCCTCAAAACCTAAGGGCTTGGCGATTCTCCGCAGAACATAGGCTGAGGGGAAACGCTCGCCTTTATCGATACGACCTAGGTGTGATGCAGATATACCAGACGCGGTAGCCAATTCCCTTAGTGTTAGCCCCATCGCAGTTCGGCGTTGCTTTATTATTCTGCCTAGATGCTTCATGTTACCTCCTTCCCTTTTTGAGTTCTGGTATCTGCCTACCACGCTTGCTCCTGAAGCAACATCGGTTGCCCTTACGGAAGTAACAGGACGGATAACAGTACTCCTGCCCAATCGGGCACTTGGCTACCCTTACACCTTTACCGTAAGCCATATAATTACCCTACTTCTATAGGCATAGTTACCTCTCACGACAGCCCTTCTGGACTTCTGTTCAAACCATACTCTACAGCACCGGTGCTGACCCTTGTTTTAAACCAACACGGGTACGAGTTCCGGATCCTGCCTAGCCACTTCAGTCTCTTTCAGCGATACGCGAATCCTTTTGCTGAGGCTGATGCCTGACAATAACTGAGCCCCAGATTTCTGAGGTATAATCGCAAGGGTACCGGTCGCCAACGGCCCTTTAGCTACCCTCTCTATCCCAGGCATGATAGCCATCTTAAGCATAAGATTACTGAATTTGGTTGGCTGCATCTGGATCGTGACAATTGTGTCACGGCCACAGGTGTGGGCTATACGTAGGATATCACCATAACTATCAGGATTATGAAGCATCCCATCTAGTTGGCCCATAAACCTTAAAAGCTGTGAGGCATCATCACACCACAGTATGACCAACTCAAATGACTCACTACCGAAGCCCACAGGCTTCACTGGCGATCGGCTTCTCCAACAGAGCTCCCTGTTTTTCCTTTTGCTCTTTATATTATTCGTCGTATCTTCTTGGTCTGAGAAATCTGCTGGATCTACGATATCTAGTGAGTCTTCGAGTCCTCGTAGCACCTGGGTCCTCCGGACTAGATCCCTTTTCATTATTTGTTACCTCCTTTCCTTTTCAGTTCTGGTATCTGCCTGCCCCGCTTGCTCCTGAAGCAACATCGGTTGCCTTTACGCCAGTAGCAGGACGGATAACAGTACTCCTGCCCAATCGGGCACTTGGCTACCCTTACACCTCGACCGTAAGCCATATGATTACCTCCTTTTTAGTTTTGCGAAAGCTTGTACCGTGCTACCCTCCACATAGGAACAAGAGGTGACTGATCAGATATGTCGTCAGGAAGTGCTGACCCTCCTGTTTCCACGGTGTAGTTGACCCGCAAAAACAGCAGACTATCCAGATAAGCAGCTTCGTCAAGCCTTGGTCCATTGACCAGTGCGACATCAGCATGAGACATGCGGAACTCTCGCATTTGCCTATCGTGCTCTTGGAAAGAGCCATTGCCATTCCCACCATTAGGATCAAACTGGTAACCCCTGTTATTCCACTCCATTGTCATTTTTCAATACCTCCTTTAGTATGTCTGCCACCTTCGTGGCATTTTCCATTGCTCCCCCGGCTTCGGTGCCTTCTCGGGAAGCTCTTGTTCGACTTTTTGTTCCTGTTTTCGTACTGGCACTGATACCTTCTCCCGTTCTTTTTCATTTTCTAGCTCTGCCATTCTTGCACCTCCTTTTTGTATTGCTGATTAGTTACTAACAACCGCTTTGTTAATCCACCTCCAGGTAGAACTGGGGCGAAAGGCTACCGCCATCGGTATTACTAGTAGTGCAGTAGAAGCTGCCGTCATCAATGGTGACTTTGTATTCTGCTAGTCCCGGTAGGGTGAACCTGACGTAGCCATTGCGCAGCGTGATGAAGGTATCGGTGGATGCCTTCTCCCACTCACCTGTGTCACTTTCAGCATAGACCCCGACCTCGAGAATCAAATATCTGTAGCAGCCGATGAGTTCCCGTGCATTGGTGATGTAGAGGGTGACCTGAATGTCAGCGGGATTATCAGTAGCATCAATGTAGAAGAGGTCGCCGGAGGTAATGCCTCCAATTGCTTTTCCGAATGCGCTCCAGCTTGGTTGTGCTGAAGCTTCAGCGACCTCTATCTGAACCGCGTCCTGCTCACCCATGGCATTAGCGTCGTAACTATGGGCATAGGCTACCGGCCAGGGAGCAAGAAGTAGTAGTACTATGAGGGGGAAGAACCTTTTAATCCATTTGTTTCTCATCCTAGTTTGCCTCCTTTGTTTTTCTTTCTGGTTTCAGAATATAGCTAGGACGCGAAACAAAGACTTAATATTTATGGGGGATTTCTAAACATTTTCTAAACGTTTTCAGGCAATAAAAAAGGGCACCCGAAAAGGGTACCCTTACTCTTAGTTTAACTTGCTGTTAGATTTTTCTGTTATGCCGTATCTTTAAACTGGTAGCCGACTGCAGGTACAGTCATAATGTACCTGGGGTTTGCTGGGTCTGGTTCAAGCTTGGCCCGCAGGCGACGTACGAAGACATGAAGATACTGTGTGTCCTCTCTGTACTCGGAACCCCAGACCTTGTTCAATAGGTGGGTATGTGTAAGAACCTTTCCTGCATTAAGCACGAATTCCTGCAAGAGACTGTATTCCGTTGGTGTCAGTTTAACTTCTTTGCCGGCCATAGTTACCCGCCTTTGAGCAAAGCTAATCTGGAGGTCGCCGCTGGTAAAGGAAGGCTGGCTGGACACAGTGGCAGCCGCCTCAGTGCGGCGAAGCACTGCCTTGACCCGAGCTATTAGTTCACTGGCACCAAACGGCTTGGTGATATAATCATCGGCGCCAAGGTCAAGGCACTTCACCTTGTCATTTTCGTCACCTCGGGCACTGAGCATAATAATTGGGGTTTGTGACCATTCACGAAGCCGGTGGCAGACCTCAAAGCCATCCATCTTAGGCATCATTATATCCAGAATCACGAGGTCAGGCAGCTCCATTTCAAAGGTCTGGAGAGCTTCAGTGCCATCCATTGCGGCAAGCACCTTATAACCTTTGGCTTCAAGGTTGGCGCGGAGGAATTTTATTATGCTGAGCTCATCATCCACTACCAGGATACGCGTTTTACTCATGAGATTACCTCTAGGGCAAGACCTGTCTATCGTTTTGAACTCTTACCACCATCTACAGGAATCCTAGCCCGTATCCACTTATGCCCTTCTCAGAATTCTAAGCAGAGCGTCCTTAAATTCTTCAACAGAGGACATTGGTTCTTGCAATTCTTTGGGGAGCTTCGAGAGTAATTCCTTGCCGCCCCCGGCTTGCCTGCCAGCTAACTCATGCAGCAACTGGTTCTCCCTGGCCAGACTGTTCATTAGCTCCGTAAACTGTTCCTGCATCAGTTGTGTCTTTTCTGTAATGCTTTTCTGTAGTTCAAGGTAGCGGTGCTTCTCTTGTGATAGGCGCTTCCATCGCTCTATGGCTCCTAGTACTTTCCGTAGCACGTCATCTTGGTCAAAGGGCTTGAGAATGTAGTCATAAGCTCCCAGCTTCATGGCCTCAACAGCGGTCTCCGTTTCGACAACAGAGGTCACCATAA
>CAZHQV010000169.1:0-4214 GCA_964534285.1 uncultured Dehalococcoidales bacterium
TGGCTGTCTGTGAATTCCTTATGTATCTGTACCATAATCTAAAACCTCCTTTTGGCTTTAGATTATGGCTTTCCAGGTGTTCACTTTTAATTCTTAACTGACAGTTGCGTCAAAAAAAGCTTGACAGTTGGATTTTGTTAAATTAATAAACAATAAACTAAGCGTGCACTATGATCGAATGAATACCATGGCTCAAATTATTATAGGCATTATCAGGGCAACAGGGATGATTGTGGTCTCCCTGTTGCTCGTCCTTATAGTAGGTAGCCTAAAACTACCGGGCCTGATAATGCCATAGTATTTTTGAGAACATCCACAAAACCCGCTATCAGGCCCGCCTGATAGCGGGTTTTTTTTGGGGCGAATCACAGAGCATCTATGTGAGAGCAGATCATCATATATGAGATCACTCTCAGGGTGCGAAAAAACAGGTAGGTCCATGGAAGTCGATGTGAGTGGAATAGTTATAATTGTGGGAAACTACGGCAGCGGCAAAACCGAGGTTTCGCTCAATCTTGCGATGACACGGAGAAGGGAAGGCCTAGACGTCTGCATTGCAGACCTCGATCTCGTTAATCCTTACTTCAGGACACGTGAGGCGAGAAGTTTACTATCTGCGTTGGGAATCGAGGTCATTTTACCTCCCGAAGAGTACCTGCAGGCTGATCTCCCCGTCTTGAGCCCAGCTATAGCCGGCTTGATCCGTCGGCCGCGGCAGCTGACACTGCTCGATGTGGGAGGGGATGGGGCGGGTGCGAGGGCGCTCGCAACGCTCGCTGATTCATTGAGCAGCACACGCGCGAAGGTGCTCCAAGTGGTCAACCCCTTTCGACCTTACACTGATACGGTGGAAGGGTGCTTGAGGATGCGGTATGCGATCGAGAAGGCCTCGAGACTGCCCGTCAGTGGTATCATCGGCAACGCGCACCTCATAGATGAAACCACAGCGGACGACATTTACAACGGCCATGACTTTGTAGACGTCCTGTCAAAGGTGAGCGGACTATCTCTTGAGTGTATTGCGGTTGCCATGGAACGCCTTCCAACAATAGAAAGGAGCCGTTTCTCATGCCCACTTTTGCCCATTAAACGGCAGCTTGTCCCGCCGTGGAAAAAAGTGGACCTAATGCGCTCATAAGCAGGTATCTTACCCGAATGATGAGTTGTCTATGCAGGGGAGTGAAAGAACATGACGTATACCTATAATATAGACCGTGATAGGTGCAAGGGGTGCGGACTATGTGTCACTGTGTGCCCTAAGAAGGTGCTTGAGATCTCTCATGAAGTCAACGCCAAGGGCTACTTTCCCGTCTACCAGGCACATCCAGAGAACTGTGTCTTCTGCGCAAGCTGTTGCATAATGTGTCCGGATGTGGCTATCACGATCGCCGAAGCCGCTGACGCGGTGGCAAAGGAGCACCCGATGGAGGAGAAAACATGGGCAAGGTGTTAATGAAGGGAAACGAGGCTATCGGAGAGGCCGCGATCAGGGCGGGATGCCTCAACTACTTCGCCTACCCGATTACCCCCCAATCGGAGGTCGCAGAGTACCTCTCGCGCCGGCTACCGGAGGTTAGTGGAGTCTTCCTGCAGGGGGAGAGCGAGGTGGCCGTCTCCTACATGATCTTTGGTGCCGCGGCCTGTGGCAAGCGTGTGTTCACCACCTCCTCGAGCCCGGGCATCAGTCTCATGAGTGAGGGCATCAGCTACATAGCGGGCGCCCAGTGCCCGGCGGTCTTCGTTAATATCATGCGTGGTGGCCCCGGGTTAGGGGGTATCCTGCCATCCCAGGCTGACTACTTCCAGGCCACAAAGGGGGGAGGACACGGCGACTACCGGCTCCTCGTAATGGCTCCTGCGGGGGTCCAAGAGGCAGTTGAGATGGTGATGATGGCTTTTCCACTCGCGGAAAAATACCGCAACCCGGTGATGATCTTGGGGGATGGAATGATCGGTCAGATGATGGAGGCGGTGCAGTTCCCCGAACACCTTAAATCTCAACCGACCAACAAGGATGAGTGGGCCACCAATGGCATGGCGACCCGCAACAGCGAGAAGCCCAATGTGGTGAAGACGCTAATCCTCGATCCGAAAAAACTCAATGACCACAATCTGCTCTTAAAGTCAAAGTACGAGCGCATGAAGCGCGAGGACGTCAGGTACGAGCCCTGCAACCTCGACTCTGAGTACCGAGTGCTCATCGTGAGCTACGGCACCATGAGCAGGGTGTGCAGGAGCGCTATCGATGCTTTGAAGCAGGAGGACTTTGAGGTGGGGATGGTACGACCCCAAACCCTCTTTCCCTTCCCCGAGAAGGCCATAGAGGAGGCCGCCTCAAAGGACTGCTGCGAGCTCGTGGTAAGCATCGAGATGAGCATGGGACAGATGGTGGAGGATGTGGAGCGGAGCGTGAGGGGGAAACGTCCCGTGGAGTGGTATGGGACATGTGGCGGTGAGGTACCGACCCCGGAGCAGATCATAGAGGTGGTAAGGTCGTTCTGCCCGTGATTCCCATATAAAAAGATAGCCACCTTATCTCTCAAAGAAAAGAGGAGTAGGCAGAATGGCAAAGACATACACAAGGCCGCAAGCACTTTCTGATCGGCACACACACTACTGCCCGGGGTGTACCCACGGGGTCATCCACCGGCTGATCGCGGAGGTGATCGACGAGCTGGGGATTCGCGGGCGCACGGTGGGCATCGCACCGGTCGGCTGCGCGGTCTTAGCCTACAATTACTTTACATTTGACTTCCAGGAGGCCGCCCACGGCCGGGCACCAGCAATGGCTACCGGGATCAAACGGGTCCGTCCCGACCTAGTCGTGTTCACCTACCAGGGGGATGGTGACTTGGCGAGCATCGGTATGGGAGAGATTGTTCACGCGGCAAACCGAGGCGAGAGGTTTACTACCGTCTTCGTGAACAACACCGTGTACGGCATGACCGGGGGCCAGATGGCCCCGACCACGATGCCAAACCAGCGCACCACCACGTCTCCCTCGGGGCGCAGTGTTGAGGACGTGGGCATGCCCCTCAAGGTGGCGGAGCTGCTCTCCGCCCTTGAGACTCCTGCTTACATCGCGAGGGAGACGGTAATAAAGCCCAAGTACATTGTCAAGGCGAAGAGGGCCATTAAGAAGGCCTTTGCTTACCAGCTGGAGGCCCGGTGCTTTAGCTTGGTGGAAGTGGTGAGCACCTGCCCGACCAACTGGGGACTCACCCCTGTGGAGGCGGTGAGGTGGGCTGAGGAGGTCCTGCTTCCCTACTACAAACTAGGAGAATACAAGTCACCTGAGTAGAAAGAGGAGGGATAGATGCAAAGTGAGGTGATGTTTGCGGGGTTCGGTGGCCAGGGGATCTTACTAAGTGGCAAGATCCTCGCCCACGCGGCCATGGAGAAAGGCTTCGAGGTGGCCTGGATCCCCTCCTATGGCCCAGAGATGAGGGGAGGGACGGCATACTGCATGGTGGTGATGAGCGACAGGCCCATTGGGTCTCCAATCATCAAAAACCCGCTCCACCTAGTTGCGATGAACAGGCCTTCGCTGGAGGAATTTGCACCCGTAGTAAAATCAGGAGGTGTGATACTGGTCAATAGCTCACTGAGCCCCCATGGATCCGGTCGCGATGATATCCGCGAGCTCCTCGTGCCAGTTAATGACATTGCAATAGAACTCGGTAGCGTGAAGTCGGCAAACATCGTGGCCCTTTCCGCCTTCGTTGCCTGCAGCCTAATTGTCGACTTTAACGTCCTTTGCCATTCCATCGAAGAGGAGTTTTCTAATAGAGAGGAGTTGCTTTCACTTAATCTAAAGGCCGCTGAGGAAGGAAGAAAGGCAGCATACCTGTGCTCTTCATAAATTTTCCAGCCCAAGACTATCAGCAAGCAAGTAATTGTCTCAAACTCCACTCTGTGTCTACTGCCGGGTAACAATATATAGTCAAAAATAAGGAAGAAAAACCGGCTAGTGTTTTGATCAGCAAAGAAGTTTCCGTTTGGGCAACAACCCGTTACCTTTAGTCAGTGTTCCAACAATTTAGCTGATTGACTTCTATAAGCATACATGTTCTTTAAAAAATGGGTGCATTCATCACAAAAGTTCAGACCCCTACCATCGATAATTGCTCTGACATACCCCCAATATCCGAACCTATTAAATTCTCCTTTACTCATTGGACATAATGATCCATCACGAGCCACCTTATAAGAAC
>CAZHQV010000170.1:0-4195 GCA_964534285.1 uncultured Dehalococcoidales bacterium
GCAAAGTGACTGTCAGGAATGAGCCTTCGATGGCGAGTTCGAATTGCTCGCCCGTGTATGAAGCGTCTACAGATATTGATGTTTGAGTTGGCGCCGGGGAACAGGCAAACAGACAGAGCGAAAGAGCGACGATGGCACACAGTGACATTATCTTTGATTTCATGTTCTACCTCCTTGTTAGCTATTAGGCTGTCCAATTTTGCTCTAGCTTTGGATTCAGATTTGTCTTGACTATCCCGGAAATTCTTCGCCTCCAAATTTTGTGGTGCGACCTTCAGGGTCGTGCACCACGAGGCTGAAGCCTCGCACTACATTCTTAACTAGCCTCCTTATCCTCAGTATTCAATCCGATTTTCATTTGGATTTCCCATTTCAACTCGCAATGCGGCCACTCTCGTCCTCATCCTTGTCGGCAGAGATTGTATGTCCACGGGCCCTAGCTGTCAATGCTTGCCCATAAAGTATTCTATCTACAGTTGCTCGCGGTATAATTCAGCTCAGCGGTGGAAGTGAAAAGGCTAATCGCTTTAGTTCCCCTGGTAGTAGTGCTGACAACCTTGGTTCTATTCGGAGTTGCCCATGGCACCGCTTCAATTGCTGATGCCAATGTCCCGGGGAGTGTCGCAACGAGCAGTCCAAGCCAGGGAAATGCTTCCAATTCCTCAGCAAAGGGTACCGTCACAATTACCATGTGGACTGCACCTTTGCCTGATTTGTCCAACTTTTGCTAACTGCATACAATTCGGGTAGACGTTATGAACGCATCGAACGAGCATAGGAAGGAATCAGTCTGGGATTATCCGAGACCGCCTCGTGTCGAGCGATCTTCCAAGCGGATACGTGTGATATTCAACGGGCGTACCATAGCAGAAACGAACAGAGCAGTACGTGTGCTTGAGACCAGCCATCCTCCCGTCTACTACATTCCACACAGCGATATCCAACAACAGTTTCTATCGACCACAGCGCATCAGAGCTACTGCGAATTTAAGGGTCTGGCAATATACTACACACTTGAAGTGGGAGGAAGAACAGCGACAAACGCCGCCTGGAGCTACCACGATCCTTCCATCGGCTACGAGTCGATTAGAGACTACGTAGCGTTCTATCCGGGACGTGTTGATGCCTGCTACGTCGACGGTGAACTTGTCCAGGCTCAGGAGGGAGATTTCTACGGTGGCTGGATTACGCAGGACATAGAGGGGCCTTTCAAAGGAGGACCAGGAACAGCAGGCTGGTAGAAACAGTCCCACGGCAGGACTTGCCGTCCAGGAGAAAGATTTGACGATGAAGATAGGTTATCCGCGTATTGGCTGGAGCATCGGGTGAAAAGGCGACTCGACGTTTCGTATGCATTCATATCCGGGACAGCGCCTGATGCACACTGTAATCAGTGATCTTGATTGCCTCACACTCAATCTGCCAGTTTGACGGGCGCTGGTGTTTTGCACCCTATGTTGCTCCGGTGGGTGCCCACATCGCGTCTTACGAGACAAGAATCTCGATGTAGCCAGGTTAGCATACCGTACTCGACAGTCCGAATAACAGAGTTCTTGAAAACAGCTAGGAAACTACAGTACCATGGTGAGGCAGTTAACGTCTTGGGGTCGGACGCAACCTGCCAAGATACACATTCATGTCTGGAGTCTGCGGGGCTCAAGAGACGGGCGTGTGGCGACCGATGATGGCATTCCAGAAGCTTTGTGGGGAAGACGGAGTAACACCGCACGCTATCTCCCTATTTCGAAGCATAATATGGCGCTATTACCGTCGGCACGGACGAGGTTTTCCGTGGCGGGAGACAGATGATCCGTACTCGATTCTGGTATCCGAGATTATGCTGCAGCAGACGCAGACCTCGCGCGTGGTGAGCAAATACAATGAATTTCTTTCAGTCTTTCCAGATTTCTTTGAACTGGCGAGAGCACCGCTGAGAGACGTCCTTCAGATATGGCAGGGCTTGGGGTACAATCATCGTGCCCTAGCTCTGCGGCGAACGGCCCAGGAGATAGTAGCTCAATTCGATGGTGAGCTACCACCTAATCCAAAGGTGTTACAGAAGTTACCAGGTATTGGTCCATACACGGCTGCGGCGGTTGCTGCCATAGCTTTCAACAAGCCCACAGTATTCGTTGAGACGAACATACGCACCGTCTTTCGCTATTTTTTCTTTGCGAGGAGCGATCGAGTTACTGACGGCGATATTCTTACCCTCGTAGAAGCAACTGTCGATCGAGAAAAGCCGAGGGAATGGTATTACGCGTTGTTTGACTATGGAGCCATGGTCAAGCGTCGGCGTAAAGCTATCCCAAGCACCGCACACCATACGCGGAGCACGTTTCGGGGATCCAACCGCGAGATACGAGGTCACGTTATCCGGATTCTTGTGACCCGCCAGTCGATTGCCGAGCAAGAACTCATGGATCTCCTGAACCAAAACAGAGAGCGTGTGAGGGAGATTCTTTCAGGGCTTTACGGGGAAGGCTTGATAGATATGTCTGGCGGTCTGATTCGTATAGGGTAAGCGAGTGCCTCTCATGTGAGCATGTTGGCAGCGAATCGCATGAGGTAACACGACACTGTTAGTCATCACTTTATTACTACTTGAACCCCATCCAACCGGACCGTAAAAGACCTGAGAGGTGATCGAAAGAGCTCGAATTCAATGAGCGAATCAAACCAAGGCTGCCTCAGCAATTGAATGGAAGGAGGAAAGGCGTTGGCACAAAACGATCGTAGGGACTGTTGGTAGAGCGGGGGAGGGGCAGCTGAAGGTTTGCCTGCTCTAATTAGCCTCAGGGCTCTGCTTGCCCGATACAGTCAGACACAATAGACTTATGCTGCGGGTCTTGGATAGGAGAGAAGCAGCTTCTGCAGGTCTGGAATGAGCTGCTTCTTCTCGAAGAAGAGTTCGGGAACTGTCCACACTGGCCCACTTTGTGGATAGAGGGACAGTCCCTTTGGACGAGCCCTATCGTGAAACTGGCGGAACGCGGCATGGTTCTAGACCGAATCGTCAGATTTGCTGGGGTACAGCAGCGCACCACGTTCCTGGCCGACTTGTTCATGGTTTGCGATTAAGCGGCAAGCTGGAGCTAGCTGCTTCTCCCGGAGGAGAAACCCGGGGGCTGTCCAAGGCGGCCCACCCTGGATGAAAACCGCGCCGTTAAAGCTACCAAGTATTGTAGAATTCGTGCTTCCATTTTCTGCTATGCGCGCGTTTCAGTTGCCGCAAATTGGATTGGAAAGAAGGCAAAGTGATGGTGTAGGCGCTCATGAGCACCGCGTCTTCGCCGTCATCTGAGTAGTAAGCGCGGCGTATTCCTACCTCTCGAAAGCCGTATTTTCTATAGAGTGCCTGTGCTACCTCGTTAGAGACGCGTGCCTCTAAGGTTATTGTGCTGGCGTTCAGCTGCGTAGCTAATTCGATTACTGAGATAAGCAGCCTCTCCCCTATTCCTTGACCTCGATACTCATCTCTTGTGGCAATGCTAACAAGGTGCGCCTCTCCCAATATTACCCTTAAGCCAGCGAAGCCAACGACGTAGTCTTCATCAGCAGCAGCCTGAGTCTTGCTGTGAGAAGGCTTGTAACTGAGAAACTTCCTCAGGGAAGACAATTTCCCCTTGGGGGTGTCACCACGGTCTTGTGTTCTAGCGCCTTCTTGCGTACAGGCTACTATATAGTGAGCTAGTGGATTGCCCAGTTCCTGGGCGTAAGACATGAAGGAGAAAGAGGACCAGTCGCTTGGAAAAGCTTCACGGTCTATCTCAGCCACCTGGGGAACATCTTGCCGCTTCATAGGGCGAATAACGCAGACCATGACTCCTGTACCGCTCTCCAACTGCCTCTTAGATTCTAGCATATCTCTTGGTTTGAGAGACTACTGAAAGGGTGGCGCTCCTTGTTTGCAACCGGTCTTGCTATAATAGCAAAAGCAATGATTACATTGATTGCTGTCAAAGGATGATGGCTGCATCGTGGATCTTTCAATTCAGCTAGCTCCCGGTCACCCTAGGGGATTAGTTCTAGCCAATCCGGTGATGACGGCTTCTGGCACTTTTGGCTACGGCATGGAGTATGGCGAGCTTATTGATATCCAAAGGTTAGGGGCTGTCGTTTGCAAGGGGACCACGCTTTTGCCAAAGGGGGGAAATCCTCAACCTCGGTTGTTAGAAACGGACCACGGTTTGCT
>CAZHQV010000171.1:0-4175 GCA_964534285.1 uncultured Dehalococcoidales bacterium
CCCTGTGTGCGACGTTATCTCTTTAAATGCCCCGCAGCTTGCTGCGGGGTTCTTTGCCATGCTGCGGTAGACGCGGTCCTTGGGCTGGTTTGCCCGCCCCGTGGAGTAAGTCCCATCCTCGTTACTCCACGGGGACAGCCGCCGGATAAGTACGGTTAACTCTGCCTAATCAGCCTTTGACCAGCCAGTGCACCGAGCGCATGACCGCGAAATGGGCATAACGGCCTATCCTCAATACCCTGAGCAGTCCAGCCTGCTCACCGTACACCAGCCACCTCAGGACGGTTGTCTTGAATCTCTAAGACAAAGCCGGGGGAGCACACTAACACCCTTCCTTCCGCCCGCTTACACACTCATCCACACTGACTGGAAAGCATGAAACTTTTTCAAACGGGTGGTGAGGAAAGTGGTGAAGAAAAACACACATTTCGTTTTCTTCATTCTAGCTGCAGTGTTACTAATTCTAGCTGTGCCTGTGAAGGCAACAGATACGTTTGCAACGCAAGTAGTCGGTAGCTACTCCTGCCAGTTCACTGCTGAGGAGGCGCTCGTCGAGTACTGCGGCGTGAATGGATCAGTCGATATAGATACTGGCGCTTCTGGGTACACCGACGATTTTCTGATGAACGCTGGGGGGGATTTCTCCGGCACGCACGACGCCAAGGCTTATACCCTAAGCAGAAACGTCGCACTCAATGGAGGCGGAAGTGTCGATGCGTTTTCACAAGAAAAGGGTTCTCCTTTTAACACTTGGGTGAAAGTAGAGATTACGGCTACCACATTGGATATGTCGCAAGACATAAGCTTTACGGATTTGGGTCTGGCGCCATACGTCAACATTGGCTTTGCAGTCAACGCCCAGTACGCATGGGTTCGTTTCTCATTCGACGCAAGCGCGGCCCAAGCTCAACAATTAGCCAATCAGTTTGGTCTATCTCAAGCACAAGCGACAAGCTTGTATCAGGGTGGCGTGCTGGGCCTGATTGGGGAATTGTCTCAATTCGGCTATTCCGGAACCGATGTGGTGAACCTTGCCCTCGCAAAAGGGATTGCATACTTGGAAGAGTTGTTGGGGAAGCTCAGCGGCGGCTATGTTCCCGGCCCAATCGACAAAGCCGTTTCCAAATATAACATCCCTTGGGGTCCTGCAAAAAGCCTCTATAGCGAGTTCGGTGAGACCGCCTTTGTCGAAGCACTGGCAAGATCCAGCGACTATAAGACGTTTGTGGCCAATCTCAAAGGGTGGGACGTAGCGGTTTGGGCCGGCTCAGTGTTTGACAAGACAGAGGTTGCCTCAGGGGAGCTCATCCACGCGGCATTTCGCCTCTTTCATCCAGATACCGGTGAGCAGTTCTTGAACTCGCACATGGTGCCCTATGCAAACATCGTCCAGGTGCTGCCCGATGGGGAAATAGATGGGCTTGGCGGATACTTCGGCTATGTCGAATTTACTCTGGACAAGGAAACGGGAACATATCGCGCTGTTATCAACACTGCCCCAGATGAAAACAATAGATTGCAGGCTGGCGAATATCGCGCCTTTATCGTGCTTCGAAATCCCGGCAATGACCTGTACTCGACGCTCAAAGCGAACTTTTGGGTGACGTAACGTAGACCCGTTGCCTCCGGCATCGTAAACAGCGAGTCAGGCGAATCGTCCAGCATCTTGCTGATTGGGAGAGATACTGCTTTTTCTCTCCTTCCAAGGCTACGACACTCCGATCCTCATTGCCATTGACTGATACGGCTGCCTTTGACCTCTTTAGATACGCCTAACAGCGCTTTCGCCGCATCTGCAGCTGCGGGTTTACCGAAAAAAGCGAACCAATTCCACAACGGTGAGGAACGTAAGCCGAAACCTTGCTTCCAAAGAACTGTTTACTCTGTACAGCAAGGAAGTATCCGGTACTGTTCTCACAAAACGAGTCCAATGCTTGGATTCTCCGTAGATTATCGTTATGATGTACTTACTGGAGGGTGTGGCAAGGGTGAATCGTTGGTGGTGTACGACGCTGCTTATGGTCATCGCGCTGCAGGGCGGAGCGTTCGCTTTGCCGTTCTCCGGCCAAGTAGAAAGCACGTTTGAATTCTTCTCTTTCAACCCGACCTATGGTGATCACCTTGTCCTCACAGACTTCACTTTTTCAATAACGGTTGCGTATCCCGTTAATGGTTGGGAGTTCGGGTTGACACCAACCTTTAGCAAGGATGCATTTGAAGAGCTAGAGCTTTTCGCCTTCGGACGGTTGGGCGGATTTACGATCGACTCAACGGTTTTATTCGATCCTCATGTCGCGGTAGATGTGTTCTATACGCTCCCATGCGGTACCACGTGTTTGCAGACCCAGTCCGTTACGGGGGTGACCAGTGGCGGAGCTGCGGCAACCTGGACGCAGTCAATCTGGAACTGCCCCACTCTAGTGCAAACAGCTAGCTACAGACCGGCTTTCAGTTCATTAGAGGCTACTGCCCAGACGTTCATGTGGGGATTGAACCTTGAGGGACTGTTCTACCTCAAAGGAGACGACACCGAACCAAAAACCGTTACAGGGAAGTGGGTCTCTGGTAATCCCTTTGCCTTCTGCGGCGTTCCGCCTTGTGTGTGGACACTGATACAGACTCTCTCCCATACCGTTACACCTTGCCTGCCTCGCTACGGAGCTGGGTGGAAGTACACCGCCAGCGGAATGTTCTGTGACATCCTGCTTACCAGCCGAACCTACATCAACTTGGAAGAATACACCTATAACGAACTCATGGCCAAGGACTACGCGAAAACCTATTTGGCAGACACGTTGAAAATGGGTGGGGTTTACTACCTTCCCGAAGTGGGTGGAGAGACTTGCTGCCCCTGCCTCACAAGAAACTATACGACTTTCGAGGGCTTGAGCCTGGGTTGTTTGGACATCGATGCGGGAATGAGTTTTGACTGTAGTGCGGGCTTCGAATGGTTGAAGATTCTGCTGACTGACATAGAGATTTCTCCCAGTCTTAGCTTTGATGCACTGCTCGAGTTCGGGACCAGTCAAACTGGAAGCTACAAATTGCTCACGATTGAGCCAAAGCTTCAACTTGGGCCGGCGTGCTGCTTGACCTTCCACCTGGACTTGGACAGTAACCCTGCGTATTTTCTGGATGCATTGAAGATCAATGGGATGTCGATGTCTCACACTTGGAACGGGGTAACCTTCAGTAGCCTCACTTCTTTCAACCCGGTGTATGAATCGCTCGGCGGGTTTTACCTTGCTGACGACGTCGTATCCCCCATTACCTATGGTTTTTTCGCCCCCGACACGATCTTTCCAAAGACTACGTTTAATACTGCCACCGGCGAGGGCTACTATACGCTCGTTTGCTTCCCGGAAGAATACTACGACATTTGGGAGATGTTCATCCTGGCAGGTCATGGAGACGGATGCTGCGGCGGGACTTACGAATGGGAGATCAAGACCTACTTCGGCGATCGGTGGCTTATGATTGTTGACAGCTTCTGGTTCTGGTACAAGGACGAAGACGGCAACTCCTACCAGTACAATCCGGGGACGCCAGCAACTCGAACTGAACCAGTTGTACGGGGTTCCGCGCCGCCATATTGTGAGGACGATGCCGTTACCTATGGGGTGGGGTACTACAACGCCCCTGGGGACACCTTTTTCGGTTGGGTGAAAACTGACGCTAATCTAACGCTACCTCTGTGGGCAAACTTCAGCCTTTCCTTCAGTGCGGCTTTCGACGTCTACGGCCTGGGAGAGCTTGAGTTTGGGGTTAGCTTCACCTGGTAAATAGGCCCAAGCATCGGCCTTCCAGCTATGACACCCTAGTCTTTCGAGCCTGCTCCACCACGATCGGAGAATTCGAGCCTTCCCTCTGAAAATCGGCGGATAGACATCTATGGCCCCCGAATTGTTGGACTTCGTTTTTCTCAAGAGACGCTCCCAGGACTTTTCAATGGCCGCGTGTTTAGTTAGAAGCACGATCAGACATGGCCACGACCACTTCTCCATTTATTCGGTTTTGGCGGTCAGAATGCTGCGCTGATTTTCCGCTCTGTCGATTAGCTCAGTCTCCCATCTGTGTGCAGGAGAGGAGCGGAGGGAGGAGAAAATCTGGCCTCTCTCAAAGCCGCGAAGAACAGCAGAAGCCAGAAAAAAGGGATGTTAGACAGTAATTCTTGG
>CAZHQV010000172.1:0-4139 GCA_964534285.1 uncultured Dehalococcoidales bacterium
GGCACACATCCGCGCATAAGCCACATCCTACACAAGATGCGCTTACATGGAATAATCTTACCAGCTGGTAGAATATCGTATCAGGAAGGACTTGCACATTCCCCGTTTTCTCCAGCTCTGTTTCATAGTGAAGCGGCTCATGTTCACTGGCTTCAGTGTCAAAAAAGCATACGTGGCAATAACAGATGGGACAGGCTTTGCTGCAATTATGACAACCTATGCACCTGCTGAAGGCCTTTGCTAGCTCATCAATACCCAGGTTTCGCATTTCAATTTCATCAAAGAGCTTCTGCTTCTCGGCCCCTCTGCTACTCCTTATTCGTTCCATTGTCTCTGAATCAAGTTCTTTTTCGGTGGACTGTCCTGACATACCTTGGACAAAACTCTCCCCTTTCTCGCTGTTGAGGAGTATCACAGTCTCCTTGTCGATGCCCTTGTTTCCCAGTAAAGATATAGTGATATCGGCAGTGTAGGGGGCAAAATACTCACAAGCCTTACAGGCGGGCCTTATATCAGGAATCATTTCGCCTTGTTTAACCGCTTCCCAATACGCTGGCAGCTTTTCCTCAATACTCCCGTTGAGTGCCATTTCCAGCGGGTAGACTCCACCACAAGTTGAACTTATGGTCAACACGTTCTCCAGACTGCCCTGGTTTCGCTTCACAAGTTCCACGAACGCTCTTAATTCGCAAGGCCTCAGAACCACCGCAACAGGTTCATTAGCACCCTCTTTCAATGTAAGGAGGGATAGCAACTGACCGGTGTTTACTGGCATCGAAGGGAAAAGTGGCAGGGCATGGTCGAGCTGCGCGGGACTCGCAACGAGGGAGTAAGATACCGCGCCGTTCGCGCCTGTCTTTGTGACAGTCAGCACACCTTTCACCTTGCCGCTTTCCAAAAGGAACTTGAGGAGATCTTTCACACCTTCCTCTGCGCCTCCATTTATCCTTAAGGCCTTAGACATCTTAATCCTCCTGTCTGGCAGAGGTTCCAGCGTAGGATTGTTCCACCTCCTGGAATTCCTCTTCCTGAAAAGTCGTTAACGGGAGAGCTTCGTCTATGCTCCTGCCAGAGACATAATCAAACGCTTCCTGGTTTCTATCGCCAACCAAGCTGAAGATTTGCGCTACTGGAATATTCATGGGACAGGCGTCCTCACACATTCCACATGATACACAGGAGAGCGACATATGCAGCATCCTACCGATATGGAAAAGCAGCATATCGGCAGGGAGTCTCAGCTCACCTCTTGCTTCTGCTCTCGTTAGGTAGTCTTCAAAGGTGAATTTCATTTTGTCCGAATCGAAATGACACTGCCGGCAGTAACATATAGGGCAAACCCTCATACAATTATGGCAATTTATGCAGGCACTGAAGACTTCCAGTAATCCGTCAGTTCCTTCAATATCGGTTCTTAATGCGCTGTGGAACTTATTTCTCGCTTCCTTTCTCTCCCCCGTCAACTTATTTACTTCATCCCGCCAACCGGATGTATCCTCTTCAGGCGGAGTACCAAGTTTGTTTAGGATACTTTCACCTTTAGGGCTACGGGGAACAATGAGGATACCGTCACTCCTTGCTCCCATTGTTGCTATGTGCAAATCTTCGGCACCAGTAGTAGAGAACTTGTCACACAGCTTACACACCGGCCGCATGGGTTCGCTGTTCCAATCCTGGGAAGCATCTCCAAATAGCTCATCCCCCTTTTCTGCATTCTCAAAGTACTTAGATAGGGGCAACACTCCGGGACAGTCCACGGTGACAAGAACCACATTTTCCAGGTCGGCTTGCCCCAGCTTCGCTAGCTCAATTGTCGCCCTCGCTTCACAAGGCCGCAGAACAGCGGCTATCCTCTTCTTTCCTTTTCCACGTTTGGTGATACTGGAAATGGCTTTAGCCCCTTGAACCGGCATAATTGGAGGTAACGGAGACGCTCCTTCAAGAAGCGCGACATCTTGAATCAGGAAATAGGCGAATGAATCGCCCGCTGGCACTCTAGCTGGGATAAGGACGGCATCAAAGCATCCCTGGCTCAATGCCTGTTTCATGAACTCAAGGATACCTTTTTCTACACCACCTTCTGCCGCGAAAATCGCCCCTCGTTGACTAGAAGCCATGTTGACCCCCCTCGTAGATTTTTCGTTCCATCTTAGTAGATCTCTAGGCTATTAATTCTTCCCTCGATCTGCATCGAGATTGCCTGCCGTGTCGCCTTCTGCCTGAGGTTAGACGATATAGTGTCCTTTTGGGCAGAGTGCCTAGTTTGCCGCTGCCCCATATTTCCAACAGCGTGATTCCTAGCACATCTGGATTACGCGTCTTCTCTCCTTACGTCCAGCGTCTTGTCCCGTTTTGCCCTATTACTTGCTCCCTTGTCTTCTCCTTTTGACTTTCGCTCTGCCCTATCTATGCGCAAGATCAGCAT
The DNA here is from genome assembly GCA_964534285.1 of uncultured Dehalococcoidales bacterium. Classification (GTDB taxonomy): domain Bacteria; phylum Chloroflexota; class Dehalococcoidia; order GIF9; family AB-539-J10; genus JADFUX01. The sequence goes on from CAZHQV010000172.1 coordinate 2,426, forward strand.
CCCGAACCTTCTTTGATACCGCTCAGTTTTCGGTGGCTGTCTACTACACTAATGCGGCCACCTCCTCATAGATTTGGGTGAAGGCGAAATTCTTTACGCTGGCCGCGCCAGAAGGACAAGCTGCGGCACAAACCCCACACCCATGGCACAAAGCCTCGTTTACTACTGCAATTCTTCTTGGCTCGTCAAAGGTAATGGCAGAGTATGGACAGACCTTGATACAGGTTTTACATCCAGTGCAGAAGCTTGCTGATATTTCGCAGGTCTTAACTTCCAGTTCCAATTTTCTGCCCGGAACCAAGGACGACAGTATCTTGCCTGCTGCTGCCTCTGATTGGACTATCGACTCCGAAATACTCTGTGGCCCTTGGGCACACCCGACCACATATGCTCCCCCGACAGAAGAGCCCACCGGGCCCAGCAACTGATGCTCTCTGGCAAGGAATCCTTCGTCGTCTAGGGGAATGCCGAGCATTTCAGCGAACTTACCAGTGTCCTTACCAGGCTCCATCGCAGGGACAAGGATTACCATATCTACGGCAAGCTTGCCTTCTGAGCCAGTTTCAGTTTCGTATCTGACCGTCATCCCCTTTCCACCTCCAGCGACCTCAGTTTTTGCGGCGCGGACGAACTCAATCCCTAGACCTTTCGTTTCTTCATAGAACTTCTGGTAGGACTTCCCTGGAATGCATAGGTCTGAATAGAGCTGAGATACCCTTACATCGGGAAGCTGGGACTTCAACATTCTGGCAAACTTGAGTGAATACAGACAGCATACCCTAGAACAGTAGCCCTTCTCCTCTCGTCCCACGCAGTGTATGATGGCCACAGACTGAGGCGCCTTCCCATTCTTAAGCAGAATCTTTCCGCCGGTAGATCCACTTGGAACATTCATTTCCTCAAAGTCCAAACTCGTGTAGACGTCGTCGAGCTTTCCATATCCATATGGAGAAAGCCCTGTAGGGTCAAGTAGGTCAAACCCAGTAGCCAATATGACCGCTCCAACGCTCAAATCCCGCTCCTCGCCGTCCCTCTTCCTTATCACCTTTGCTTCAAAATTGCCGAAGAACCCCAGAATCTGCTCAACCTCACTGTCAGTGAACACTTCAATGTTTTCATTCTCCTGCAAGTTCTCCAGCTCCTGTTCTATCAGCGCAGGCCCAGATTTCATATCGGTAAATAGCTTTTCAAAGCTCTTTACTTTGCCTCCCAGAGAAGAAGTCTTCTCAACCAGATATACCTTCCTAGCCGGGGAAGCAAGCAGCTCACTGGCTCTGATTCCTGCGATACCACCGCCAATTACAAGCACGTGGGACGAAACCTCCATCTCCTTCTTCTCCAGAGGATCCTGATACCCGACCCTCCTAACGGCGGCTCTAATTTGCCTTATTGCCTTTTCCGTCGCTTCTTCCTTGTCCTCCGTGACCCAGGCGCACTGTTCCCTGATATTAGCCATCTGGAACAGGTACGGGTTGAGACCTGCTGCCTCACACACGTTCATGAAAGTGAGTTCATGTTGCTTGGGTGAGCAAGCCGCAACCACTAGATGAGTCAAGTTGTGCTCCTGGATGCTTTGCTTCAGGAATTCCTTTCCATCCTCAGAGCAAAGCAGACGGTGCCTTTCAAGAAGTTCAACACCACGAAGTGGAGAAACCGCCTCGATTACTCTATCAATATCCACATTATCAAAGCCCCAAAGTCCCGTTACAGTCAT
>CAZHQV010000173.1:0-3947 GCA_964534285.1 uncultured Dehalococcoidales bacterium
ATTTCGTGCTTACCGGTCGGATTCTCAGGTAATCCCCGCTGGTGGAACTTGGGTAAAAATTGATTATCACATTGAGGAATACGATACTGGGAGTGAGTATAACAGCAACACTGTAGTTGGGACTGCCGAAAACAACGCAGGGGCTACGCTTAAAGATACAGGGATATTTACGGAAGCTGAGGCTTATTATACCTGTATGATGTGTTGGAATACTACTGATAATACCTATGCTTTAGTAACTGGCAAAACCAGCAATGATGTTCTAACTCTTGCTGCCGACATTATGGATAATGGCGAAACTTATCGTCTGTATGCCGCAAGATTCGTGGCAGGTTCAACAGGCAAATATCTGTTTACAGTAGCGGGTGGGTTAAAGCTGCTAGATGATGGGAATTTGTTTACTATGGTGTTTTATAAAAATGGCACATATCATAGGCGTATCCTATGGACTTATGCTGCTGCTGATAATAAAACCATTCTGGCTTGCGGTTCCGCGATTATGAGTCTTTCTGCTAATGACTACATAGAGGTGTGGATAGCTCACGACAATGTAGCAACTCTTGAAACCTCTGATGATGCTGCTAATATGAGTTTTGAGGGCTGTAGGGAATCATAGTGAACTATAAAATAAAAAGCTCTCTGCTACCTGCCGAGAAGTCCTACATAACAGGCAAGCCAATAGAGAAGCCTGTCCAGGAGACACTCTCAATGTATGATAGAGGGGAGAGCCTGACTGACTCGCCATTCATTAAGGCAAAACAGTGGATGCACCATGTCTATTGCCATAACAAAGGCAGCACGATTGAGTCTGCTTATGAGCGCCAGCAGCAGATTATAGACCTGTATGAGAACATCAAGAAGAACGGCTACGATGGTTCTCGAATCTGCATCTGGTTCGACGATGAAGGATTTGTTCATCTGGGCGACGGGTTTCATAGGATTGCCATACTCCACTATCTAAATCAGGATGTTCTAGTCAATGCAGATACTAATTGGACAGATTTGTATGATGGACAAAAACACAAAGACTTCCCACTAGAAGAAGTTTTATCAAAGGAAGCCCCGCAGGGCAAGTGGACTTATCAGCCAGTTAATGACCCAAGGCTTAAAGGCTGGCAAGTTGACCGCTATGATGCGAAACAGAGACTAGACTATATCCTTCCTAAGATAAAGGGTAAGAGAGTTTTAGACATTGGGTGTAGCGAAGGATACTATGCCCGGGAGTTAGCAAAGAGAGGTTATGAAGTTACGGCAGTTGATCGAAGGCCAGGGTTAATCGCTGCTGCCAGATACTTAACTGTGTTAGAAGGTTTGAGTGTTGACTACCGCGTAGTTAAGGACTGGGCAGAGTCGCCTGACGGCGGATTTGACACGATACTTTTTCTCGCCATAATCCACAATGATATGAAGGTCATTGGCGTAGATAAGGGAATTGAGAAGCTACAGTTACTACGCAGCAAGGCTAACGCGGTCTTTATGGAAGTGCCTAATAATGATAATGAAAGAGGCTGGGGTCGGTCACCGCATCCTGCGTATGACTTTCATGCTCCGGAATCCCTGAAAGCAATAGAGGTCAGTATGGGTATGACGGTCACCGATAAGTTCGATGGTAGGAGGGCTATCTATATGTTAGAGAATGGCAAATCTCCTTGGCTAACATCTTACAGAAAACATTATGAGCCTTTGTTCAAGACACTGGCCGAGAAGCCTTGCAGAAACATCATGGAGATAGGTGTGTTCGATGGGAATTCAGCCGTGCCTATGATTAAGCAGGCGGCTAAATTAGTTCCCGAAGAGGAGATAGAATTCTTCGGGTTTGACTTATTTGAAGAGATGACACCGGAGCTCAGGAGCGAAGAGTTCAGCTTTCAGACTAATGTAGTTCCCAAGATGGCTGACGTTCAGAAGTTTCTCGAGTCTAAGACTAAGGCAAAGATAACTCTTATCAAAGGCAATACTCGAAAGACATTAAAGCAGAGTATAAAGACCCTTCCCAAGATGGACCTTATCTATATTGATGGAGGTCACACTATTGAGACAACAAGGAACGATTGGCAGTATTCCTCAAAGTTGATGCACAAAGATACTGTCGTCTATTTTGATGACTACTGCGATGAGATGCCTTTTGTGGGCTCGTTCTTTATCAAGGATGAGCTGGCAAAGAACTTTCGATACCAGGTAATGCCGGAGGTTGATTACTACCAGCGCAAGTTCGGCAGGTTCAAAGCCCAATTATTAAAGGTGGAGAAGAGAGGTCCTGTAGTTAAGCAGGTTATAGAAACCAAGCCGATGACCGACCACTTTAGATTCCATCTTCTCGGATTGCCTCATGCCATAACCAGGAAAGAAGAAACAATGTGTGCTTTCACCCAGCTTGTCTATAGGCTGTCCAAGATGCTCACAGGGCTAGGGCATGAGGTTTATCATTATGGGACAGAGGGTAGCAAGCTGGACTGCACTGAGCATATAGATGTTCTGACGCAAGCGGTTCAGAAGGAAGCCTATGGAGACTGGACTTCAAAGAATCAGTTATGGATTCATAATGGTAAGGACTTAGCATATCGGACCTTCCGCAAGAACGCCATCGAGGAGATACAGAAGCGCACCCAACCTAAAGATATGCTCTTGATAAGCAATGGCTACTGGCTGAAAGGGGTGAGCGATGCCTTCCCGTCAATGCAAGTCATCGAGCCGATAGTGGGATATATCGGGTTCTACTCCAAATACAAAGTGTTCCCTTCCTATGCCTGGATGCACCACATGGAAGGCAGGCGGTGTGAGCAAAGAGCCATATCGCAGAAGGTTAAGGCAGAGAACTTCGCTGTAGGCTCCTGGTATGATGCTGTGATACCTCACTTCTTTGATCCTGATGATTTTATATTCTCTGAAAAGAAAGATGACTACTATCTATTCTTAGGCAGGCTGATTATGAGGAAAGGACCTCACATAGCAGCCGACCTGACAAAGAGATTAGGCGCGAAACTCGTTGTCGCTGGGCAGCCGTTATACCCAGATGGGCCGAGAAGAACCAAGAGCTTGAGAGACCTGGCCCTCACTCAGTCACATATTGAGTATGTCGGGACGGTAGGCTTAGAGGAACGGAGAAAACTGTTGGCAAATGCAAAGGCGGTTATTATTCCTAGTCTATACTTTGAGCCGTTTGGATTAGTTGCAGTAGAAGCGCTCTTGAGCGGAACACCGGTTATCACTACCGACTGGGGCAGCTTCCCGGAGATTGTTTCTCAGGGTGAGGTTGGCTATAGATGCAGGACAATGGACGATTTCCTGTGGGCAGCCAGAAATATAGACAAGATAGACCCGAAGCGGTGCAGGGATTATGCGGTGGCTAACTACTCAATGGAGAGAGTATCTAAAGCCTATCAGGAATACTTTACCAAGATTCAGGATTTATATGATAAAGGCTGGTATGCCGAGCACCCTGAGAGAAAAGACCTAGACTGGCTGAGGAGATATTAAATGGCAAAACTAGCGTTCTTTAAACTCGGTTCATCTTGGCTAGGTGGGCTTAGAACAATCGGGCGGTCAATTAAAATGAGGGTATGCACCAAGCCATATATTGATATGGAAGTAACTACAAAGCCACATATAGACATGGAGGTTACTACAAAGCCATACATAGACATGGAAGTAACAACAAAGAGGTGAAGATATGAGCGTAGAAACTTATCGTAGAGGTTCCACAATACCGATATGGTCTTTTAATAAAGTAGGGACGACAGCTACCAGCCCCGACCAAGGGTTGAAGGTTACAGTTATTGATGCCGATGGCACAACGCAAGTTGATGACCAGGCAATGTCAGAAGATGAGACAGGGGACTTCGTTTACTACTACACAACCGATAGCGATTCCGCAGTAGGGGAATGGCGCTATTACTGCACCAGTCAGGATGGTACTGGAGCTTCTGCTAAATATCTTGTGAAAGGCG
>CAZHQV010000174.1:0-3938 GCA_964534285.1 uncultured Dehalococcoidales bacterium
GGCAACTATCGGGAATTGTTGAACCTATCGCCGGCGTTATTGGTGCGGCTGCAGTCATTATTGCCCAGCCTATTTTGCCATATGCTCTGGCTTTTGCTGCCGGTGCCATGATATTCGTTGTGATTGAGGAGGTAGTCCCGGAAGCTCAACGTGGCGGCAATACTGATCTGGCGACCATGGGCGGCATGGTCGGTTTTGCAGTAATGATGTTGCTTGACGTCGCTTTTGGCTAGACCCGGGTTACCTGGGCTCGAATGAGAGTATTCACCAGAGAAGAGCTAAGGAAATGCGACGGAAGCAACGGCATTGCCTATGTTGCTTGCAAGGGTAAGGTATATGATGTCTCCAGCAGCTATCACTGGAGGAAAGGTGCTCATCACGCCATGCATAGCGCCGGACATGATTTGACTTCTGCCCTGGGACGGGCTCCCCATGGTCTCGACCTTTTGCAGAAGTTTCCGATAGTAGGCGAGCTTGCTGACTCGGACTAATCTGTAACCAGCCAGCTAACTGGCAGCCAAATTGGGGGGCACGCCTATTCCTTTTTCTTCTCCAGTCCCTTCTCCTTTACCATTGCCTTTGTGCGCTTACTTACCTCATCAGCTTTAGACAGCAGATAGAGCATGCCACCCAAACACGCAAGGAAAATGCCGGTGCCGATGGGTGAGCCCCAGTACAGTGCCAGCCATAGACTTTCCATTTCTCCCTCCTTTTATTAGACAGACTCACGTGCTCGGATCATATTATGCATGAGTTTACAAGGAAGCTAGAAGCAGCCACACCGTCAAAGCCCGTTTGGCAGCAAACTGTGCAAACAAACGCAAATCGTTTTTGTTTGCACAGAGTCAGGCCGAGGCTGGGTCCAGAACGGCAATAGAGACAAATCCCTCCGGGTTAACAGAACTGGAGCGGAGCAATTCCTTCTGGTGGAGATTGGGGGAGAGTTGAACTCCGGTCAGACCGAAAATCAAGACCTTCGCTGAGCATTGTATTCTGGAGGATTTTGACATAGCGGTGCATGTATGTTACTGTCGGCTGGGAGGTAAAAGTCATGGGAATGAGCCTGAAGCGGACAACCATCTTTCTGACTGAGGAGCAACACGAGAGGCTCCGTCGCTTGGCCTTTGAGCAGCGTACCTCTATGGGTAAACTTATTCGCGATGCTACTTTAGAGATATTAGAGGATGCGGAGGATATCAACAAGGGTGTGGAGGCGCTAGCTGACGAGGAGGGCACTGTTACCTGGGAGGAATACCAACACCATAGGAAAGAGCGAGAAGTCCAAGGTGAGCTATAAGGTTGAAGTTAGGCGTGCAGTTTGCAAGGAGTTGGATGCGCTGCTTGGGCAAGATTATGAAGCTGTGGCTAAAGCCATTTCAGCTCTGGAGCGGGAGCCTAGACCACCAAGAGTCAAGAAATTGGCTGAGAGTGGTCTGTGGCGTATTCGTGTGAGACAGTACAGGATAGTGTATGCCATAAACGATGAAGCACAACTGGCCACGCTGGTACGAATAGCCAGGCGTAGAGAGGATACATATAAGAGTCTGTGAAGGAGTGGCACCATGAGTAATCTCATGTATGCTCAAATCAACCAGACAAAAGAACATACCGATTCTATAGTGTCCATCCTGATAAGGCTGGCAGCCGCTCACTAGCCCCAATATTTATGGTAGAATTAGAAAAATGGGGGAGGGGCTCCGTTAGGGATGCATTACTTAGGACTTGGCCTGCAGCTACTTATCACATTTTGGACTTTCTTGCCTGTTATGGGAGTTGTTCTCCATCGTGTGCAGGGAGTCAGTGGCAATTAGGAGGAATCATGGCAATGAGTGATAGGGCTAAGGATGTCTATAGACTCGTAGTAAGCATTGTCGCCTGTCAATGTGCCGGTCTCGTCGGTTCCATCTTTACCATGAGTGCAATTCCGACCTGGTACGCAGCTCTCCAGAAGCCGTCGTTCACACCACCCAACTGGTTGTTTGCACCCGCCTGGGTAACACTTTACGTATTGATGGGCATATCAGCGTTTCTGATATGGCGCAGGGGCTTTGATGACCGGAGGACTAGAACAGCGCTGATAGTCTTCCTGATACAATTGATTCTCAATGCCCTCTGGTCAATAGCTTTCTTTGGGCTTGAGTCCCCTCTTTACGGCGTGATTGTAATAGTTGCCTTATGGGTGGCGATATTGTTTACATTGTTGAGGTTTTTCAGGATTTCAAAGGTGGCGGGGATACTTCTCATACCGTATATTTTGTGGGTGAGCTTCGCTGCAGCCCTGAATATATCAATATTCATTCTGAATCCCTAGGTTAATGCTCACAACGCAGTCGTTGACAAGACGCTAGTGCAAGAGCGAAATCATGAAGCGCCTACACCCGGAAAAGCTGCACGTATGTTATTTGAAAGGCGTCGGATGCGATTATCCGCCAGTCCCGCGGCGCTATACGCTGACTCATTCTGACCTCACTGGCGATCTATATCTCAGCATTGGTTCAGATTACAATTCCAGGCAGATATCGCATTGGTGCACCCGGCTTATGAGAGACGAGGTGTTAGCTGAGTGGGAGGATTGAGGGAGGGGTACACTTTCATGCAGAGCAACCACGCTATAGCGTAAAGGAGATGCGAGGGAAGCTTGCTGACTACTCCGGATGAAGGTCAAACAGATGACCTGCGGTAGAAGCGTGCATCACTCACCAATATCGGCAATACTCTAAGAACGCTTTTCTCTTTGTCTTTTATCTCCAGCATAACGTCGTAGTCGAAAGGTCTTGTTTGTTCAAGCAAGCGCTTGAAGTGTTCCACATCAATGCTTTCACTGTGCCTGGTGTTCAATCCCGGCTGTCCTTTGGTGGCTGTAATCTACCATCGGTATGCCATCTTCTTCTTTCCAGGTCTTGGCAAAGAGCGCGAACGCGTCTTTCAAACCCTCGCCAGAGTTGTTTAGTTCATGATGAAGAACGTCGAAAAGCACAGGTATCCCGGTCTCAGCATGTATTCGAAGACAATCGTATGTCATGACAATTGACATAGTCTCCAATTTCCTCGCACTCCTTTCGGAAATGGCTGAGCCAGTCAAATCGGCATACATGGTGTGAGGCAAAGGGAATGAGGTCCGAAGTTATTCTGAAGAATAGGATGCTGTGTTCCACATTGAACCTTAGCATCTTGTGCAGGGAGTCAAGGTTATTGCTGGCTGTGCTAATCAAACGTTCTTCTGAGTATGGTTTGAGGCGGAACGTGCGGTTGCCTTTGCGTCCTATTGTCCAGTGAATACACGGATATCCTATTCTCAACCTGCTTGCTCGAAACGGCAGTGGCTAATCTCCAAGGTGCAGGCTTTGCGTCTTATCGAAGCCAGCGACTATGTAGTCACTCACTGTTATCTTCATCACAGCACTATCCGGCCTGTTGATGAACTCTCCAAGGTGAGGATGTTTGGCAACATAGACCCTTGCCAGGAGCTCTCTCTCGTTACCCGTGCTTTCTTCAGCGGTGCCTACAGCCGTTACAGCTACCGCCACATGGAAATCAGATATCTGGTTTCTCCGGCTGTCTATCAGCAAGGCCACCTTTTTGTTCTCTGTGACATTGGTGTATTTCCGTGTGTTACGACTGGTCACGAAGATTAGGTGTCTGAACTCGTCAGTTTCAGCGAATGCTACCAGGTTGCCGTACGGCTGTCCTTCATTTTGAGTAGCCAGCACAGCAAGTTGCTGCGATGCGAATAGTCCCCTTAACAGTTCCCTGAGGTCTGAAAGGTCTTCCATCATAGACTCCTTTGCAGGCTAGCTGCGGATTGTGGAGCTTGCATTGTATGCAAAAGCATACACCTGTTCCGGTTGGGCGCTGTCGGTCCTCATATCACTATTCTATTACGAATCTATTTGTCCCTCAACTATCTGGTTGGGGAAGCCTCTTTTGCTTTCAGGACT
>CAZHQV010000175.1:0-3831 GCA_964534285.1 uncultured Dehalococcoidales bacterium
GTGGTAGGAAACATGTGTTCCGTTCACGGTCACATAGCCACGAAGAACAAGCCGGTCTATAACATCACCAAGTTCGGCTTACGGGGTCTAACCCAGTCCATAGCCGCCGAGGGGAACGGCAAGATCAGATCCTTTACTGTTAGCGTCGGCTATGTCAAAACCCCCCTGGCACTCGATCAGATTCCAGAGCAGGCCAGGCAGAGGAGAATCACCCCCGAAGAGGTAGTAAGAGATGTCATGCTTGGCAGATGCCAGGTCAAGGAGATGATGTCACCTATAGAAGTGGCTAACCTTTTTACCATAGGTTTCTCGAATTTGGGCAAGTACCTGGTAGGAGGTGACCTGCTTTTCGACGGCGGTATGGTGAAGACCTATTAGGGATTTGCCTGCCGGAAGAGTAACCGCCAGCAAGTACTAGAAGTGCGTTTTCATACAATCTCCGCCACTCGTGCCTCCCCAAATAGGTCCAGCTACTGGATGGATCAGCGTACAAGGGTCTACCTATTCCAGCCCATTATTGGCTTCTCTTCGCCTCGAGTTTCTCCAAAGCCTCTTTCGCAGCTTTCCGAACCCCGCTATCTCTATCCTCACGAGCTTTCATGAGGGGTTCTACTGCCCTGGCATCCCTGATCTTTCCAAGAGCCTCTGCAGCTTCCCTTCGAACATCCCGATCTTCATCCTTTAGAGCCTGAATATCACTCGGCTGCGGACAAGCTCCTCTAGTAACTGCTCGGCTGTTGCAGCCGACCTAACCCTTACCTTTTTTTTGCCTTTTTTTCCTTTATCCGCTTCACGTTCCCTTTCCTCATACTCCTTTACCGCCTCTTTAGCTCCCTCAGTGCTGAATTCTTTTAATGCCCTGGCAGTTGCTTTGCGCACCATACTACTTTCATGCCCTTCTCCAAACACCTTGATGAGTGGCCCGACCGCCCTTGGGTTGCCTATTTTCCCGAGAGCCTTCACAGTTGCCAATCTGACACTCTTCTCCTCATCTCCAAGCAGCTTAATAAGTGGCTCGACAGCCCTTGGGTCTCTAATCTCTCCGAGAACCGAGATAGCATCTTCGCATATGCGCAGATCTCCATATCCAAGTGACTTGATAAGGCCTTCGACTGCGCTTTCCCCTATCCTCTTGAGAGCTCTTTTCCTCTCGTAGCGGGCGTATGGCGCTCTAATAAGTGGCTCGACCGCTCTCGGGTCACCTATCTCTCCAAGGGCATCCGCAGCGTATGAATATACGAAGTCGCCTTCATGTCTAAGTGCTTTTATTAGGCCTTCAACATCTTTTTTAGCCTTCATCTTTTCTACGTTTGGCTTAAGAAATCCCATTTTTAGCACCTCCTTGTTCTTCCTTGGCTTCCGTACCTCCATGGTGGTAAGTTGATTGCTCATTCCGGACTATTGTCACTCAGATGGCAGGTACTTGGCTTAGCGGAGGAAACGGCGAATAGGCCGTTACCCGCCATTAGCAGCCTTTTAGTCAGTAAACCTCCATTTTTCTATTCTAATCCAGGAGCCCAAAAGCCCTTTTATTTTAATCTTCTTTAATCCAAGGTCTTCTAGCTCTTCCATCAGGAAGTCAGCTCCCTGGTAGTATAGTTCTCCATCTCTTAATTTAAATACACCACCCCTACCGCAAACTTCGCATGGCGGCGGCATGACCACTCCCCCGATAGGTTCGAGGAATGCGCTTTTGTTCCCACATAAGCACTCGTATTCTATATGCCTTATTGCCATTCTTGTACCTCCTTTTATATTGAGTAGGGCTTATTGTCCTTCTCTCTCTCCTGAGCTTGCTCACGGTATGCCAAGTTTCTGTCAACCAGCTTTCGAAATCCAGAATTTGTTTCCGCAAGTTTTGCAGGTTACCCTTGTTGTCCAAAAACGAAAATCTGCCGGTAAGGGGTCGTGTTGTTCTAATACCCTTATTAGTACTTCCCGGTTGTATATGGTTCCACAATCGGGACACACAACCTGACCCACTCTCCCCTTTTCAACATACCCATGTTACCTCCCTTTGTCACCTCCCTTGATGATTACAGTGTGCTTTAACTGTGAATTAGCAATTTGCCGATTTAGTGAAGCTAAGATATTGGCTATTCTCTTCACCCGTTCTCCTCGATCTTCCTTCTCTTCTGAATGCTTTTAAGAATTTGCTTTGCTCGCTTTCGCACCTTTTCGTTTTCATCATCAAGGGCCTCAGTTAGGGCCTCAACTGCTGGTTCACCAATTTTGTCAAATATATCAATTTCACTGTAACCCCACGTCTCGCCTTCCAATAACACTCTTATTACTCCATCCGCCACCTCTGCTGCTCTTTTGTCATCAATTTGTGCAAGTGCCTTGACACTGCTGCTAACGACATCGCAATCGGTGGGATAGGTCCCAAGAACTTGAATTATGGGTGTAACTGCCCGTTTATCGCCAAGTTCACCAAGTAAGTCAATAGCCTTGATGCATGCATAGGGATGCACGGTGGCATGAGCTTGAAGAACTTGTATTAAGGGCACAACTGTCCGTTTATCGTGTAGGTCCCATAGTGCCAACCAAGCTTTTTGAATAGTGTCAACATTGTTCTTTCTGAGTAGTCCTACCAGACCTTCAACATCTTTTGCTTCTTTTAGTTTCTCTACCTCTGACGGCCCGAACAATTTTTCAAGTAGTCCCATTTTCACACCTCCTCTGTATATCTGTATGACCTAAAATGGAAGGCCAATATCACCGAGATCTTTACCGCATCGAGGACATATTAAACGCCATTCGCCTGGCCTTTCTCTTCCCGCTGTAAGTGCGCATTCTTTACAATAAAAAGAATCACATCGCCCACAATAGACGGCGCGTGAAAGGCCCTTCCCCATGGCTTTCAGTAACCGGTTACCACTGTCAAAGCGAAAGTGACGAGTGGCTGTCGATACTGGTTCAGAAAGACGCTTATGGCATTCAGCGCACCTTTTCCCAAACAACTTATCAAGTAGTCCCATTTTCGCACCTCCTAGAATTCAACAACCTCAGTTTGGCTGGAGATTCATGGTAGTCTTAACCCCATAATCTTCGAGCTTCCTTCTACCTCCATGTCGTAATAGACGATGGTATCACCATCGAAGTCTTGCAGCCCCATACCAAATATTGCATCGTAACGGGCAATGGGGAACTCTGTTCGCGTAGAAAGGTCATAGCCGTAAAACCAAAAATCAAGTTCCTCCTGCCACCAGCTATGGCGCCGGTCTTCCCAGACGACTATATTACCGCTCACCAGTGGCCCCACTTGCTCATGTGGTTCGGTACAGATGGGAAATTCTATCCCCGTGGAGAGGTCATAGCCATAGACGTCGCTGTTGCCATTACGCTCATCCTGCCAGACAACGATATTGCCACAGATGTCAGCCCACCCCTGGTAAGCTTCGTTGGTGCAGATAGCGAATTCTGTTTGCGTGGAAAGGTCGTAGCCATAAATATCGCCGTTGCCATTACGGTCATCCGTCCAGACAACAATGTTGCCGCTAACTTTGGGACATGCTTGCTGAGATGGATTGGCACAGATAGGGAATTGCATCCCAGTGGCAAGGTTGTAGCCCCGGATATCATAGCCATATTTCTCCCAGTAAGCCTCACGGTCGTCCTCCCAGACGATGAAGTTTCCATCAATGACGGGTCCGCGCCACGGACCGGTGGGGGGCCGAATAGTAGTGATAGGGGATTCCGTCTTGGTGGATAGGTCATAGCCATAGATATCGTAGATGTGGACTCCCTTGCGGTGGTCAACCCAAACGATAATGTTGCCGCTGATGGCTGCATCCTCCTGTTCCTCCGCATCAGTGCATATCGGGGAAT
>CAZHQV010000176.1:0-3819 GCA_964534285.1 uncultured Dehalococcoidales bacterium
GACCCTATCCTCAGGCTTTATTCCACCCCTTCCTGCCCCCCGCATCATGGCGTTCTTCATATTGTTCATGAGTGCTCGAGCGGAAGTCACTACTCCCTTGGGCAGCCCTGTAGTCCCCGAAGTATAGGCTATGTAAGCAATGTCCGCTGGTTTTACATCGGCTTCGGGGTTTTCATCCGATTTGGACAGGACATCCTCATATGGGGTCATGCCATGCCCGTTTTCTCCCACGACTATGTAGTTCTCCGGGGAAACATTCTTCAGATTGGGCATCATAGGCTTGACTGTGTCTAGAATATCGCTGTCTACAAACAGGCAACTGGCATCACAGTGGTTGATGATAAACTCCATGCGCTCAGCGTCAAGGCGGTAGTTTATAGGGACCAGAGTCATGCCTGTTCTTAGCACCGCTTGAATAATCTCAAGCCCTTCCAGACCATTGTAGGTCAGATAGGCTACATTATCCCCCTTCTTGAACCCCCTTTCCAACAGCCCATTGGCAAGGCGGTTTACGCGGCTATCGAGTTCCCGGTACGTTCTGTGCTGGTCGAAGTACACCGCTGCTGTTTTGTCAGGATACTTCCATGCGCTTATCCTTAGACCGTCGCTCGCATTCATCTTAACCTCCCGTTTCTGGTTTTTTTTGTTTCATATCGAGCTGAAATTAAATGACATATTTTGCGACATCTTTGACAAACTGTCAACTTTTCCGTGGTGGCTCTCGGGCATTCATCTGCTTTTCCTTGATGCTGCCTCTACCGTGCCCTCCGTCGTTGGAGACCTATCATAGCTCCCACTGGTTCCTAGGACTGTGGTTGTTCCCTGTCTTTCCACTTCAAATGATCCCTGCTGCATTTCTTTGGCAGGCTCCAAAACGCTCTGTGATTGAGCTTCGATGGTTGTCCTCATTGGTGTAAGCTGACAGGGGAATACCCTTGGCTTGCTCAAGAGTTATGGTGCGCTTGGCTACGTAGTGGCTAAGGCTGCGCGTGCTTCTGCTGAGGGGCACCACGGCTACTTCGGCTATGACGTGTCCCTTCATACTGGGAATTAGATTTTAGCATTGGTTCCCTGGTATCAGCAAGATCTCGGTCCTTGGTAACTCCATCTGATAGCACTTCCCGGCGAAGGCGAATAGGAGATGGTGGGCAAGAGGGGCAATTAAAGGCGCAGAGCGCGCTGTCGAGATGGGCTACAGATTCATATGGGCAGCCCCATGCAGGCCCTGGAATAAGGCTATTGGGCTGTCAGGTGAGGCTCCTAGGGGAGCGAGAGCTTCAGACAGAACATAGCTAGACCTCTGCCTTCTGAGATAGGCGGCTCGATACTATTCTGTCCTAAGCAGCTCCCTTGTTTCGCAATAACTTCTGTATTAGCAGTGGGATTACTCGATGCAGGTCAGCAACTATCCCGTAGTCCGCGATTTCGAATATCGGCGCTTTGCGGTCTTTGCTGATAGCTACTATCACCTCTGAGTCCTTCATCCCTACTGTGTGCTGTACGGCGCCTGATATTCCGCAAGCAATGTACAACTTGGGCTTCACGGTCTTTCCGGTCTGACCAATCATGCAGTCGCTGGGAGCCCATCCCGCCTCCACAGCGTCACGGCTGGCACCGACCTCGCCACCTAACACCTCAGCAAGCTCGCGGATGATTTGGAAATTCTCTGCTGATGCCACCCCCATACCCCCGGCGACAATT
Organism: uncultured Dehalococcoidales bacterium; assembly: GCA_964534285.1. Taxonomy (GTDB): domain Bacteria; phylum Chloroflexota; class Dehalococcoidia; order GIF9; family AB-539-J10; genus JADFUX01. The sequence continues at coordinate 1,702 of CAZHQV010000176.1, forward strand.
ATCTCTGCCTGCTCCAACTCGATTCCTCTTCTTGCCTCTTTCACCACCGTCAGTGTACTGACTCTCATATCCTTATCTTCGGTATCAGCTGGGATGCTGATGGTTTCGCCTCTTCTGGCGCCCTCTTGCAGTGGCTGCATGACGCCGGGACGCACAGTCGCCATCTGAGGCTTGCGCCTCGGTGTCACTATGGTAATCATGAACTGGCCGCCAAAAGCGGGGCAAGTCTGCTGCAGTAGTGTTGTCTTTTCGTCTATGTCTAGGCTGACGCAATCGGCGCTAAGCCCCGCTCCTAGCCTTCTAGCAATCCGTGGAGCCAAATCTCTTCCTACACAAGTTGCGCCGACGAGAAATATCTCTGGCTTATGTTCCATTGCCGCGGTAGCTACTACCCTGGTGTAGATATCTGTATTGAAGTGTCTTAGCTTTGGGCTATCAGCCCAAAGCACCCTGTCAGCTCCGTGGGTTATTAGGTCAGCACACAACTTCCCCACATTTTCGCCAAGCAAGATCGCAGTCAAGTCTACTTCCAGTCTATTGGCCAGCTCCCTTCCCCTGCCAAGCAGCTCGAGGGATACCCTTCTTAATCTACCTTCGTTTTGCTCGGCAAAGACCCATACGCCTCGGTATTCATTCAGACTCATTGTGCTGCCTTTAGATATAGTCCCTCAAATCAGGTTCCTCTCCTTCAGCTTCGCTAGAAGTCCCTGAACCATCTCCTTCATTGAGCCTTCTATGAACTCAACTTGCCCCTTCGCAAATTCCGGTTTGTACATTTTGCCCATCCTGGTTGCTGAACCATCAAGGCCCACACTGTGCTCGTCAACACCCAAATCCGCGGCACTCCAGATTTTGACCTCCTTTTCTCTGTATGACTGCATAATCTGGTCGATGGATGGGATGCGCGGCTCATTGATTTCCCTGGTTACCGTAACCAAGGCTGGCAGTCTGGTCTCGACCAACTCGTAGCCCTCCTCAGAAGCTCGTTCCGCCCTCAGGATTTCTCCTTGTACCTCAACTCGCCGAGCGTAAGTAATTTGAGGCAAGTCCAGAAATTCGGCAAGCTGTGGGCCGACCTGGCCTGTATTTCCGTCAAGTGTCTTTGTCCCGCAGAGAATCAGATCAAAATAGCCTAGCTTTCTTATGGCGCTTCCCACGGTATAGGATGTTGCCAGAGTGTCGGCTCCGGCAAAGGCCCTATCGCACAGCAGTATTGCCTCATCCGCGCCCATAGCCAGTGCGTCCCTCAGAGTTTCCTCGGCCTGAGGAGGGCCCATGCTTACTACCAGAACATTTCCCCCATGCTCTTCCCTAAGAGACAATGCTGCTTCTAGAGCATTGCTATCCTCAGGGTTGGTTATGCTTGGCACCCCTTCCCTGATGAGAACGCCTGTCTCAGGATCTAGGCGCACGTCGTTGGTCTCAGGGACTTGTTTCAGGCATACAACTATGTTCAATTTCGTCCGTTCGCCTTGTTTCCTTAGCGCAATAGACTGGCAGCTATGATTACTCTCTGGATCTCGCTCACCCCTTCGATAATCTCGCCAACCCGGGCATCGCGGTATAGTCTTTCTATCTTGAACTCCTTGGTGTAGCCGTAAGAGCCGTGCACTTGAAGCGCCTTGCTCGTCACCTCAGTTGCCATCTCCGAGGCAAACAGCTTGGTCAATGCTGAGTCATGCCGGATATCTCCCCCCCGGCTTGCTAAGTAGGCGAGGTGGTAAGTGAGCCATCGAGCAGCTTCAACTTGAGTCTCTATGTCGGCTACTAGCCACTGTATGGTCTGGAAATTGGCTATGGGTTTCCCCCTTGCTGTCGTCTCCTTAGCATACTTGATAGCTTCAGCCAGGGCAGCCTCTCCAATCCCCAATAAACAAGCTGAGATATCTAGCTTACCGTAAGCTATCAATTCCGTCAGCATCCGGTAACCTTTACCCTCTGGACCGAGGAGATTCGCCTTGGGTACTCGCACATCCTTCAACCGGATATCTGCAAATTGTCCTCCTCTCAAGCCCATCATCTCCCAAGGCTTCGACGTGGAATACCCTGGCTGGTTCTTGTTCACAATAAAAGCGCTAACCCCGTTGTCCGTTTTGGCGAAGATAATTGCTAAACCAT
>CAZHQV010000177.1:0-3817 GCA_964534285.1 uncultured Dehalococcoidales bacterium
TGACTCTCCTAGATAAGAACAAGGCGCCAGTCCTCACTGGTGAGGTGAAGCTCCCTTACGCGAAGGATGGTAGCACCCCCTATAATGACGTTGTCGTCAACGATGCGCGGTCAAAAGCACTGAGAGCCAGAGCGCACTTCTTTTTCACATGGAACGTGAACGAATTCGTACTATGGGAGACAACACCAGACAAAGCTTCCTATCAAAACCAGAAGTATAGGTCGTGGCAGGTTACAGCCGTCCACAAAGAAAGCCACCTGGATATAGAGCCAACCCGGCAGGCTATCCAATCGTGGCTGGGCAAGTTTCTAGCGGAATTTGCCGACATAATCCGAGGCACAGCGCCCATCGGCTTTAAGCCACCAGATGAGAGGTTTATCGACCTGCTTGAGTCTGCCTTGCACACGCCTATAATGATGACTTTCGAGCTACTGTTATCTCGCTATACTGACCCCAAATTCAAAAGGGAACTTGACGCCTGGATGCGTCAAGAAGGATGGACAATCCTGGACGACCAGGAAGGAATCAAGGATAACCTCGAAAACGCCTCCAAGTACGCGTGCTACGCACTGGTCAATAAGCTGGTCTTCCATGAAGCCCTGTTGAAGCGTTACGGCGCTAAGATGGACAAACTAATTATACCCGAGCATATTGACACCGGAGAGCAGCTTAGGCTTCACCTAGAGAAGTACTTTGCGGAAGCTAAGAACATCACTGGCGATTATGAGACAGTTTTTGGAGAAGACCATAAAGCCATTGAAAACCGAATTCCCTTCTATTCCGATACCGCCGTCGTTCATTGGCGTGAGCTTGTCAACCAGGTGCACAAGTTTGATTTCTCCAAGATTGACTATGAGGTTATCGGCCGCATCTTCGAGAGGTTGATTTCGCCCGAAGAAAGGCATAAGTACGGGAAATACTACACCCGCGTCGAAGTGGTTGACCTCATCAACAGCTTCTGTATCCGCAACGGCACTGAGGCGGTTATGGATCCGGCCTGCGGTGGTGGTACTTTCTTGGTTCGTGCGTACGCTCGCAAGAAGGAGTTATCGCCGACACGTAAGCACGTCCAACTTCTTTCCGACCTCTTTGGTGTTGATATAGCTCATTTTGCCACCCACCTCACCACCATTAACCTGGCAACACGTGATCTGATTGATCAGGAGAACTACCCGCAGATTGCCCGCAGTGACTTCTTTGATGTAGCCGCTCATAAGGCCTTCATTTCGCTACCGAAGCGAATTGAGACAAAGACCCTCGGAAAGCGCAGAGTGGTTACTATACCCGCGCTTGATGTTATTGTGAGCAATCCGCCTTACGTGAGGCAAGAAGATATTCCCAAAACCAAGAAGAGCGCCAAGGGAGGGCTACGGCCAGGGACGAAAGAATACTATCAGAAAGTTGTTCACGATGAGGCAGGCGTCACCTTCTCAGGCCGGAGCGATCTTCACTGTTATTTCTGGCCTCATTCCACCTCTTTCCTAAAAGATGATGGCTACCTTTGCCTGCTGACGTCTTCACAGTGGCTTGATGTTGAATATGGCTTTCGGCTTCAGGACTGGGTTTTGAGCAACTTCCGCATACTGGCCATCTTCGAGAGTATTGACGAGCCGTGGTTTGTGGGCGCAAGAGTAGCCACAGCCATCACCTGCCTGCAGCGCGAAACAGACGAGGCTAAGCGAATGAGCAACACCGCTCGATTCGTCCAGCTGCGCCGACCGATCGCCGAGATTCTAGCACACGATGGGACTACCGCCGGAGCCGTAACCGCCACCGACCAATTGCGAGACGAGATCCTATCTCTCACTGAGAACGCCATCAACGAAAGATATCGAGTTCGGCTGGTGAAGCAACAAGACCTTTGGAAGGAAGGTGTTGAACTCGGAACAATAGTGAGCCAGTCAGACGAACCCGCTACCGACGAACCGGACGAGGAGCAGCAGAGATCCGTTGAGTTTACCGGGGGCAAGTACTATGGTGGCAAGTGGGGCGTTTATGTTAGAGCGCCCGACCTTTGGTTTCGGCTGATGGACAACTACGGCAAAAAGTTCGCTCCCCTCGGAGATATTGCCCTTGTCCGTCGTGGGATTACCAGCGGTAAGGATACTTTTTTCTTCCCGATAGACTGCAGTGCTGAATCTCTCACTGCCGTAGAAAATCCTGACGAATTCAAAAAACAATATGGCGTTTCCCGCCATGAGGTTGATTCTAACACCGTAAAACTTGTGCGTTGCGGAGATGGCCGCGGTGAGGTTAGGCCAATTGAATCCTGTTATCTTGAACCCGAGGTTCATAGCCTTATGGAGGTGGATGGATTCACCGTGTCTGGAGAAGACTGTAGCCGCTTGGTTTTCTTCTTCGGCCAAAGCAAGGATCAACTCAAAGGTAGCCATGCAGGAAGATATATCAAGTGGGGCGAAAAGCAGAATATCCATCTTGGCTCAACGTGCTCCGCTCGGGTCACACAAGAGCAGGAATGGTATGACCTCACTAGCTACGGGCGTGGCGCCTTATTTTGGCCTATGTCTCAACAGTACAAACATGCCATCCCTTTGAACGCCCATAACCTTTTATGCAACGCGAATCTCTACAATATCCATCTGCCAACATCAACCGACCCAACCACAATGGCCGGTATTCTTAACTCTAGTTGGGTGGTCCTATCCAAATTTCAATTTGGGCGTCCTGTAGGTGTTGAGGGAAACTACAAGACACAAGTGATAGACGTAAACATGATGCTAGTTCCAGACCCCAGAGCAGCCAGACCTGAGAAACTTCAGAAAGTTAGCCAGACCTTTAGAGCGATGATAGGCCGTAATGCTCTCCAGTTTTTGTCTGAACGAAGGTTACGTGCTATGGCATATAAACAGGCCAACAAGGAACAGGAACTTGAGCAGTTGTCAAACCTCTGCGAGCTTGATATGCCAGACCGCAGAGAGCTTGATGACGCTGTTTTGGAAATGATAGGGGTTGACTCATCCCAACGCCGCCAGGAGCTAATTGACGAACTTTATGCCTATCTTAGAGACTTCTTTGAAGCCATTCGGCAGAAGGAAGAGAAGGCCATAATCAACAAGAATACTGCCAGGCGTCGGGAACGCGTTCGCCCCGCCGATATTGCGGCACAGATACTCAAAGACATTTCGGGGAGTGAGCCTGATCTTCTGCGGCAGTATGACTCACATTTCCTTGATAAGTCCCAACCCTTTGACACCTACGACCTACCCTCTGACGGTGAGGCCAAACCATATTCTGATATGCTCGTTGCCCAAGCTGTCAAATTCACCAAAGGCGTAAGGACGCAGATCGCCCTAATCCCCACCATAACGGGCTCGCAGTCCCAACTACTTGTGCTACTGGCTAACACAGGTACACGCGGCCTCGTCCGAGTGCCACATGATGAGGCAGAGTGTTCACGCACCTTAGGGGAATACCGCGAGTTCATCGACCATCGGAACGCCCGACTAAGAGAGCTCGTCGAAGACCGCACCGCCGATGAAGACACCCAAGAAAAGACCCTAGCTGCATTACGATATTTTCTAAGGCACTCATAAACGTTTTTGAGTGGGATGTTTAAAGGTTTGCGGCCTAAACCACTGACCACTACATTTTCACCGCAGCTTGGACACTGGATTATCATTTGGCTGCCATCCTAATTCTTGGGCGTCATCGAACTAATAGTTCGCTGCTTCCATTCGTGATTAGCCCCAGTCTCAAAGCTAACCTGACGTTAAAAAAGGCGTTATTTTGTCAGTTCTGGCTGACTTTTCTATTGTATCTCGGCTCTGGCGTAGTAGGCTGCTTATATATCTACGCA
>CAZHQV010000178.1:0-3814 GCA_964534285.1 uncultured Dehalococcoidales bacterium
GCAAAGTACCACTTGCCTTCCTGGTCGGGCTCTTTTAGCTCGAAGACCTGTTGGCCCGGCACATCAACGGCAAGACGGTCGTTCTGTACCAGCACCGTAAATACTGTGTCCTGAAACTGGCCGAAGTTGGCGACATACTCACCGATATACGGTTCATAATCTTCAGCAGTTCCGGTATCGGCAGGTTCCTCTCCGAGTAGCGTGTCCCAGACTAGGTTGATAGCCTGTGGTGGTAGAGGGCTTACGGAAGCATTGGTAAGCAATACGAAGCCAATGTCGGATTCGGGTAGCATAGCTACTTGTGCCGAGAAACCATCTATATTACCGCCATGCTCAATGACCGGCTGGCCTTCCCACTCTCTTATCATCCAACCCATGCCGTAACCTACACCCTCGGCGATTTCAATATGGCTCGTCCAGGTTTCACGAAGGTTTTCTTCACTGATCAGACGCTGTCCTTCATACTCGCCGAGACCAAGTTGTAGACGAACCCATTGTGCCATGTCAAGCACATTGGAATTGATGGCTCCGGCCGGGCCAATATTGTCGACATTACGCATGGGCTTATACTCGTATACCTGCAAATCCTCATCCCACAGATAGCCTAATGACAGGCGGGAGTCCTTTTCAGCCTGGAGCACGGATGTAGTCGTACTGTCCATATCCAGCGACTCAAAAATACGTTCCTTAATTAGCGTATCCCAGTCTGTACCGGCTGCTTTACCAGCTGCTACACCTGCGGACATATACATGACATTACTGTAATAGAATTTCTCTCTGAAGGGCACATAGGGCTCGGCTTTGGTAGAATCAAGCAGTACTTCCTCGCGCGGGATTTGGCCGCTGGCAAACAGTAAGCCCATGCGAGTAAAGCCGGTACGGTGTGAAAGTACATCCCGCAGCGTGACCTCCGTGCTTTCATCATCACTTTCAACATTCATCTGAAAATACGGCAGGTATTTGGTTACCGGATCGTCCCAACTCATTTTACCCTCATCGACCAGCATACCGACTAAGGTAGAGGTGAAGGCTTTAGTAGACGAACCGATAGCGAAGATAGTCTCGGGTGTCACGGGTGTTTCCGTCTCGACATTGGCAGCCCCGAAGCCATGAGTAAGAACCACTTCATCGTCCTTGACTACTGCGATAGCCATACCGGGTACATGCAGCGTCTGGCGCTGCTGCTCTAGCTGTTCGACTAAGAGGTCAAGCCGTTGTTCTAATAGTTCTGTATCTGTGGTCGGTGCTGGTGCGGTAGGACAAGCGCAACTCGTTACCAATGTAATCGCAAGGAGAAGGAATACTATCAGCTTCTTCATACATAGCCTCCAAGGAAAGTAAACCCCATACCTCATAAATATTAGCATTCATTACATGCCTGTGTCATCTTGCTGTTACGCCTCCAGATTGCACTTTCCGACGTAACGTTCAATGCTCAAGCTGAAAGAATTCAGCGTATAACACTACTTATACGCAATGACTAGAGTATGAATTCCATTATGAGACAGAAGGGGTTTTTGTTATATCAGAGGAAGCAATTGCATCCTTCTCTCCCCGGGATAGTTGAAAGCTTGACAAAAAGAAAAGGCCTCCTAGAGTAGGAGGCCAACATCGAGGGGCAATGTGAAGGAAAATGAGCCGCTATTAGGCTGCCCGTTTGGAGTTCACTTTACAATAAGGTTCCTTATTCCGTAAATTCAACCACTACTTTCCTAACATCCCAAAGTGGTTCTATCTTCTCCACGATTTCTTGCTTTATGGCGGAAGCAAACTGGTTATCCGCAGGCAAATCTACAACCACTCGTACAGCCCCATCCTTTACCTCAATATCTCGCACCAAGTTAGTGCGAACCAAGTCTAACCCGCTTAAAGGGTTCATAACTTTCTTCAGCCGCCTACGCACGGTCTCCACGGTGGTCGGCTTTTGTTCTTTAACCAGACCGTGGCGCTCTTCATAGTTCTCAATAGCCGAGCGCAAACCCTCTACAGCCAGCACCGAGCAGTGGGCTTTGATTTTGGGAAGTCCTCCAAGTGCTTCTGAAGCGTCCTTCCAAGTAATCTTCTTGGCTTCGTCCAATGTCTTTCCCTTGGCCAGTTCCGTGATGATGGAACCGGTAGCAATGTTGGAAGCACAACCATAAGATTCGAATTTGATATCTGAGATAGTATTTGTCGTGGGGTCAACATTGATGTGTACTGATACCATGTCTCCACAGGCCGGGCTGCCTTCTATCGCCTTCCCGTCGGCATTTTCAATCTTACCCACATTGCGGGGATGGCGGAAGTGCTCCAGCACAGTTTCACTATATGGAAATCTCATCTCTATCCCTCCTATTTTATTTCTCTTTGCCCAGTGGGCTGATACTTCTCAGCTCCTGCACCACCTCAGCCAGTGTCTGAACCACGGCGTCGACGTCTTCCATGGTGTTGTAACGCCCAAAGGTAAAGCGTATCGACCCGTGTGCCCTCTCATGGTCACCGCCGATTCCAAATATCACATGACTACCCTCCAGAGAGCGGCTGAAGCAGGCAGAGCCAGTGCTCACGGCAATACCATGCATGTCAAGATGCAGGGTGATCGATTCACCCTCTATGAAGTGGAACGAAATGTTGGCATTCTGTGGGAGCCTCTTCCAGCGATGGCCATTGAGGGTACTGTTTGGTATCTCGGCAATCAGACGGTCAATAATGCGATCACGCATCGTTTGTAGTCGCTCGGTTTCTTCCGGGGTAACCAGTTGTACCGCTTTGGCGAATCCCACTGCACCCGGTATGTTTTCCAGCCCCGCACGAAGGTTAAACTCCTGAAATCCGCCATCTACCCACTTGGCTATTTGTGTTCCTTGACGGATATACAGGCCTCCTATACCCTTTGGTCCGTGTATAGTGTGGGCAGATACAGTGACTAGATCCACTGGTATCTTCTTCACGTCGAGGGGGACTCGGGGGAAGGTGTGAGTGGCATCAGTATGAAAAAGCACCCCTTTCTCGCGACAAATACGACCGATACTTTCAATATCCTGGATGGTCCCTATTTCCTGGTTGGCATGCTGGACGGAAACTAGAATGGTTTCATCTGTGACAGAATCTCTTAGCTTGTCAAGGTCTACAAAGCCATCGCTATCTACATCAAGATGGGTCACTCGGAAGTCCTGTTTCTCCAATGCTCTTGAGCTGTGGAGTATAGGAAAATCTTCGATTTTTGACACAATTATGTGTTTGCCTTTCTTGTTACCAAGAGCCAGCGCCACTCCCTTCAGGGCAATGTTTGAGGATTCGGTACTTCCCGAGGTGAAAATAAACTCTTCAGGGGCTGCCTCCAGAGCAGTAGCAAGAGTCTCTCTAGCCCCATCCAGGGCTTCTCGGGCTTCTATCCCCTGAGAATAGCCAAACTCCGAGGTGGCAACAGCATAGATGTCGAAGAAGTATGGCCTCATTGCCTCCAGTACCCGCTCGTCCAGCTGGGTAGCTGCTGCATTATCCAAGTAGACAAGTCTGTTAAACATTCCCTTCTCCTATGAGATGAACAGGGTTATTTTTGATTCCCTTGCCTCATTAAGGTAAGTTCCAACTCCACAATAATCCGATATCAGTTCCTCACGGAGGTCTTCTTTCTCTATCCCCATTATCTCCATGGTCATATCGCAGGCAAGGATTTTACCGCCCAGCTCCATGAAGTCCTGCATCATCTTCTCCAGCGAAACGACTCCAGCCTTCTTCATCTTTCGTTTCACCATCCACTTGCCCAATCCCAGCATATTCATCTTGGAGAGAGGTCCCTTTTCCAGCCCGCCTTTCTTGAGACGCTGGAGCC
>CAZHQV010000179.1:0-3802 GCA_964534285.1 uncultured Dehalococcoidales bacterium
GGTGGTAGTCTTGCCCGCACCATTAGGACCAATTAGACCAAATATCTCACCTTGACCGACAGAGAAGGATATATCGTTAACCACAACCTTATCTGCGTAGGACTTGACTACATGATTGACTTCAACTGCAGGCACGGTAGAAGCACCTTCTCCAATTCCCATTATAGCGCAGACCGCTCAATAGTGTTACTTGCTTATGACAATTGGTCACATTGAAATTCCGGCAGAGGATATTGAGCGGGCAAACAGCTTCCACAGCGGACTTTTTGGCTGGGACATTAAGGGAGTTGAAGGACTAGCGGACCTTGGCCGATTGCTACCGAGAATCGTTTATGCCATCTTTCCCCAGTTCTTGCCTATCTTGATATCTACCTTTAGAGGGACGCAAAGCTTCATAGCTTCGGGCATTATCTCGGCGACCAAAGATTTCATCTCCGCTATCTCCTCTTGAGGCACTTCAAAGAGCAACTCATCGTGAATTTGCAGCAGCATCTTGCTTTTCAGGTTTCGGTTTTTCATTGCTTGATGCACATTAATCATAGCAACCTTAATAATGTCGGCAGAGGTGCCCTGCACCGGTGCATTCACAGCCATTCTCTCAGCAGCCTGCCTCACCTGCCAATTGGGGGAATTGATTTCAGGTATGAACCTGCGCCTCCCCATTACCGTTTGTACGTAGCCCAGTTTCCGAGCTTGCTCTTTGGTTGCTTCGATGTATTCCTTGACCTTGGGATACCTCTCGAAATACAAGGCGATAAACTGAGCTGCCTCCTCTCGGCTGAACTCGGTAGCTTGTTCCAACCCGTAATCGCTCATGCCGTATACAACGCCGAAGTTAACCGTTTTGGCGACACGACGCATGTCAGAGGTGACGTCGGCCTTTTCAACCCTATAGATCCTGGAAGCAGTTGCAGCGTGAATATCTTCATCTCCAGAAAAGGCAGCAATAAGGCCGGGATCCTGGGATAGATGGGCTAGGGCTCTGAGGTCAATTTGGGAGTAGTCGCCACTCAAAAGGTATGAGCCTGCTGGCGCAATGATCGCTTGTCTTATTCTCCTTCCCAATTCTCCCCTTATAGGGATATTTTGCAGATTCGGCTCGGTAGAGGAAAGCCTACCCGTGCTGGTCCCCGTCTGGTTAAAGCTAGTATGTACTCTCCCGGTGTCGTGGTTGATCAGCGCTGGCAAGGCGTCAACGTATGTTGACTTCAGTTTGCTGAGCTGGCGATAGTCCAATACCAGCTCAATTATGGGATGGGTGCCCCTCAGTCCTTCTATCACCGAGGCCTCGGTGGAGTAGCCGCTTTTGGTCTTGCGGGGTCGAGGCAATCTGAGTTCGTCAAAGAGTATCCTGCCCAGTTGCTGGTATGAGTTGATATTGAACTTGTATCCCACGCTATCATAGATTTGAGCCTCAAGTTCTAGCATTCTCCTGTTCAGCTCGAGAGACATTTCACGAAGCAGTCCAGTATCCAACACAACGCCATTCCTCTCCATGTCCAACAGCACAGGCACCAAGGGCATTTCCACCGCGGCAAAGAGATGCCACAGTCCCTGTCTCTCCACCTCGTCTCTCAGACTATCCCTCAGACTCCATAGGACGTCACAACTGGCACAATAATGGTCAGCAGCTTGTCTTGCCTCCAGCATAGCTATGGAGACTTGCTTCTTACCCGTGCCCAGCAGCTCAGTGATGGGCGTCATTTCAATGCCCAATCTATTAAAGGCGAGCGCCCTGACGTCCAGATTCTTTTCACCAACAAGGTAAGCAGCTATCATTGTGTCAAAGATCAGATTCTTAAGTTCCACCCCATAATCAGCTAGCACCGTCATAGCGTATTTCCCATTATGGGCGATTTTGCCCATGTTTTCGTTTTCCAAGAGCGGTTTCAGCTCAGCCACAACTTGGCCTGCTGGCAGTTGCTCAGGCTGGTTCAAGCCACGATGCCCCAAAGGTATGTAGAATGCCTCTCCTGAAGCTGGTGACACGGTCACGCCGACAAGCTCTCCTGGCGCGACTTCCCTGCCCGTAGCTTGAAGACCTACGGCAAAACCATTTGTTCCCTCCAGTTGGCCTACGGCCTCGTTTAAGGCCCTCTCGGTATTCAGCATTCTGTAAACGCCCTTTTGTAAGGCTTTGCTTCCCACCATGCCGCTTGGTTCGGCCGTTTCCAGCGGCAATCTGGGAATCAGGTTAACAAACTCAAGCTCTCGGAAAAGCTCTACCACTTCCTTCCGGCTGTAGGCTCTCACCTGGGATGCCTGCAAGTCCAGGTTGACGGGAACATCTTGGGATATGACGACGAGCTCCTTGTTCCGGAAAGCTTGCGATTCATGCTCACGCAGAGTTGTCTGCAGCTTGTCTGGCGCTATGCCTTCAATATGGGCGTAAATCCCCTCCAAGCTGCCGAACTGCTTAAGCAATTTCGCCGCCGTTTTTTCACCGATGCCGGGTATGCCAGGGATATTGTCCGATGGATCGCCAGTTAGTGCTTTCAGGTCCGGGACTTGTCCAGGCGTTATGCCATATTTCCGATCAACTGCTTCTTCGTCATAGAGGATGGTGTCGCCAAGGGTTCGCCTTGGGGCGAGCATTCGCACTCCTGGCAGTACCAACTGGAGCATGTCATTGTCACCGCTAACAATAATGGTCTCAAGGCCCTGCTCATTAGCCTGCTTGCTTAGAGTACCCAAGACATCGTCAGCCTCGAAGCCGTCGATCTCGAATACGGGAATATGGAAAGCATCGACCAGTTGATGGACTCGCTTGATCTGGCTTCTGAGCTCTTCCGGTGTTGGGGGGCGCTGGGCTTTGTACTCCTTATACTTCTCGTGCCTGAAGGTTGGCGCTGGACGGTCAAAGGCTATAGCCCAATGAGTAGGCTTGAATTCAGCAACCACTTTGAGCAATGTGCTGGCAAAGCCGTAGACGGCATTTACCATCTCCCCGGTCTTAGGGACTGTCAGCGGAGGCAAGGCGTGGAAAGCGCGGTGCACCAGGGCGTTAGCATCAAAGAGCAACACAAGAGGTTCTTCTTTCCCGGACATCCTCACACCATATTATATACTACAACGTGATTCCCAGCGGAGAACGTCGGCCTGAAAAGGAAAACACCCCTTGGCAGGAGAAGCCAGAATCTGTGCAACGCCGGGGTACACACGATACAAGCGTCGCCAGCCTCTCCGGTCCTCAAATCAAATCTTCTTTGAGCAATACGTTGATATGCTCATTGCTGACGGTGGCCACGCACGATATGACCTTCCCAAGCTTCTCCCTTGCATTGTCATATTGATCAAGCTCTATATCCGCCTGTAAGTCGTCAAGTCCCTTTTCAATAAGGCTCGCCCTTTCAGAAGGAAAGTAGCTTTGAGACATTTTCAACTGCCTCATCAACCCATCCAGCAATCCTATTACTACTTCCTTTCCTCCTTCCAGCTTTTCGCCCTTCATTCCTTCCAGCCTATCCAGAGCTCCCGATAGCAAGAACAAATTCGCGTTGAATTTCTCTGAATGGTGGAAGGAAAGATTTGCTTGTTTCTTCTCCATATTTGGGCCTCCTTCTATTCAGCTGAATAGCCAATGCTTCAATTATATCCTGACGAAGCTCAGATAGAACACCTTTGAACCTGGATTTCCTATATCAAACCGGGGGTACAGACAGGTTTCTATGGTAAAATAGCTTCAAAGGCCCCTTGTTTGGCCACATTAGAAGGGGCTAATTCGAGGAAGCCAATGGGTGAAAAGGTCAAGGAGTTACTGAAGCTTCAATTTGATAAGCGGCTGAGGCTAGACCTGCTGGAA
>CAZHQV010000180.1:0-3794 GCA_964534285.1 uncultured Dehalococcoidales bacterium
ACTTAGAGCAAAATTCCTCTAACCCGAACTTGAGCACGGGGTTGTAGTAGGTCATAAACACCAAAGGAGTCCCCACTCGCTGTCTCAGTACCTGAGCCACTTCAAGACAAAGCTCGGGGGTGACTCCCTGCCTGAGAGCCTGGTAGCTTGCTTGCTGAATGGTAGCACCGTCAGCCAGGGGATCGGAGAAGGGAATCCCTAGCTCCACGATGTCGCATCCACTCATGGCGAGAAGAGGGACTATCTCCAAAGTTGCCTCAATGCTGGGATATCCCACAGTAATATAGGGGATGAGAGCTATATGGTTCGGTTTGGCGAAAGCGCACGCAATGCGGCTCATAGCTTCACTCCTAGTGCCCTGGTCACAATATCCATATCTTTGTCTCCACGCCCGGAAAGGTTGACTACAATGATTTGTTCCCTGTCCAAGGAACTAGCCAGTGTGGCAGCATAGGAAAGGGCGTGAGCTGGTTCCAGCGCTGGGGCAATGCCTTCAGTTCGGCAAAGCAGCTGGAAAGCTTCCAGCGCCTCCTTGTCCTCCACTGCGACGTAAGTGGCACGCCCAATAGCCTTGTAGTAGCTGTGCTCTGGGCCCACCCCTGGATAGTCCAAGCCAGCGGATACGCTGTGTGTCTCACGAATTTGTCCAGCGTCATCTTGGAGGACATAGGATTTTGTCCCGTGGAGCACTCCTGTTGTACCTGCAACGAGGGAGGCAGCATGCTTCGCGGTTTCGATTCCCCTCCCCGCTGCCTCCACCCCAATAAACTGTGTCTTCTTGTCATTGACGAAGGGATGAAAAATCCCGATGGCGTTGCTTCCACCTCCCACACAAGCAACTATGTAATCAGGTAGGCGGTGGCACTTAGCCATAATCTGTTGCCTCGTTTCTTTGCCTATGATTGATTGGAAATCGCGCACCATTACCGGGTAGGGGTGAGGACCCACCACTGAGCCAAGAAGATAATAGGTATTTCTCACATTGGTGACCCAGTCTCTTATAGCCTCATTGATGGCATCCTTTAGAGTTCTAGTACCTGAGGAAACAGGACGCAGCTCGGCACCTAATAGCCTCATACGGAAGACATTAAGCGCTTGACGATGCATATCCTCCTCACCCATATAGATGATGCAGTCCAGGCCCAGCTTGGCACATATGGTAGCGGCAGCCACTCCGTGCTGTCCCGCCCCGGTCTCGGCGATAATTCTTTGCTTCCCCATTCTCCTGGCAAGAAGCCCCTGCCCCAAGGCATTATTTATCTTATGAGCACCGGTATGAGCTAAATCTTCCCTTTTGAGGAAAATCCGGGCACCTCCGCAGTAATCGGTGAGTCGTTGAGCGAAGTACAGTGGTGTGGGACGCCCTGCGTAGTCACGGGATAGCGAATCGAATTCATGCCAGAAGCTTGGGTCCTTTTTCACCTGTTCGTAGGCTGCTTCCAGTTCATCCAAGGCGGGCATCAGGGTTTCGGGGACGAATTTGCCACCAAATTGCCCGAAATAGCCCCGATGGTTGGGTAGCCGCTCATCTTTTCTCATGGATTGGCACGCTCCGCTGGCAGCGGGGATTGCCTTGCACCGCTGGCAATGTCACGGCGAGCATCGGCACTCCTCGCTGCTTCGATGAATGCTCTAATTCTGGCTGCATCCTTGACTCCTTCAACTTCCACTCCTGAGGAAACATCTACTCCCCAAGGCGCTACTGTCTGGATTGCCTCAGCCACGTTCTCAGGGGTAAGGCCGCCGGCCACCATGACAGGGAATCTCGTCGCTACCAATTGCGCCGAGCCCCAGTCGAAAGTGATTCCTGTTCCGCCATACTTCCCTTGAACCTCGGAGTCAAGAAGACCGACAAACACTTGCGTGGAAAGCATCTTGGCTGCAAGGGCGAGCTCAGCACATATATCATCTGAGCTTCGCCCACCCAATCTAACTGCCTTGATTATTGGCCTATTGATCTCAAGGCAATACTGCCAGGGCTCATCGCCGCTTAACTGGACCCAGTCCAGATGACAAAGGTCGGCAATTGCGTTTACTTGTGAAGCTGGCGTATTGACAAATACGCCGACTGTCTTCACAGCGCAGCCGGTTTTGCTTATTGCGTGCGCTATCTGACGGGCGTCATTAGGCTTCACTTGACGCGGACTTGGGGCGAAGACCAGGCCAATGAAATCAGCGCCGGCTTCAGCCGCTGCCAGCCCATGAACCTTGTCCCTAATCCCGCAAATCTTCACCTGAGTCATAGTACTAGCTCCCTTATCTTAGCCATGACATCGTGAGTGGTAAGCAGAGCCTCGCCGACAAGCATGGCGTCAATCCCCCATTCCTCCAGTTTCTCAACGTCGCTTCTGCTCCTGATGCCGCTCTCAGCCACCACAATCCGTTGTTGCGGGATGAGAGGCCGCAGCCGTCGAGTTGTGTTGATATCAACAGAGAAGGTATCAAGGTCTCTGTTGTTTATGCCGACGATTTCTGCGCCGCTGAGGAGTGCCATCTCCACTTCGTTTTCGTTATGAACCTCAACCAGACACCTTAAACCAAGACTGTGGCTCAGGGAAAGCAGTTCCTCAAGTTGTTGTTGGCTCAAGATAGCTGCTATCAGCAATAAGGCATCAGCGCCGTAGGCGCGGGACTCATATACCTGGTAGGGGTCAAAGACAAAGTCTTTCCTCAGTAAGGGAAGCTGGACTTCTTGTCTGATCGCTTCCAAGTAGTCTATGTTGCCTTGAAAATAATTTGCCTCGGTTAACACTGAGATGGCAGCAGCGCCACCTTCGGCGTAAGTCTTAGCTAGATTGGTGGGGTTAAAGTCGGAGCAAAGAACTCCTCGCGATGGGGATGCTTGCTTCACCTCGGCGATCAGTCGAATATGGTCACCTTTGAGTACAGAAGTGAGGTCGAGCGGCGGTTTCTCCCGAGCAATACGCTCTTGCAGCCGAGTGAGGGGCAGTGCCTTCTTCCTCTGCTCAACCTCTTCTTTCTTAAGGGCAATGATCCTATCTAGCATCTTTCTTCTATTGAGATTGCTTCGCTTTGCTCGGGATGACATTGGCCAGGCGCTTGGTGAACTGGATCAGCTCATCAAGCTTTGCCCGAGCCCTGCCGCTATCAATCGTCTCCTCGGCAATGCGGGTACCCTCTTTAAGGTCCGATGCTCGATTGCCAGCGACCAATGCAGCAGCGCCATTCATGACTACTATGTTTCTCCTGGCGCCTGCCTCTCCGCTCAATATACTGCGCAATATCTTGGCATTCTGCCTAGCCGTTCCTCCTTTAATCTGTGCCATGCTTGCTTTCTCAAACCCAAGGTCCTCAGGAGAGATCTCGTAAGGTGGCGATACCCTATCTTGATTGACGTCCCACACTAATGACTTGCCACTGATTGAAATCTCGTCCATGCCATCTGTCCCGTGTACCACCAAGGAATGCTTTGTGCCCAGTTGGAAGAGAACGTGAGCGATTTTGTCTCCCAGTTCCGGATTCGGCACGCCAACCACCTGATACTGAGCCTTGGCTGGATTGGTTAAGGGGCCGAGGACGTTGAAGACAGTGCGGATGCCGATCTCCCGTCGTGGGGTGGCGGCAAACTTCATCGCTGGGTGGAAGACGGGAGCAAACATGAAACCAATACCCACTGTCTCGAGGCATCGAGCCACTGCTTCAGCCCCGAGGTCGATCTTCACCCCCAGTGCTTCAAGGACATCGGCGCTGCCGCAGTGGCTGGACATTGCGCGGTTGCCATGCTTGGCTACCTTGAGCCCAGCTCCAGCGGCAATGAAAGCGGCTGCTGTGGA
>CAZHQV010000181.1:0-3739 GCA_964534285.1 uncultured Dehalococcoidales bacterium
AGCTCTACCAGGCAGAAGATTTAGCCAGGATTGATCTTGGTGGATACGTCAAGAGTCTGGTGCGTGGCTTATTCAGTGCTTATGGGTCTGAGGCAGCCAGGATTACACTTAGGACAGAGGTTGAGGGTATCAGGCTGGGGGTGAACTACGCTATGCCCTGTGGATTGGTTATCAATGAGCTGGTATCCAACAGCCTGAAGCATGCCTTTCCCAAGGGGAAGAAGGGTGAGATTAAGATTGCGATGCGACCGATAGGTGAAAATGAGGTTGAACTTGTGGTCAGCGACAATGGGGTAGGCATACCGGAAGGTCTGGAGTTTGGAAATCCAGAATCATTGGGTCTGCGTTTGGTTACCATGCTGGTGGAAGACCAACTTGGTGGTCAGGTAGAACTGGATAGGACTGAAGGGACCAGATTTCAAATCAGATTTGGAGTGGCGGAATAATGGCAAGAACGGAAATACTGATTGTAGAAGATGAAAGGATTACCGCCGAAGACATACGGCTCAGCCTGGGTGGTCTTGGATATTCAGTTACGGGCATGGCTTCTTCTGGTGGGGAGGCCATCAAGAAAGCAGGAGAGCTACACCCTGACTTAGTATTGATGGATATTGTGCTCGGCGGAGATATGGATGGCATTGAAGTTGCCGAACAGATTCGCGCACGTTTCAATATTCCAGTTGTCTATCTTACTGCCCATGCAGATGAGAAAACACTGGAGCGGGCGAAGGTAACGCAGCCATTTGGCTATATACTCAAACCTTTTGACGGGAGGGAATTGCGTACCAGCATCGAGATGGCTCTGTATAGGCACAGGATGGAAATGCAATTAAGAGAAGCCGAGCAAGATTGGCGTGATTCATGCAACGCTTTAGAAGATGTCATGATGATAATAGACAAGGACTTTAACGTCGAAAACATTAACGACCAGGGGCTGGCACTTCTTGGCCAAAGCAGGGAGGAAGTGATAGGGAGGAAGTGCTATCAAGTCCTCCACGGTGCGGATGGTCCGGCTGAATACTGTCCCTGCAGGCTGTCACTAGAGAGCGAAAAGGTGGAATCAACAGAGCGGTATGAAGAGAGGTTTGGCAGGTACTTCTTCATCAAGTCCTCGCCGGTATTTGATGGAAACGGGGAAATAGTGAGATTTGTTGACCTCAGATATGAGATCACTGAGCGCAAGCGGGCTGAGGAGAGCCTTAGCTAGTACAGGCTCATGGTTGAGAGTGCGCAGGACGCCATTTTTTTCAAGGACCTGGATAGCCGATATGTTGTCGTCAACGACGCGACACTGGAGGCTTTCGGACTGCGTGGGGAGGAGGTGATTGGAAGGAATGACCTTGAAATCATGCCAAGCAGGGAGGAAGCCGAAAAGAACATTCATGATGACCAGCTTGTCTTCAAGAGAGGAAGACCTTCGCAAATAACCAAGCACATGACTGGCACAGGCGGAGAGGAGCACTGGTTCCAAGCCACTAAGACCCCGCGGTTTGACGGGGAAGGTAACGTCATCGGGCTTATCGGCATCGGCCGCGACATTACCGAGTACAAGCGGGCTGAGGAGGCGCTGAGAGAAGCCGAGAAGAAGTTCAGGCGTATGAGTGCCTCGGCCTATGACGCCATCATCATGATAGACGATGAGGGAAAGGTCACGTATTGGAACGAAGCTGCGGAGAAGATGTTCGGCTATTCGAGTCAGGAGATCATGGGGAGGGAATTGCACGCTACTCTTGCTCCGCAACGCTACTGGGAAGCCTACGGAACAGGAATCACCAAGTTCAAGGTGATGGGACAGGGAGCCGCCGTCGGCAAAACAACGGAATTGGCAGGGTTGACAAAGGACGGGATCGAGTTTCCCATAGAGTTGTCTATGTCTGCCGTAAAGATAAAGGGCAAATGGAATGCAATCGGCATTGTTCGTGACATCACCGAGCGCAAGAAGGCGGAGGAGAGGGAGAGAGAACTACAGCAGGAGCTTATCCTCGCCGGCCGCCTGGCTTCAATTGGCCGGATGGCATCAGGTATCGCCCACGAGATAAATAACCCCCTGACCGGTGTTGCAGGCTTTTCCGACTTGCTGCTGAAGAGGGACATCCCTGAGGACATCAGGGGAAGTCTAAAAATCATCTACGACGGAGCACAACGGGTAGCCGGGATTACAAGCAGGCTACTAACCTTTGCCCATAAGTCCAAGCCAGAACGCACGTATGTCAACATCAATGACATTATTGAAAGCACGCTTGCCCTGCGGGCCTACGAAATGCGTAACAGCAATATTGAGGCTACCACGCAGCTTGACTCAGATTTGCAGTTGACCATGGCTGACGCTGCTCAAGTACAGCAGGTGTTCCTCAATATAGTCTTAAACGCAGAGACGGAGATGACACGGGCCCACGGCAAGGGCAATCTCCTGGTTAAGACGGAGAGGATGGATAACGCCATACGCATATCGTTCAAGGATGATGGTCCAGGGATACCCAAGGAAAACCTGGACAAGATATTTGAGCCGTTCTTTACCACCAGGGAGGTGGGACAGGGAACTGGACTTGGCCTCAGTGTTTCCCATGGAATAGTAACGGGGCACGGTGGCAGGATATATGCCCAAAGCGAGTTGGGCAAAGGAGCTACATTCTTTGTGGAGTTAGCCACAGTCACTGAAGCTGCGCAGCTGAAACCCGTTGAGCCACCTGCTGGTGAGCCTAAGAAAGAACCTGGAGGGCGGATACTGGTGGTGGATGATGAGCCGCTAGTCCAGCAGTTGTTAACTAAGATGCTGAGTGAAGAAGGGCATGAGGTAGATATTGTAGACAATGGCGACGCTGCCGTGGAAAAGCTTCAGAGTGAGGACTACGATGTTGTCCTGGTGGATGCCAAGCTGCCCGGAATGAGTGGCACAGAGGTATACGAGCATTTGCAGAGGGAGGCCAAGCCTTTAGTCAGCAGAGTGGTCTTCATCACCGGTGATGTTATGAGTGAAGACACCATGGCTTTCTTAACCAGAACCAAAGCCCGCTACATTGCCAAACCTTTTGATACCGAGCGGCTTAGAAAGGACATAAAGAGCATGTTGACTCAGCGCAGATAGCGGGTCGCGGCAGGAGATATGGGGTGGAACCCTGGCATCGGGCTCAAAGCAACGTTGCGTAGTGTAGGTTTGCCTGAAGAGCTTCGCTATAAATTGGGGGTACTCGGTCTTGCTGGCATGCGGAAGTCGGTAGTAGTTGGCGTTAGCGAATGGAAGATGCTGACGCCGGTAGTTGTAGTACTCGACAAAGGACGTTATCGGCTCTTCCAGTTCATGGGGCTTCCAAATAGGGCATAAGGGCAATTCTCCCTTGATGCCACGCTGCAACCGCTGAATTCCGCCATTAGTCTGGGGATGATAGAGTGAGGCTATGATGTGCCTGATACCCACCGGCCTAAGGTAACCGTTGAATTGGCGAGAAAGGTACTGGGGCCCGTTGTCAGAGAGAAGTACCATCCGATTCTGCACAGGCATGTTGGTCACGCTGGCCACATGTACTGCGTGCTAGACGACGTCAATCAGAGAGCGTTGAGTCAGTTGACAGCTATGCTTCTTCCTGATAACCTGAGGACTGAATAGGGAAAGAGCTCCAGGCGTGTGGCTAATAGCCAAGGAGCAAGTTTCTCAACAATGGTAAGGGCCATTAGCTCAGTTGGTTAGAGCACGGTCCTGATAAGACCGGGGTCAGTGGTTCGAGTCCACTATGGCCCACCA
>CAZHQV010000182.1:0-3646 GCA_964534285.1 uncultured Dehalococcoidales bacterium
CTTATACCGGAGATATTGCTAGCGATCTTAATACTAAGAGGGGACGTGTATTGGGAATGAATCCTGGTGGTGGCGTTAATATCATTGAAGCCCAGGCACCTTATGCAGAGCTCCTACGTTACGCTATAGATTTGAGATCAATGACACAGGGGCGCGGGCACTTTGCGATGAATTTTGACCATTATGAGGAAGTGCCGGCGCACCTCAGTCAGAAAATCATCGCTGAAAGGAAGCAATAGAATAACTGGGAACGCTTGGAAACTGCGTCGATGAGCTTGAACACTTCAACCTAACCTGATCATCGTAATCATCACTTAAGGTTTGATTATGGCACTTACCTACGTACTTTCTACTGTTTCTTCACCATTTTGGCTAATCTGTTTGGATGTGCTGGATGAGCTATGGCATAATATGGAGACTCAGGGATCTGGCCATAGATGCTGAGCCGGAGTGATAGAGAATATCGAGTTATAGGAGGAAGAACGGAGGCCTGGCATGGAGCAACCTCAAGCGAAGGATGTTGCCAAGAGAATCATTGACAATGTAGAGAAGGTCATCATTGGCAAAAACTGGGCAGTAGAGTTGGCAGTGACGGCGCTCTTGAGCCAGGGGCACATCCTCATAAAGGACACACCGGGAGTGGGCAAGACCATGTTAGGCAAAAGCCTGGCGCAGTCGGTAGACTGCATCTTCAAGCGGATACAGCTCACACCAGATATGCTTCCCAGCGACATCACCGGCGTGTCTGTTTTCAATCAGCAGACCAGTGAGTTCATGTTCCGCCCAGGTCCTATCTTGGGGCAAATCGTGCTGGCAGACGAGGTCAACCGAGCTACTCCCAAGACCCAGTCAGCTCTTCTGGAAGCACTATCGGAGCGACAGGTTACGGTGGACGGGATAACACATAATATCGATCGTCCCTTTATGCTAATTGCTACCGAGAATCCCATCGAGCACGAAGGCGTTTTCCCTTTGCCAGAGGCACAGCTGGACCGGTTCATGATGCGAATACAGCTGGGCTATCCCTCCTTTGATGACGAAATGTCCATCATAGATAGCCAGCGCATACAACACCCTATTGAGAGCCTTGGTATTGTTGCCAATGCAAATGAGGTGAGGGAAGCTCAGGAAGTTGTCAAAGGAGTCTTCGTACATGAGCAAATTCAGCGCTACATAGTTTCGCTGGTGTATGCGACACGAAAACATGATGACGTGATCCTGGGTGCCTCACCTCGAGCGTCCCTGGATCTGTTCCGCTCTTCTCAGGCACTAGCGCTACTGAGAAGCCGGGACTATGTTATACCGGACGATGTGAAAGAACTGGCAGCGGTGGTGATGGGACATCGTGTGATTCTGTCTCCTACAGTCCGTATGAAAGATGTGGATGGGTGGCAGATAGTTGAAGACGTACTGAAGCATGTAGCAGTTCCTGGTGCTCGAGCTAGCGGTTGGATGGCCCATGGCTGAAACCGACACGGCATGGGTAGTATGACATTGGATTGGCGTTGCTCCGGGGCGAGATGTCTTACAATAGCATAGGGACTATATATACGCAATCGCCAACCACAGAAAAGTAATAGTCGAGGTTTTATCCCTTGTAGAGGTGATGGGTGAGGCAACGGGGACGTGCTCAGACTGGTAGGTCATAAGGATATCAAATTGTGGAAGGACTGTTGCATCACCTGATTCGGCGATTTTCTAGCTTAGGACAGGAGATGCCAAGAGCATCAATCGATGCCTGAAATCCCCCCAACTCCGGGTTTCGAATACGGAAACAGAGGAAGGTGTTTTCACAATGCGAATAATAAGGTAGAAAGTGCTTAGCTTTACATCATCTGTAGCTGCCGTGACTGCATTTTCTACCTCTTCGTTGGCTTCTTCTCAGAGAAGAGAGAATGCTATTTCGAGAATATATTGAAGAGCGTGGTGTTCTCCGATTCACCTATCGATTCTCGTAAGATCTAAGGGAAAACAGAGCCATACTGGGCTTGAGTAGCATGTATGCCATTATTAGGTGTTCTATGCATGCCGGACATGGGCTCCCCGAATACAAGAAGGCTGAAGGGACTGACGATTTCACCAGCGCTCATGACGGTAAGTAGCCGGTGATGTCACGACGGAATTCAGAAAACAGACTAGCAGCCTGGATCAGATGTGACTCATACAACAAATGGTTCAGTGTTTTAAGCGTTTCAAGTAGAATTTGAATGGTAAGGCACTATGCAAAGCGCGCCGTAGCAGATGGTTGCGCACTTGTGGCCATGCCCTTGCGATGTTGGATCTGTCTTCGCTGTTCAGATCGTGCTTACTATAGTATGCACGCACATAGGTAGATACTATTTTGTCCAGGGCTGCTGATATTTCGGGCATGGCAGTTGCCAGCCTACGGCCGTATTCTTGAGGTGTCAAATCCTCCCTCGGTCCCACTCCGCTTAATGCGGCTAGGTAGCCAATTCTCGCGTACGCTATTTGCGGCTCTGACACCCGTCCCAGTAGGCGTCTCCAGCCCAGCCAGATGATCGCACCAAACAATGCCAACCCCAGAGGTATTCCCAGTAGCCGAACAAACCAAGGATTGCCTGTCTCTATACGATCTGGCTCGATCGTAGAGTGACCAGTACCCTCGGCATCTTGTGTTGGAAGACTGAATTCTCCCCGAGTAATGACAGGGCGAACAGGGGTGGGCTCAAAGGGTATCCAGCCATATCCTGGGAAAAACACCTCGGTCCAGCTGTGGCTATTCTGTACAGCTAACGCATCCTGCCACTCTCGCCATGCAGCCGATCCGAGCCCCATCATATCGCCAGGGCCGTCTTGCTCCATCAGTGCGCCTGGACCGTACCCCGCCACCACGCGAGATGGTACTCCGGAGGCGCGTAATAACACCGCCATAGCAGAGGCAAAGTACTGACAGTATCCCTTTTTCAATTCAAACAAGAAGTAGTCAACGCCATCAGTGCCGTCAGGGGGTGCTTCTATATCCAGTGCATACTCTAGTGTGCGAAGATAATCACGAATCGCCATAGCCTTCCCGTATGGGGTTTCCATATCTTCGGTCAGTTCCTGTGCCAGGTCTATAACACGCGAGGGCATAGTCCCGGGAAGCTGCAGGTATCTGTCCAGGATCCAACTGGGGTACTCGGTACCTGCCGCCGACAAATCGCTTTCAGTTGCTGTCGACACACTTACCGTAGCCCGGTATGAGTCCCCCGTGGAGATTGGACCGACAGTGCGCACCGAAAGCGTATTCGCCGAGATCGGAACATCCCGTTCTACAGTGAAAGTTGCAACTCCTTCCACGCCAGATACCCAGGAAACTAGCCTCACATCGTCAGGCAGAGCCAGCCTGATGTCGGACTCTATCAGCGTGTTGTGAGAGATAGATGTCATTTCCCGTAATCGACGAACCGCTTCTCGCAGGTCAAGTGGGAGGTTTTCTGCTTCCACAGCCAGATCTGTTTCATCTCCCACAAGTGATATCCGGTAAATAGCAGGTTGCAGCACTTCCAGCTGATAATCAATTGACATGTCGCTGGGATGCCCGCCCAGAAATACTGGTTCCCCTGCTGCCAACGGGAATAGCGCCATGACACTGACCTCGATCTCTTGCCACTCCTGGAATTCTTCCTCCAGCTCTTGTTCAGGG
>CAZHQV010000183.1:0-3638 GCA_964534285.1 uncultured Dehalococcoidales bacterium
TTCGATGTCTTACTCCCATTATCACCCCGTCGGGAGTTCGGGCGCTTATTTCCAGGCACGGCGGAAGCCCCTCAGGTTCGATAATCAGGGAATGGTAGCGTGTGGCCGGAAAGGGACCGGCCAAACCCTGATAGATAGTCTTGCCATCGTGGCAGATGAGGGAAGTCTTCCCATGGACTGGTGCACCCCGAACAACCTTGCCCCCGTAGGCATAGCCAATGCATTGGTGTCCCAGGCATACCCCGAGTATGGGGATTCTCCCACCCAAATCGCGCACCACATCGTTGGAAATACCAGCGTCCAGGGGAGTGCCCGGACCCGGTGACATAATGATATGAGTGGGCGATAGATCTTCGATATCGGCCAGACTAATCTGATCATTGCGAAAAACGATGGGCTCCCAGCCCAGCTCCCCTACGTACTGGGCTAGGTTATAGACAAAGGAATCATAGTTGTCAATTATCAATATCATTTCGCTTCGATAGTCACTTTTGCCTGCACTCTTAGAGCTTGAATCAAAGCTTTGGCCTTGTCCAGAGTCTCCGCATATTCAGCTTCCGGGTCGGAGTCGTAAACAATGCCACCACCTACCTGAAAGTAAGCTTTGCCTTCCTTTATCAACAGAGTGCGGATAACGATGTTTATGTCCAGATCTCCGTTGAAGCTGAGGTAACCTATGGAGCCGGTGTAAACGCTTCTCTTGGTTGGCTCGAGTTCATCAATTATCTCCATAGCTCGAACCTTAGGAGCCCCAGTGATGGAGCCACCGGGAAAGGTGGCCTTGAGCAGGTCGATATTGCTCTTCCCGGGGCACATTCTGCCAACGACGGTAGAGGTAAGATGGAATACGGTGGGGAAGGTCTCCAGAATAGCCAGTTCAGTAACCTTCACTGTGCCATAGCGGCAAACCCGCCCCAGGTCGTTCCTCTCCAAGTCAACAATCATGATATTCTCAGCTCGGTCTTTGATGCTGTGAAGCAGCTCTTGGGCGAGGGCCTCGTCTTCGACGGGGTCTCTACCTCGTGGCCTTGTCCCCTTGATCGGTCGTGTCTCTACCAGGTCGCCTTGAACCTTAAGGAACCTTTCGGGAGAGGCGCTGACAATGGTCACTCCGTCGAAGTTGAGATAGCTGGCGAACGGGGCCGGATTAGCCTTTCTTAGCCGCCTGAAAAGGTCGTAAGGTGGCATTGCCAAATCAGCCTCAAACCTCTGGGAAAGATTGACCTGGAATACATCGCCTGAGGCGATGTATTGCCGCACTCTGTCTACAGTCTTCACGTATTCCTCGGGGGCGAAATTGGACTCAAGCAAAACATCCCCATTCTCCCCGGCGGGCTCGAAGCTGGTGTCCTGAGCAGGAAGCGCAGAACACAGCCAGTCCTTCATCTCCTCAAGTCGCAGTCTAGCCTGTCTTACCCTTTGGCCTTCCTCCAACTCAGGGAATCCCGTAGCGACAAGGTAGGCCCTGTTCTCCAGGTGGTCAAAGGCGAGGACAGCATCGTAGAAGGCAAAGTAACTCTCAGGAAACCCGAGGTCGTCTATAGCTGTTGATGGCAGGCGCTCGATGAAGTGGCACAGGTCATAGCTCAGATAGCCAACTGCTCCGGCAAGGAATGGCACAGGTGCCGGGCAGTGGTCCAATCTGTAAGTCTCTAGCAGCCTGCCTAAAGTATCAAGGGGGTTACCGTGCCGTACTTCCCGTTGGTCGCCACGAACCAAGGTGCTCTCAGCACCCCGGCTGCTCATGACTAGAAACGGCTCACTGCCGATAAAAGAATAGCGCCCCAGCTTCTGCGCATCCATGCCGCTATCCAGAAAGAAGCTGTGGCGATTGTTCTTGATTTGCTCAAAGACTTCTGGGGCCGTCAGAGGGGTAGAGATCTCTTCAACGAGGGGATAGCGATACATATTGACAGCGGTTCTGCTAGAGCCGTTCTAACACGCTCTTGGTGGTGACACCGACTTCAGCCGGGTTGGGAGCGATGATAGCCCCGGCAGCAGACAAAGCCTTTATTTTCTCCGAAGCCTTCGCGGCAGTGCCCGTGATGATTGCCCCGGCATGGCCCATCCTTCTCCCTGGCGGAGCAGTACTGCCGGCAACGAAAGCCACAACGGGCTTGGTCATTTCACTTTTGATGAATGCAGCAGCCTCCTGCTCAAGTGTACCGCCTATCTCACCAATGAGGACAACAGCTTTGGTAGCTCTGTCCTCCTGGAATAATGTCAGAATGTCAACAAAGGTGCTCCCGGGCAAAGGGTCGCCGCCAATGCCGACGCAAGTAGATTGACCAATACCTAGATTGGTAAGCTGAGCTACGACGTCATACGTAAGCGTACCACTGCGAGACACCACACCCACACTGCCGGGAAGGTGTATTTCCCCGACCATGATCCCGGCTTTGCATTTGCCTGGAGAGATGGCCCCGGGACAGTTTGGGCCGATGAGCCGTGTTGGTCTCCCTTCAAGATAGCTATGCACCTTCACCATATCCGCAATCGGTATGCCTTCAGTGATACACACAATTAGGGGCATCCCGGCATCAATTGCTTCCAGGATGCCGTCGGCGGCAAAAGCGGGCGGCACAAACATAAGGCTAGCATTAGCTCCAGCATCAGCCATAGCTGTCTCCATTGAATTGAAGACAGGCACTCCTAGATGTTGGGTGCCTCCCTTCCCTGGCGTTACTCCAGCTACTACCTTTGTGCCGTATTCCATGCATCTCTGTGCGTGAAAGCTACCTTCTCCGCCGGTGATGCCTTGAACCAGAAGTCTTGTGTTTTCATCAATAAGTATGCTCATTTCGTTGCCCCTTTGGCGGCTTCAACTGCTTTGTAAGCGCCATCATAGAAGTCTTTTGCCTCGACAAAGCTTATCCCAGACTCAGCTAGAATCCGCTTGCCTTCCTCCACATTCGTCCCCGCTAGTCTCACGACTACGGGAAAGCCGATATCCATTTGTTGATAGGCTTCGACAATACCCTTGGCAATAACATCCACCCTGGCCATGCCCCCGAATATGTTTATCAGAACGGTTTTGACTCTAGGGTCAGCCTTGAACATCTTGAAGGAATTGACTACACGCTCAGTGGTGTTAAGCGTTCCTATGTCGAGGAAATTCGCTGCGCTGCCACCACAATACTGGAGAAGGTCATTAACGGCCATGGCCAGACCGGCACCATTGACCATACAGCCTATGTTGCCATCCATTCTGACGTAGTTATTTATCTCCCATTCGCGGGCTTGGACTTCCAACGGGTCCTCTTGCTCTATGTCACGGAGTTCTTCAATATCCTTGTGCCGGAAAAGGGCATTATCATCAAAATTGACCTTAGCATCTAGAGCAAATAGCCTTCCATCGACAGCAACAGCTAGAGGATTGATTTCGGCCAGAGAGCAGTCCTTGGCCATAAACAGTTCGTAAAGGCCTGCCATCAGCTTCAGAGCCTCTCTAAATTGATCCCCGCCCAAATTCATGCCATAAGCTAGCTTACGACCTAGGAAAGCCTCAAAGCCAACTGCAGGGTGGATATAAGCTCTGAATATCTTGTCAGGGGTTGCTTCAGCTACCTGTTCGATTTCCACGCCGCCGGCTTCGCTCGCCATCATGAGCGGCAGCTTGGTGGCGCTATCAATAAGAA
>CAZHQV010000184.1:0-3618 GCA_964534285.1 uncultured Dehalococcoidales bacterium
CTCCAGCGCCTTCCTTAACATGCACCACAAAATCAAATCCCGAGCCAAGGATATCTCTTCCCAAGAATCCCCTTTCTTCTGCTTGCTCTAAGGCAGTCCGAACTCGCCTTACTGCCAAGGGATACTCAGCACGGGCATAGATATACCCTTCATTGGCACCTACAGCGTATCCAGCAATAGTCAACCCCTCAATAACAGAGTGGGGGTCGGCTTCCAAAATAGAGCGATCCATAAACGCACCAGGGTCACCCTCATCAGCATTGCAGATAACGTATTTGCTGTCTCCAGGGGTATTGCGGCAGAACTCCCACTTCCGCCCCGTAGGGAAACCAGCGCCACCACGTCCCCGCAGCCCAGCGCGCTTCACCTCCTCTATGACCTGTTCAGGCGTCATCTCTAATAGAGCTTTTTCCAGGCCTCGATAACCTCCTCTGGCAATGTAGTGATCAATTATCTCAGGATTAATCAGTCCGCAGTTACGCAGGATAACCCGCTGCTGTTTCTTGTAGAAACTTATCTCTGAGTAGTAGGGTACAGCTTTGCCAGTCAGTGGCTCCCGGTAGAAAAGGCGTTCCACCGGTCTGCCATCCCGGAGGTGGGAACTTACAATCTCCAGCGCATCCTCAGCCGCCACGTGGGTGTAGAAAATGCCCTCAGGTTCAACGACCACATTGGGGCCCTGCTCGCAGAAGCCATGGCAGCCAGTGAAATCCACTTCAACATCTCGTAGCCCCGCCCGTCCTATCTCTGCCCTGAGCGCCTCGTAGACAGCACCAGACCCGCTGGAAATACACCCCGTCCCCTGACAGACAAAGATGGTGCGATGGTTATGCATACTAGCCTCCACTCTTCTTCAACAATTGCTCTGCCTTCTTGGGGTTCATGTGACCATAGACCCGATCACCGACCACTATGTTCGGCGCCAGGGCACACACGCCAATACAGGCAACAGTCTCCAAAGTGTATTCCAGGTCAGGCGTCGTCTCACCCTCTTCCACACCTAGATACTGCCTAGCCAGTTTCAGTATCGTCTTCCCTCCCCGCACATGGCAGGCAGTTCCCCGGCACACCCTGACCACTTTCTTTCCCCGCGGCTCAGTATAAAGCTGCGCATAGAAAGAAATGACCCCTTGCACTTGACTGGGGAAGAGCCCCAGCGCCCTGGCTATGATTGGTATAGATTCGGGAGGGATATACCCGAACTCATTCTGGATTCCTTGGACTAGCGGTATCAGCGCCCACTTCTCCTGGCTGTATTCAGCCACGATCCCGCGTATTCTTGTCAGGTCAGCTTCCGAAGCTACTTTCGTCTTATCCATAGAGTCCTATCCTTTCTATCCTTACATTGCATGCTTTGAGCGCAGGTGTTTTTGCCTCCGGTTCTAGGGCAATGCTGAATAGCCTAGTAACGGCATTCTCTGGGAACGACAGAGGCATGAAAACTGTTCCTTCAGGAAGTGTGTCAGCAATCGTGACTGCCGTAGTCAATTCAGCCACAGGCGAGATGACTCTGACCTTATCGCCATGATTGATTCCAAGTTTTCTAGCGTCGGACTCGCCCATTTCCAGAAAAGCCTCTGAAGAGAATCTCTTCAAACGTGAAGCTCTCGAGGTTCTGGAGCCCGCGCCCAAATGATAGAGTGTGACTCCTGTGAGCAGGGTGAAAGGATAATCACCGTTGGCTCTTGTCTGTGGAACATATTCAACAGGGCAGAAGCGTGCAAATCCCTTTAACAGTCGACCTTTATGGCTACTCTTCCCCATCTCCGCTTCAGCGTAGCCGACGCCCTCCCATAGCGGAACCAGCTCCTCTAGCTCATCCATGGCCTGCCTCGCAGAGGAATAGGGCATCGAAGCCCCCATTCTCTCAGCTAGGCGAAGAACTATCTCGCCATCAGGCAAGCTCTCACCCAGAGGTTCGATTGCCTTGCGTACCTTCTGCACCCTACCCTCAAAGTTGGTGAAGGTTCCCTCCTTTTCAGCGAAGCTTGCAGCAGGCAGAACCACATCTGCCAGTCTGGCGGTTTCCGTAAGGAACATGTCCTGCACCACGAGGAAATCAAGGGAACTCAGGACCTCCGAAATGAGTCCTGGATCTGGGAAGCTCAGGGCGGGATTCTCTCCTACAATGTACACACCCCTGATCTTGCCCTCACTTGCCTGCTCAATGATTTCCACGGCTGTAAACCCCTTCTCAGTCGGCAAGCTCACACCCCAACGTTCTTCGAACTTTCTTCTTGCCCCAGCATCAGCCACACTCTGGTATCGAGGCAGGAAATCAGGAAGGGTTCCCATGTCACAAGCGCCTTGCCCGTTATTCTCTCTCTGCAGCACATAAATGCCACCGCCACCAAGACCAATATTACCGGTTTGCAAGGCTAGATTGGCCAGAGCCTTCACCCCCTTTGTTCCAGTCACATACTGAGTAATTCCTGTGCCATAGACAATTGCTGCCCGACCTGCTTCGGCATATAGGCGAGCCGCCATAGAAATCTCGTCACTGGGAACACCAGTAATCTCTTTGACGTACTCGAGAGAATATGGTTGCAAATTCCTGCAAAAAGCCTCGAAGTTATCTGTCCTTCTGGCAATGAATTCCTCATCCACTAACCCTTCATCAACAATCACCTTGGCCAGCCCATTGATAAGTGCCACATCAGTACCAACGTTCGGTCGCAGCCAAAGGTGCGCAAACGAAGCCAGCCCTGTTTCCCGAGGGTCCACCAATATCAACTTGGCCCCTTTGTATTTGACAGCACGCTTTATGGCATATCCAGCGGCAGGGGCTGAGCAAACCGGATCAGCCCCAATCACCATTATCACATCTGATTCCTCCAAATCATTGAGGTAATCTGTCGTGCCAGAGAACCCAACGCAGGAGCCAAGACCTACACGGCTGGCGGCATTATACAGACGACTGCCATTGTCAATATTATTGGTGCCCAGCACGCATCTAGCGAACCTCTGTAACAGATAGTTCTCTTCGTTGGTACACTTGGAAGAGCCAAGGACAGCCAAGCTGCTACTGCCATATTCATCTTTTATCTGCTTGAATCGAGCCGCTACGAGTCCCAGGGCTTCGTCCCAAGACGCCGCTCGAAGGTCACCATTATCCTTGACCAAGGGCTCGGTCAACCTATCCTGGCTGTGGATGAAATCCCAGCCATAACTTCCCTTCACGCAAAGCGTCCCCTTATTCACCCAACCTTCTTTCCCTGGCGTGACCCGCACTACGTGATCATCTTTGACTTCTAGGCAAATACTGCACCCACAGCCACAGAAAGGACAGATTGTCTCAACAGTAGTCTTAGTCGTCCCTCTATACGACTTCTCCCTCTCCATTAGGGCGCCCGTGGGACACAGTGCGACACAAGTGCCACAGAAAGTGCACTCGGAATTCTCCAGCGGCATATTGTTCAACGTTGCCGGTCTCGTAGCAAATCCTCGCCGGAAGTAGTCAATAGCACCTTCAACAACCAGTTCCTGGCATGCTCGAATACACTTAGCACACAGTATGCACTTGCTAAGATCTCTTTCAAGGAAAGGATTAAGCTCTTCGACCCTAGCCATCTGAGGAATCCTCTGGAATTCCACCAATCCAATGCCCATATCCGCGGC